>JBGPFC010000004.1:0-197019 GCA_041483195.1 Candidatus Eiseniibacteriota bacterium
TCGACCGCCGCCGAGGGCGTCGCGGATCCCTTCGCAGGCCGGCCGAAACGACGATCGACGCGCACCACCCAGGATCTCGGATCATGCGCGCCGACGTTGCGAATACTCGGACAGGCTCCTAGCGGCGCTGGCCCGCGGCCGCGCCATGCGGCTATACTCCGCGCGAGTCGTTGTCTCGACCCCCCGTCCCCAAACGGTGCCCGCCGACTCTACGGCGCCCGAGAAAAATGGACCGCGCCATGGAGCTGAAGACTCAGGAAGAATTGCGTCACGCCACCGCCGCGCTCGCGAGCGGACGCGGCGAGGCGCTGGATCGCCTCGTGTGGACCGGCGTGTTCGGCACGCCCGACTTGCGCGATCAGGCCCGCGCCGCGGTGCTCGAGCAGGCGCGCTCCACCGGCGTCTATCCGGCATCGATCCACCACCTCTACCTCGCGCGCGGTCGCGGCAATGCGCCCGCGAACTTCACGGTGCCCGCCATCAACATCCGCGGGCTTGCGTACGATACGGCGCGCGCGCTGTTTCGCGCCCGGAAGGCGCTGGATGCCGGGGCGGTCATCTGCGAGATCGCGCGCTCGGAGATCAGCTACACCGATCAGCGCCCGGCCGAGTACGCCTTCGTGGTGCTGGCCGCCGCGCTGCGCGAAGGGTGGCGGGGTCCGGTCTTCATCCAGGGCGACCACTTCCAGCTCAACGCGAAGAAGTACGCCGCGGATCCGGCCGCCGAGCTGCGCGCGGTACGCGACATCACCGCCGAGGCGATTCGCGCCGGCTTCTACAACATCGACGTCGACAGCTCCACGCTGGTCGATCTGTCGAAGCCCGACCTCGCCTCCCAGCAGGCGCTGAACGGCGGCCTGTGCGCCCAGCTCACGGCCTTCATCCGCGAGCACGAGCCGAAGGGCGTGACGGTCTCGGTCGGCGGGGAGATCGGGGAGGTCGGCGGAAAGAACTCGACCCCAGAGGAGCTGACCGCGTTCATGGAGGTGTACGCCGCGGCGCTCGCGAAGGCGGCGCCGGGGGTTCCCGGCATGAGCAAGATCTCGATTCAGACCGGGACCTCCCACGGCGGCGTGCCGCTGCCGGACGGTTCGATCGCGCAGGTCAAGATCGACTTCGACGCGCTCGCGAAGTGCTCGACCCTGGCGCGGGAACGTTTCGGGCTCGGCGGCGCGGTCCAGCACGGTGCGTCCACGCTGCCCGGCGAGCTGTTCGACCGCTTCCCCGGCCTCGGCGCGTGCGAGATCCACCTCGCCACCGAGTTCCAGAACATGCTGTTCGACCATCCGTCGTTCCCGGCCGAACTCAAGCGCGCGATCTACGAAGGGCTGCGTACCAGTGCCGCCGACGAGCGCAAGCCCAGCGACACCGACGAGCAGTTCTTCTACAAGACCCGCAAGAAGGCGCTCGGCGCGAAGAAGCGCGAGCTGTGGGGGCTGCCCGCCGCGAGCCGCGAGGCGATCGGCCGCTCGCTCGAGGACAAGTTCCGCTTCCTGCTCGAGAAGCTCGCGGTCTCCGGCACCCGCGCGCTCGCCGAGAAGTGGGCGCCGTTCGTCGCGGGCTCGTTCCCCGATCTCGGCGCCTCCGCCTCGGCGGCCAGGGGCCACGAGGACGTCACGGGACTCTCCGACTGAGGGCAGCTATGACCGCGCGCGCGCTCACGCTTTCGCAGTTCATCCTCCAGCAGGAGCGCCGCCACCCGGAGGCCACCGGCGAGTTCACAAACCTGCTCACCGACATCGCGCTCGCGGCCAAGATGATCAACCGCGAGGTGATCCGGGCCGGGCTCGTGGACATCCTGGGCTACACCGGCCACGAGAACGTGCACGGCGAGAAGGTGCAGAAGCTCGACGCGTTCGCGCACCAGACGATCTATCGCGTGCTGGGCTCGACCGGGCAGCTCGCGGTGCTGGCTTCCGAGGAAGACGAGGACATCATCCACATCCCCGAGGGCCAGCCGGTCGGGAAGTACGTCGTCAACTTCGACCCGCTCGATGGCTCATCGAACATCAACGCCAACGTGAACATCGGGACGATCTTCTCGGTGCTGCCGCGCGTGACGCAGGGCGGCGGCGGCGGACTGGGCGATTGCCTGCAACCCGGCAAGAACCAGCTGTGCGCGGGCTACGTCATGTACGGCTCGAGCACGATGCTGGTGTTCACGACCGGGCAGGGCGTGCACGGGTTCACGTTCGAGCCGAGCCTCGGCGAGTTCCTGCTCTCGCATCCCGAGATCCACACCCCCAAGCGCGGCCGCATCTACAGCGCGAACGAGGGGAACTACTTCAAGTGGACGCCGGGCGTGAAGCGCTACGTGGACTGGCTCAAGATGGAGGACGGCGACAGCGGCCGGCCCTACAGCTCGCGCTACGTCGGCTCGCTGGTCGCCGACTTCCACCGCAATCTGCTCTACGGCGGGATCTTCCTCTACCCCGCCGACAAGAAGAATCCGCGCGGGAAGCTGCGCGTGCTCTACGAGGCGGCGCCGCTCGCGTTCATCGCGGAGCAGGCGGGAGGCGCCGCGAGCGACGGCACGCGCCGCATCCTCGAGCTCGAGCCCGCCACGCTCCACGAGCGCACGCCGCTGATCCTCGGCAGCATGGAGGACGTGCGGGATTGCGAGGCGTTCGTGCAGGAGCGCCATCCCGCGATCGTCGCGGAGCGCCGCAGCAACGCATCGCGCGGCGAGACGCGCTGAACTAGTCCTCGCCCGGCCAGAGCGAGGACACCCGCCAGCGGATCTGGTCGCGCGCCTCGCGAAACTCCGCGAGCCGCGACGCCTCGGGCGCCGCGGCGGGATCGGAGAGCGGCCAGTGCACCCGGCGCACCACCGGGGCCAGCATCGGGCACGCGTCCTTCGCCTCGCCGCACAGCGTCACGACCGTGTCCGCATCGCGCCACGGCACGTCGTCGAGCCGCTTGGAGCGCTGCGATCCGATGTCGATGCCCGCCTCCTGCATGACCTGGACCGCGAGCGGGTGAACTTCGCGCGGCTCGCTCCCGGCGCTCCAGATGTCGGTGCCGGGCGGGGCCATGGCGCGCGCGAATCCTTCGGCCATCTGACTGCGCGCCGAGTTGTGGACGCACACGAACACCACCCGCCGTGGGGGCGCGGAGATGAAAGCGGGGGGACGCGGGATCTCGTGCATGGGGGGCCATGGGCGCATGGCCCGGGCGGGGGGTCCCGCGACGGACCATGGGCGCGACGGAGGCGCACGCTAGCGCACCGGCCGCCCCGGGGGCAACGCGCCTGCGCGCCGGGCCGGCCGCGAGCTACCATGTGACCTCGCGCCCAACCCTTTCCCCCCCGCCACCGACTCAGGAGTGACATGAGGCAAACGCCGCCCTCCGAAGCGGAAGACCGGATCCTGGCCGCGGCGGTCGCCGCCGACGGCGACGAGCGTGCGTTTCGTGAGCTGTACCGGCGCCACACCCCGGCGCTGTACCAGCTCGTGCTTCGCGTGCTCGGCGGCTCGACCGCGGATGCAGAGGACGTGGTGCAGGACACCTGGGTGCGTGCGGTGCGGCAGCTTTCGAAGTTTCGCTGGGAGTCGAGCCTGCGCACCTGGCTCTCGGCGATCGGGCTCAACCTCGCGCGCGAGACGCTGCGCCGCCGCGGGCGCGCCCGCAGCGAGGAGCTCACCGAGCAGCTCGGGCTGCACCTGCCGCCCGCGAAGGACGGCGAGCGCATCGATCTCGAGCGCGCGATCGCCCGACTCCCCGCCGGCTATCGCACCGTGCTCGTGCTGCACGACGTGGAAGGCTTCACTCACGAAGAAATCAGCCGCCAGCTGGAGATCGCCGTCGGAACCTCGAAGAGCCAGCTCTTCGACGCGCGGCGCGCAGTGCGGTCGATGTTGGGACCCCGGGAGGAAACACACCATGCATGACGACGAACTGACACCCGCGGAACGCGCATCGATGGGCGCGCTCCCGCGCGAGCTTCGGCCCTCGCCCGATCTCGAGGAGCGCACGGTGCGCGCGATGCGCGCGGCGGGGCTGCTGCGCGGTCGCGCGCCCCTGCGCCTCCACGTGCCCCGCCTGCTGTGGGTCGGCGCCGCGGCGGCCTCGTTCGCGCTGTTCGTGGGAGGGTTCGCGCTCGGCGCGTGGATCGAGTCGCGGCACACGACCGCGATGGTGATGGCGGTGCAGCAGCGCGACGCGGAGAACGCGGCCGCCCTGGTGCAGCGCACCGGATCGGCCTACGTGTCGGCGCTCACGAGCCTCGCCTCCTTCGCCGACAGCGCGCGCTCGCCCGAGCTGGCGCAGGGCCGCGAGGTGGCCGTGAACGCGCTGCACGCCGCGGCCCGGCAGATGGTTCGGATCGCGCCAGAGGATCCGCTCACGGTCGACATCCTCCAGGGGATGAGCCGCGCCGCGCGGCGCGACACGACGAGCATGGCCGCCGCGGAGCCGCGGCGCGTCGTGTGGTTCTGAGGCGCGCGATGAATCGAACGAACGTGCATCCGCGAAAGGGCACGAGCCGCGTGATCGCGACCGCCGCCGCGGCGATCGCGATCGCGCTCATCGCGTGCGCGGCCCGCGCCGAGCGGCAGACGCCATGCGCCAGCGGAGCGCTCAAGGTGGGGGACCTGGGCTTCTCGCGCCTCGATGGAACGAACCGCTTCACGAGCCGCGCGCACTCGATGAACGGAAAGCTCACCATGACGCGCGAGTGGTCGTTCTTCTCGGAGCCGCGCATCGGCGACGTGGCCTCCGATGGGCCGGCCGCGGGCCGCCTGCGCGATGGCGACGTGCTTACGGCGATCGACGGGGCCCTCATCACCACGCGTGAAGGCGGACGGCGTTTCGGCGACGTGAAGCCGGGAATGCCGGTGACGCTCACGGTGAGACGAGCCGGCCGCGATCTCGACGTGCGCATCGTGCCCGGCGCGGTGTGCCCGGAAGAGGCGCTGGGCGGCACGCCCGGGCCGGTCTCCCCGCGGGCTCCGTCCAATTCCTTCAGCTGGACGTGGCCCACGCCCGCGGTCACCCCCACGCCACCGACTCCGGGCATCGCCCCGCCGGCGCCCACGCCTCCCCTCGAACCGACGCCCGAGGTCCCCGCCACGCCCGCGCCGCAACCGGTGGCCCCGCTGCGCGCGCTGCCGCGCGGCTGGTCGGGGTTCGGCCTCACGTGTCACGAGTGCGGAGGAGAGCAAGGCGAAGGTGGCGGCTCGCCGGTGTGGGAATTCGGGACGCTGCCGGAAATCTATTACGTGGACCCCGGGGGTCCCGCCGGACGCGCCGGACTTCAAATTGGCGACGTGCTCACCCACATCGACAACATCTCGCTGCTGACCGAGGACGGCGGCCGGCGCTTCGGCGCGCTCGCTCCCGGGCAGCGCGTGAGGTGGACGTATCTCCGTGGCGGAACGAGCCGGACGGCGTGGGTGACCACGGTCGCGCGGCCCGAGGAACGCATGGTGCCGCTCGATCAGGTCAGCGGCCTGCTGCGGTCGCTGCGGGAGGGCAAGGATGGCCTGCGCCGCAACAAGGCCGACCTCGAACGCCTCGCGCGCGAGCTGGCGCGGCTGGACGCCTCGAGCGCGGAATCCGGCGTCTCCGGAAGGCGCCTGCGCTACGCGGGATCGGTCGGCGGGTCCGAGGTCGAGGTGCGCGGGCTCGGCAACGTGGTGGTTGACGATTCCGGGGACGAGATCGTGATCACCACGCGCGACGCCGTGATCCACATCCGGCCGTCCGCGAAGAGCGTCTCGACCACGCCGCGGCCGAAGTAGGCGCGCGGGCGGCGACCCCGCCACACGCCACGCGACTGCGCGGCGCACGCCCCGGGTCATGAAGCCGCGCGCGCCTCAGGCCGGCAACGACTGCTGTCGCAGCAGCTCCTGCATGAGCTTCGCGTTGCGCGCGGCCTGGCCGGCGTGGCAGTTGTTGAAGAAGAGGTAGGTGCGCCGCGCCTGGGAAGCGAGGTCCGCGATCTTCGCCACCCATTCGTTCAGCTCGGCCGCGCTGTAGTCGTAGTCGTAGCGGTCCCCCCCGCCGCGCGCCCACCAGGTCTGCGTGTTGCGGCCGTGGAAGCGCACGTACGCGTCCTCGGTGGTGCGCAGCGTGACCGGCGGGACGAGGCCGCGCAGCGGCGGCTCGTCGACCGCGCAGTAGCCGATGCGCTCGCGCTCGAGCCACGGCGCGAGGTCGGGGGTGATCCATGAGTCGTGGCGGAATTCCGTCCAGAGCGGCTCGCCCGGCAGCAGCGCGCGCATCGCCTCGAGATGGCGCTGGTGATCGGCGGTGCGCTTGAACCCCCATGGGAACTGGGCGAGCAGGCCGTCGTACTTGTCGGCGCGCTTGAGCGGCTCCAGCACCGCGAGGAAATCGTGGTAGAGCGCGGGATCGAGCGAGAGCTCGTGGGTCATCGCCTGGTTCAGCTTCACCACGAACCGGAACCCGGGCGGGGTCTTGCGTTCCATCTGCTCGAGCACGCGCGGATGCGGGATACGGTAGTAGGTGGAGTTCACCTCGACCGCCTCGAACTGGCCGGAGTAGTACGTCAGAAAATCTCCGGAGCGCATGCCCTGCGGGTAAAATGGCCCCACCCAGTCCGCGAAGGAATACCCGGACGTTCCGATCAGGATGCGGTGATCGTCGCTCAATCGCGCGGCTCCTTCCTCGCCTCGCGCTCCCGCGGCCGCGCTCGCGTGCGCGGGGAGAGCGCCCCGAACGGTACGTGGGTGAGCGTGCGGCGGTGGATCAGCGAGCCGAGCGGCACCACGCTCGCCTCTCCCATCCGGTCGCGCACGCGATCCAGCGCCTCGCGCAATCGAATCGACCGCGCGTCGCGATCGAACAGCTCGCTCTGATCCCCCGGCATCGGGCGCGCGAGCGCGGATACGCTCACGCCGACCAGGCGCAGCGGCTCGCCCTTCCAGTTCTCGTGGAGCAGCGCGCGCGCGGTCCGATAGATGGGCTCGCATTCCGCCGTGAAGGCCGCGAGCGCGCGCTGGCGGGTGATGGTGCGGAAGCGGCGATCGCGCAGCTTGAGCGTCACGATCCGCCCCCGATAGCCCTCGCCGCGCAGCCTGCGCCCCACCTGATCGGAGAGCCGCAGCAGCGTGCCGTCGAGAAACGCGGCCTCGTCGCAATCCTGGGGCAGCGTCACCTCGTGGCCCATCGATTTCGAATCCACGCCGCGATGGTAGGGAATCAGCGGCGTGTCGTCGCGCCCCCAGGCCGCCTCGCGCAGTTGCGGGCCGATCACGCCGAACGCGGCCTTGAGGGAAGGTTCGGGGGCGCGGGCCAGATCGCCGACGGTCTGAATCCCGAGTGACCGCATGCGCGCGGCGAGCTGAGGACCCACGCCCCACATCTGTTGAACGTCGCGCGGCCAGAACGCGCGACGGAATCCTTCTTCATCGAGCGCGGTCAAGCCGCGCGGCTTCTCGAGACCCGATGCCATCTTCGCGACCAGCTTGTTGGGGCCGACGCCGATCGATGCGCCGAGCCCGAAGCGCTGATCGATCGAACGCTGGATCCCGCGGGCGACCGCCGACGCCGCTTCGAGCGTCGCGACTTCGGGCCCCAGCCCGACGAACGCCTCGTCGACGCTGAAGGGCTCGACGTCGGGGGTGACGCGCGTGTAGAGCTCGAGCAGCTCGAGCGAGATCCCGATGTACTTGGCCGGGTCGCCCTCGAGGTACTCGGCCTGCGGGCACAACCGCCGCGCCTCCTGCAGCGGCATCCCCGCGTGCACCCCGAACGGCCGCGCCTCGTACGAGGCGGCGGTCACCACCCCGCGACGAGACGGATCCCCGCACACGATCACCGGCTTCCCGCGCAGATGCGGGTGATGCGCCTGCTCGACCGACGCGAAGAACGCGTCCATGTCGACCAGCAGGATCATGCGTGCGCTCATCGCGGCCCGCTCCACGCCCGGCTCAGGATCCACCGTGGCCCGCGCGGATCGAAGCACAGCTCGTAGGTTTCGGCGGCGGCCGATTCGAGCGCGTAGTAGCGCAACACGGTCTGACCCTCACGCCGGTTCCATTCCCCCGTCACCCGTTTCACGCGCACCACCCGACCCTGCCAGCGGAATCGCAGCGGTCGCATGGTTCCATCCACGAACGCGGTGATGACGTCCACCGGATCGCTCAACGATTCGAACATGTCGGCCCCTGGCACCACGGAGGAACCTAGTGCACATTCGTGCAGTTGCCAAGCGAAAAGTAATGATGGCGCCTCCATCCGCGCCGGCGGCCGCTCCGGCGTCGCTCGTCAGTTGGCAGAGAGCGTGGGCAGGTTGTCCGTGTGGCGGAGCGTGCGCGCCGCGATGCTGGATCGAACCCGGAGGGATCCCATGCACAGCTTGAAGCAGCCTCTTCTCCTCACGCGCGTCATCTTCGCCGTCGCGGCGACCGCGGCACTCGTATGCTTCGCTCCCGCCCATCGCGACAACGCTCGTGCGGACGGCGCGGCGGGCACCAGGTCGTCGCCGGCTCGCGAGTCACTGACCATCTCGGATCCGTGGGCGCGGGCGACCCCCGCGGGCGCCCGGATGGGAGCGATCTACCTGAGGCTGAGGAGCGCGAGCGGCGATCGCCTGCTGGGGGCCTCGGTCCCGCGCTCCGTGACCGCGGAGACCCAGCTTCACGAGACCATCGGCGGCGGCGGCGGCTCGATGAAGATGCGCGAGGTCTCGTCGATCGAGCTTCCGGCGGGGCAGACGGTCGAGCTCAAGCCGGGCGGCTTTCACGTGATGCTGATGGGCCTCAAGCATCGGCTGAAGGCCGGCGAGAAGGTGAGCGTCACGCTTCGATTCGAGACGGTCGGTCATTCATCAGGCGTTCCTCACCCTGGCGCGCATCCTGATCAGCTGCGACGTCGCGGTCCGGCTGCGGTGAGTCATTCCGACCGCAACTCTTATGAGAATCACGTTCCGCCCCCGACGCCCAACCGTGTTGAGAATTCGCGTGGCTCAAGCCGATGGGAGCACGAGGCGCGCGCGCAGTCCGGCGCGGTCGCCCCGCTCGAGAGCGAGCGACCCACCATACAGCCGGGCAAGGTCGTCCACGATGGCGAGGCCGAGGCCATGGCCGGGGGCGTCTACGTGTGCACGCGCTCCTCGCTGCACGACCCGATCGAGCATGGAGGGGTCGATGCCGGGACCATCATCGTCGACGAGGAGCGTCACGGCGTCGACGCTGCGGGTCGCCGTCACGATCACCGCGGAAGCAGTCCACTTGCACGCGTTGTCGAGCAGATTCCCGAGCATCTCCTCGAAGTCTTCGGGCTCGCACCGCACGAAGAACGATTCGGCGAAGCGAACCTCGAACGCCAGCGATCTGCTCGCGTACAGACGGCGCAAGGTGTTCACGAGCCTGTGGGTCGCCGCTCCGATCTCCGTGCGGCGACCGTAGGTCGATCCGGCGCCGGAGGCGCGGGCGCGCGCCAGATGAAAGTCGAGCTGATGGCGCATGCGCTCGACCTGATCTGCGATCGTCGCTGCGCTGTCGTGCTGCCCGAGGGCCTCGACGCGGTCGACTTCCTGGGCCAGGATTGCGAGCGGCGTCTTCAATCCGTGGGCGAGATCACCTGCGGTCTCGAGCGCGCGCCGAACGAGTGTCTCGCGGTGGTCCAGCAGGTCGTTCATGTCGCGAACCAGCGGCTCGATCTCCGTCAGCCCGCTCGCGTCCAGCCGGTGCTGCTCGCCTGCCCGGACCGCCGACACGCGCGTCCGCACGCGGTCGAGCCGGCGCAGCTCTCGAGCGGCGATCAGCATGCCTGCGATCGCACAGGCGGTGCCGAGACACGAAAGCGCGAGCTGGTCGACCGGGCGGAGTCCGGGGAATGCTTCGGCTGCGACCGCGGACGCGACGTGAACCAGCACGAGCAAGCCCACGGTCCACAGGAATGCCGCTGCGACGACACGGGCGCGGAGCGAACGGAAGATGACGTGGAGCGAGCGCAGGATCACGGCACACCGATCCGATAGCCGAGGCCGCGCACCGTCTCGATGGATGCCGGTCCGAGTTTGCGCCGCAACCGGCCGATGAACACCTCGATCGTATTGGAGTCGCGCTCGAACGTCTGAGCATAAATGTGCTCTGTGAGCTCGGTCTGGGAAACGATCCGCTCCCCGTGGTGCATCAGATACGAGAGCACACGGTATTCATAACTCGTCAGGCGCACCGGCGCGCCATCCAGCGTCACCTTCGCCGTGCGAGGATCGAGCGTCAGCGCGCCGTGCCGCAGTTCGGTCTGGAGCTGTCCGGCGTCCCGCCGGATCAGTGCGCGCACCCGCGCCATCACCTCTTCGACCTGAAACGGCTTCACCACGTAATCATCCGCGCCGGCGTCGATTCCCTCGACCTTCTCGTGCCACGATGCTCGGGCGGTGAGCACCAGGATCGGCACCCCGTTTGCCGCGGAGCGGCACCGCTGCAGCACGGCGAGGCCGTCCATCTTCGGCAGCCCGAGATCGAGGATCGCAGCGTCGTACCGTTCCGTCCCCAACAGGAAGTCCGCTCTTTCTCCGTCGGTTGCGACATCGACCGCGTAGCCGCACACCTCGAACGCGGATGCGAGGTGGCGAGCGAGACGGTCTTCGTCTTCGACGATGAGGAGGCGCATGGGTTGGGGTACGTCGTCGGCCAGGGCGGATTGTGACGCCCGCCTGCTGAACGGCCGCTGAACGATCGGTTCAGGCTCCGTTCAGCGAAACATCTCCAGTATGTATGGGCGCCATGAAATCGCGACGGGTCAGGGGAGCTGCCGATCCCGCTTCGACCCGTCGAATCATGGCGGGGCTGAGGCGGATCGACCCGAAGTGCTTCACGAAGGAGAGGCGATGCCGAACCTGACTACGAACGCAGCCAAGCCAGCATTCTCACGAACGCTCCCCACGCGCTCAGTCACTCGATTGCTGTCGTCGAGCGCGGCGTTGGTCGCCACACTGCTCGTCGCGTCGACGGTGTTTGCGGCCGAGGTGATCCGCCGCGGCGCGCCGATCCCCTCGGATGGCACGATCATCCCTCTTGCCAGCGTCATCTCGAACCCGGGAGCGTTCACACGAGATGAGTTTATCACGGAAGGCACGGTCCGGAAGGCGTGCATCTTCGCAGGGTGCTGGATGACGATCGCACCCGACGCTTCGTCGCCGGCGATGCGAGTGGTTTTCAAGCGTGGGGCGTTCGTCGTGCCGAGGTTCAGCGCGCATCGCCACGCGCGGCTGCTCGGGAGGGTGATAGTCAAGGACAGCAAGGCGACGTTCGTGGCGAGCGGCGTGGAGCTGACGAGGAAATCGAAATGAGCGGCGTATTCGACGTATCGCCCCGGGCGCAGGCTCGCATCGCCGGCGCCGTGTACCTCGCCACCGGAACGGCAGCGGTGATTGGAGAGATGTTCGTGCGCGGAAAGCTGATCGTGCGCGGCGACCCGGCAGCGACTGCTGCGAACATTCTCTCGCACGCGACGCTGTGGCGCGCGGGTGGTGTCGCGGATCTCTTCGCCGCGGCAGGCGACGCCACCCTCGCGCTCCTGTTCTTCGTTCTCTTCGCGGGAGTGAGCCGGCCGATCTCGCTGCTCGCCGCATTCTTCAGACTCATCCACGTCGCGGTGCTGGCGACCATCACGCTGCTGCATTTCGCTCCGCTGGCGTACCTCTCGACGGCGGCGCCGTTGATCGGGATGAGTACGGCGCAGCTCCAGGCCCAGGCGTTCGCGTCGCTTCGGTTGCACGCGATCGGCTACAACATCGCCCTCTTCTTCTTCGGCTTCACCTGCATCGCCCTCGGATTTCTGATCTCGCGCTCCTCTTTCCTGCCGCGCCTCATCGGTGTGTGGTTGGCGATCGCCGGAGCGGCGTATGTCGTGAACAGCGCCCTCCACTTTCTCGCTCCTGCCTATGGCGCGCAGTTCTTCCGGTACGTGCTGGTGCCGTGCGGCCTGGGCGAGCTGGTGCTGATGGTGTGGCTGCTCGTCTTCGGATTGAATGAGGAGCGATGGAGACCGGGTGTGGCGACCTGAGCCTGGTCGGCGCCGATCGGCATGGTGGGGGGCGGGACCGGGAGGTCCTGTTCGGGCGCCTCCGGATTCGCCGGGAGCGGCCCGAGGGCTCTGCTACGCTCCCACCGCCGGCCGCCGCAGGTCGATCGCCCTGCGCAGCACGCTCAGGAACGCGCTCGAGAGCATGATGATCGCGCCGATCCACACCAGGTTGATGAGCGGCTTGGTGCTGATCTCGACCGCCAGCACGTCGCCGCCGCGGCCCATCTGCGTCATGCCCGGCACCTCGAGCGCGACCCGCCCGGTGGTGGGATCCACCGACGAGATCTGCACCGAGGCCCCGCCCGGCAGGTAGTCCGGGATGCGGTTGGGCACGCCGCTCGCGAGGTTCATCTCGAGCACCGGCCGCGCGGTGACCGTGCGGCCGCCGATCTCGACGCGCAGCCGCGCGGCGACCCGCACCACGTCTCCCATCTGGCGGTCGAAGTCGATGAACGTGTACTTCACCTGCCCGACCTGCTTGGTCTCGCCCTTGGACAGCCACAGCGCGCCGCCACCGGGATCGTCTCCCACGATCTCGAGCGGGGAGATGTACACGTCGTGCGTGAGGAAGCGCTCGATGTGCGGCTTCTTCATGTAGCCCTGGTTGAACTCGCTCCAGAACAGCGCGGGCGCCGCCTGGAACTTGCGGCCCGGCGTGTCCACCGCGATCAGCACGTGGTCCTTGCCGTTCTTCGACTTCTGCACGCCCTCGAAGGTGAGCCGGTATCCGAGCGCGGCCCGCACCTGTCCCTGCGGCAGCTGGACCTGGGCCGAGCGGCCATACCCCGATGAGGCGACGATCCCGATCAGCAGCACCGCGGCGCCGAGGTGACCGAGGTAGGCGACGCCGTGCTTCCACCCCGCGCGGAATCCGCGCGCCGTCACGATCGCGTTGGCCGCGAGCGCGAACGAAGCTGCGAACACGATGGCCGCCGGCAGCGGATCGCGGACTCCAGCCACCACGGCCGCGAGCGCGACCAGCACCGCGACCACGATCGCGGGCAGCGCGGCGCGCAGCAGCGCGCCCGCCTCCTGCTTGCGCCAACGCATGAGCGGCGCGAGCCCCAGCAGCACGCCCATCGCCACCGCGAGCGGCGCGTTGACCAGGTTGTAGTACGAGGTCTGGACGTTCGAGGGCGGGCCGAACATGCGGGTGATGAGCGGCGCGCTCATCCCGACCGCGGTGAGCGCGCACATCAGCATGAAGACCAGCTGCCCGAGCCACATCATCGATTCGCGCGAGAAGCTCCCGAGCGCCTCCTTGGGGCCCGGGATGTCGCGCAGCCGGAACAGCAGCGTGCCGTAGCCCGCGACCACCACCACCCCCAGGAACGAGAGCAGGAATCCGTTCAGCCCGAGATTGACGAACGAGTGCACCGAGAAATCCGCGAGCACGCCGCTGCGCGTGAGGAACGAAGCGTAGAGCACCAGCGCGTAGCTCGTGATCGCGAGGAAGAAGTTGGTGCGGCGCAGGCTCCCGGTGACGCGCTGCACCAGCAGGCCGTGCAGCAGCGCGATGTTGCAGAGCCAGGGGATGAACGACCCGTTCTCGACCGGGTCCCAGCCCCAGTAGCCGCCCCAGCCCAGCACCTTGTAGGCCCACACCCCGCCCATGATGAAGCCGGTCGCGAGGATCGCGACCGAGAACACCACCCAGGGCAGCGCCGGCTTGATCCAGCCGTCGTAGTCGCGGCGCACCAGCGCCGCCATCGCGATCGCGAACGGCACCACCAGCGATGAGAACCCGGTGAACAGCACCGGCGGGTGGATCGTCATCCACGGGTCCTGCAGCAGCGGGTTCAGGCCCTGGCCGTCGGGCGGCACGTGCCCGGCCGCGAACATCAGGAACGGCCCGCGCATCACGGTGACGAGGCCCAGCATCACGAGCGGAAGGTTCATGAACAGCATCGCGGGGGTGGTGAGCGCGTGGCGCACCCGCATCAGCACCAACCCCAACGTGCACGTGACGAGCGCCCACAGCACGAACGTGCCTTCCTGCCCGCCCCAGAACGCGGCGTACAGGTAGTGCGGCTCCATCGCGCGCGAGGAGTAGCTCGCGACGTATTCGTAGCGGAAGTCGTGGCGGAAGAGCAGCGTCCAGAGCGTCGCCGCGGCGCCCGCGAGCGCGAGCCACTGCACGCGGAACGCGATGCGCGCGGGGCGCAGCGCCGCCTCGCGGCCGCCGGTGGCGGCGAGGTAGGCGAGCGCGGATGCGAGTGCTGCGAGGAACGCGGTCCAGCCGAGCAGCTGGCCCAGGTTCACGAGACCGGCTTCTGCTTCAGTGCCTCGGCCTGATACTTCGATGGACACTTGACCAGCAGCTGCTCGGCCTCGAAGTGATCGTTCGTGTAGCGTCCGATCGCGACGATCGAGGTGGCCTGGTCGAAGTTGCCCGGAATCACGCCCCGATAGGTGACCTGCAGGACGTCGGAGCGGGAATCCTTGAGCTTGAACTCGAGGAACTGCTCGTCACGCTTCAGCACGTAGTTCTTGTCGGCCAGCACGCCGTTCACCTGCACCAGCCCGGGCGCGTGGCGCGCCTCGGCGAAGGAGATGTAGGGCGTCACCGACTTCTTGAAGCTCGACACCCCGACCGCGGTGGCGACCGCGAGCAGCCCCAGGGCGAGAATGACCTTCAGGTTCATGACTTCTCCAGATCTCGAATCCGGCGCTCGAGACGCACGAGGTAGATGAAGAGCAGGCCCCACGTCAGCAGCGCGACCCCCATGACCACCAGATTGCCGTTCAACCGACGCCCCCCGGGAAGCTATCCCGCGTGAAGGGTTTCCAAGCGCGACCGTTCGATGCGCGCGAAGCGCACCCGGACCGACAACAGCCAGAAGAATAGCGCGGTGAATCCCAGCAGCATTGCAAAAAACACGATGCGGATCCGCGGATCCATGTCGATCTTGCCCTGCGGGTTGATGATCGGATCCGGATGCAGCGAAAAGTAAATGCGCGGCACGACGAACATCAGGAACGGCACCGCAACAAACGCGCTGGCCGAGTAAACCGCCGAGAGCCGCGCGCGGCGCTCGTCACCCTCCACCGCGCTGCGCAGCGCCAGGTAGGCCGCGTAGATCAGCAGCAGGAAGAAGATCGACGTCTCGCGCGGGTCCCAGTTCCAGTATGAGCCCCACATCGCCTTGGCCCACATCGAGCCGCTCACCGTGGCCACGACGCAGAAGATGATGCCCAGCTCGGCGGCGGCGGCCGCCTGGTGATCGTGCTCCAGCTTTCGCCGCCTCAGGTACAGGACACTGTGGACCATGGACCAGCCCAGCGCCAGCACCGTAATCCATGCCGCCGGAATGTGGAAATAGAGAACGCGGGTGGTCGAGCCGAGCACCGGGACCACCGGGGCCCAGACGAAGGCCGCGACCAGACATGCCGCGATCCACAGGAAGAGCAGTCCGCGCAGGATCATCTCAGTCCTCCCAGAGGTGGTCGTAGAGGAGCAGGCTCATGCCGAAAACCGCGATCGCGTACGAGGCCAGCAGCCGCGCCTCGGCGTCGATCGGGGCGCCCAGCCACTGTCCGCGCGTGCCCTTGACCGCCGCCGCCAGCACCGGCAGCAGCAGTGGCAGCGAGACCCCCGCGAACAGCGCGCCCCGGCCGCGGGTCTGCGCGATGATCGCGCTCACCAGCGTCGCGGAGGCCGCCAGCGCGACGCTCCCCAGCGCGAGCACCGCGAGGAACGGCCCCCAGGCGGGCGGCGGGCCGCCCATCAGCACCAGGAACAGCGGCACCGTCACCAGCTCCAGCACCGCGAGGAACAGCAGGTTGAAGAGCAGCTTGCCGAGCGCGATCGCGGTCGGCGGCGCGACCAGCCGCAGCAGCGTGAGCGTGTGCCCCTCGACCTCGCGCACGAACGCGTGGCTGAGCGATGCGAGCGCCGCGAACAGCAGCACGATCCACAGCAGCGCGCTCAGGATGTCGGTGCGATCGCCGAGCCGCCCCACGGCGAAGCTCACGCCCGTCAGCGTCGTGATCGCGAACAGCAATGCCGCGTTGAGCCCGTAGCGCGTGCGCCACTCGCTGCGGCACTCCTTACGAAGGATCGCCCAGACCGCGACCGCGGAGTTCGATCCGCTGCGCCCCAAGTCTCCACTCCCTTTCGTCGTTGGTCGCGAGCAACACCAGGCCGCTCGCCCCGCATTCCCGCACCACGCGCGCGACCACCGCGCGCCCTTCGTCGTCGAGATGGCTGCCCGGCTCATCGAGCAGCAGCAGCGCCGGCCCGTGCATCAGCGCGAACGCGAGCCGCAGCCGCTGCTTCATGCCGGATGAGAGCGCGTCCACGCGATCGCGCGCGCGGCGCTCGAGCCCGACCCGCTCGAGCGCGACCGCCACCGTGCGGCGCGCATCCTTCAGCCCGCGCGCTTCGGCAACGAAGTCGAGATTCTCGGCCACCGTCATCTCGTCGTAGAACTGAAGCTCGGGCGATGCGAGGCCCACGTGAGCGCGGCGATCCGCGGGCGGGATCGCGCGCCCGGACACCGTGAGCGTCGCGCTCCCGCCGGTCGGGCGCAGCAGGCCGGCCACGATCCGCAGCAGCGTGCTCTTGCCCGAGCCGTTCGCCCCGGTCACCGCCACCACGCCCGGCGCGGCGAGCGAGAAGCTCACCGGCTCGAGCCCGCGGCGTGCGCCGTAGCGATGCTCGAGCGCGCGCGCCTCGAGCGTGAGCGCGACGGCGGCGAGCGGCTCGGCGATCGCCACGCCCTGCCCCGCGTCGCGCGTCGCGCTCACGCCGGCCTCGCGGGCGCGGCGGCGGGCGCCGGCGCCGGCGCGGCCGCGGCCGGATCGAGCGCCGCGATCAGTCGGCCGATCTCGGGCAGCACACGCGCGCGCGCATCGGCGCGCGGTCCGCGCAGCAGCACGCCCGCCGCGTGAATGTGCCCGCCGCCGCCCAGGTTCGAGCACACGCGGTCGATCGACACGCGGCCGGTCGAGCGCAGCGAGACCTTGACCTTGCCCGGCTCCACCTCCGAGAACAGCGCGACCACCTCCACCCCCGCGATGGTGCGCGGCATGTCGACCAGGCCCTCGGTGTCTGAGCCGTCGAGGCCGTGGCGCTGGAACTGCTCGGGCGAGGCCTCGAGCACGACCAGCCGTCCGTCTTCGAGCAGTTGCAGGCCCGCGAGCACCTCGCCGAAGAAGCGCAGCCGCCCCGCGGAGGCGTGCGAGTGCACCTGCGAGTGGATGCGCTGCGGATCGAGCCCGCGCGCGAGCAGCTCCGCCGCCATGCGGTGCGCGTGGCTGTCGGTGTTCGAGTAGCGGAACGACCCGGTGTCGGTCATCAGCGCCACGTAGAGCGCCTCCGCGATCTCGCGCGTGATCTCGCCATTCGCCTCGCGGATCAGGTCGAACACGATCTCGCCGGTGGAGGATGCCTCGGCCTCGATCACGTTCACCTGCCCGAAGCCCTCCGCGTGCGTGACGTGGTGGTCCACCACCGCGGTCGGGAGGCCGCGTCGCTCGAGCACCGGGGCGAGCCGGCCGATGCGCTGGCGATTGCTGGTGTCGAGCACGATCACGGCGTCGGCCTCCGCGAAACGCCGCTCCGCGAGCTCTGGCTCGAACGACTCGATGGTCTGCTCGCGGATCAGGAACAGGAACGAGGTCGGCACCACCGAGTCGTTGAGCACGCTCACGCTCGCGCCGCGCTGGCGCAGCCAGAGGGCGAGCGCCACCTCGCTGCCGAGGCCGTCGCCGTCGGGATTGATGTGGGTGGTGAGCAGGAAACGGCGATGCTTCGCGACGAACTCGTGAAACGAGCGGCGAGCGGCGGCCGCCGGGCTCACGCCGCCTCCGCGCGGGCCCGAGCGGCGTCGGGCGCTGGCGCTGGCGCCGGCATCAGCGCGAGCCCCGCGACCTCCGCGAGGAACCAGCGGTGGAAGCGCAGATCGGAGGTGAGCTCGGGATGGAAGCACAGCCCCACCACGCGCCCGCAGCGCACGCCGACCGGCTCGCCCCCGCGGCGCGCCACCACCTCGACCCCATCCCCGACGCGCGTGATGCGCGGGGCGCGGATGAACACGCCCGGGAACGTCCCGCCCACCACCGCGGCCTCCAGCGTGTCGTGGAACGAATCGATCTGACGCCCGTAGGCGTTGCGCTCGACGTCCACGTCGATCGCGCGCAGCGTCGGGGACGGCAATCGGCCCGACGAGGCGCCGAGCAGGATCACGCCGGCGCAAGTGCCCAGCACCGGGCGCTCGCGCACGAAGGCCGCCAGCGGCTCGCGCAGGTGGTTGGCCTCGATCAGCCGCAGCATGGTGGTGGACTCCCCGCCCGGCATGACCAGCGCGTCGAGCCCTTCGAGGTCGCGCGGCAGCGTCACGCGCACCACCTCGACGCCGAGCGCCTCGAGCGCCGCGCGATGGCACGCGAAGTCGCCCTGGAGGCTCAGCACGCCAACGCGCGGCGCGCGCACCGCCGCGCCGGGCATCGCACCGGGTTCCATCGTCACGCCCTCACCATCCGCGCTTCGCGAGCTGCTGGTCCTCGGGGATCGATTCCAGCGACAGGCCCTTCATCGGCTTCGGCAGCCCCTCGCTGATCTCCGCGAGGATCGCGGGCTCGCGGTAGTGCGTGACCGCCTTGACGATCGCCTGCGCCATGCGCAGCTGCTCCTTGCGCTGATCCTCGGGCTTGAGGTCGAGCCCCACCTCGAAGATCCCGGAGCCGACGAACACCGACTCGGCGCCGAGCTGCATCATGAGCGCGGCATCGGCCGGGGTCGCGACCCCGCCCGCCGCGAAGTTGGGCACCGGCAGCTTGCCGGTGCGCGCGACCTGCTTCACCAGCTCGTACGGCGCGCCGAGCTCCTTGGCCGCGGCCATCAGCTCGTCGTCGCGCAGCGTGGAGAGGTTCCGGATCCCGTGCATCACCGCGCGCATGTGGCGCACCGCCTCGACCACGTTGCCGGTCCCCGCCTCGCCCTTGGTGCGAATCAACGCCGCGCCCTCTCCGATCCGGCGCAGCGCCTCTCCCAGATCGCGACAGCCGCACACGAACGGCACCTTGAACGGATGCTTGTCGATGTGATGGGCCTCGTCGGCCGGGGTCAGCACCTCGCTCTCGTCGATGAAGTCGACGCCCAGCGCCTCGAGGATCTGCGCCTCGACGGTGTGGCCGATCCGGCACTTCGCCATGACCGGGATCGAGACCCCGGATTCGATATCCTTGATGAGCCGCGGATCGCTCATGCGCGCGACCCCGCCCTCGCGACGGATGCGCGCCGGGATGCGCTCCAGCGCCATCACGGCGGCCGCGCCCGCTTCCTCGGCGATCCGCGCGTGGTCCGGCGTCATGACGTCCATGATGACGCCGCCCTTCAGCATCTCCGCGAGGCCCACCTTGAGCCGGAACTGTTCCTGATGATTCACCGGACCACTCCTCTCTCCGCCGCGCTCACGCGAGGCCTGCCACCTTCCGCCCCGGCTGGCCGGGGCGCTCGCCGCCGCCGGCGAGCGATCGCAGCCGCTCGATCACGGGCGGCGTCTTCGACACAATGTAATCCACGTCGGCCTGATCGTGCTCCTCGCCCAGCGAGAAGCGGACGCTCGCGTGCGCGTCTTCCGGCCGCATGCCCAGCGCGATCAGCACGTGCGAGGGCCCCGGGCTCGCGGCGCTGCACGCGGAACCGGTCGAGACCGTGATGCCGCTGCGGTCGAGCTCGTGCAGCACCGCCTCGCCGTCGACTCCCGCGAAGCGCAGGTTCACGATGGATGGCACCCGCTGAGCCGCGTCGCCGTTCAGGCGCGCGCCATCGATTGCGCGGCACAGGCCATCGCGCAGCCGCTCGCCGAGCGCCGCGAGCTGCGCGGGCCCGGACGACGCGAGCCACGCGCCAGCGCGTGCGGCGGCCACGCCGAGCCCCACGATCGCCGCGAGGTTTTCGGTACCCGCGCGGCGCGATCGCTCCTGGTGCCCGCCGTGAATCAGCGGCGAGAGCCGCGTGCGGCGGCGCACGAACAGCGCGGCCGCGCCCTGCGGGCCGTGGAACTTGTGACCCGCGAGCGAGAGCAGATCGACCCCCACCGCCTCCACGTCGATCGCGATCTTGCCCGCCGCCTGCACCGCGTCGCAGTGGATCAGCGCGCCGGCCGCATGGGCGAGCGCCGCGATCTTGGCGACCGGCTGCACCGTGCCGATCTCGTTGTTCACCCACATCACAGAGACCAGCGCCACGTCGGGACCGAGCGCCGCCTCGAGCCGCGCCGCGTCGAGCACGCCGTTCGGCTCGACCGGGACGATGGTGACCGGCCGGCCCCGCGATTCGAGGTAGCGCGCGGTCTCGATCACCGACGGATGCTCGATCGCCGAGATCACGAGCCGGCGCCGCGGCGCAGCGGCCAGCTCGGGGTCGAGCATCACGCCCTTGATCGCGAGGTTGTTCGCCTCCGATCCGCTCGCCGTGAAAACGATCTCGGCCGGCTGCGCGCCGACCAGCTCCGCGACCCGCGCGCGCGCGGTGTCGATCGCATCGCGCGCGGCCTCGCCGCGCCGGTGCACCGAAGAGGGATTGCCGAAGCGCGCGCCGAGGAACGGCAGCATCGCCTCGATCACCTCGGGCGCCGGCGCCGTGGTGGCCGCGCAGTCGGCGTAAACGTCGCGCGGGTTCGCGTTCATGCCGGGCCCTCCGCGGTGGCGGCCGCGTGGGCCGCGATCGAGATGCGCTGCGCGAGGTGCCCCGCGATGGTGGTCAGCGCGCGCGCGTATTCGCTGTCGGGCTTCGAGAGCACCACCGGCTGCCCGGTGTCGCCGCCGATCCGCACGTCGGGGTGGAGCGGGATCGCGCCGAGGAACGGCAGGCCCATCGCCAAAGCGCGCTCCTCCCCCTTGCCCGAGCTGAAGATGTCGTGCCGCGCGCTGCAGTTGGGGCACACGAAGTAGCTCATGTTCTCGATCACGCCCAACACCGGCACCTGCAATTTTGCGAACATGGCGATCGCCTTCACAGCGTCCTCGATCGCGACCGTGGAGGGCGTGGTCACCACCACCGCGCCGGCCACGAACGTCTGCTGGATGAGCGAGAGCTGAACGTCGCCGGTCCCGGGCGGCAGGTCCACGAGCAGGTAATCGAGATCGCCCCAGTCCACGTCGTGCAGGAAGCTCTTGATCGCGCCGTGCAGCATCGGCCCGCGCCACACCACGGCCTCGCCCGCCTCGACCAGCAGCCCCATCGACATGAACGACAACCCCCACGCCTCGACCGGCAGGATCTTGCCGTCGCGCTGGGAGGGCTGGCGGTTGACTCCGAGCATGCGCGGCAGATTGGGCCCGTAGATGTCGCCATCGAGCAGCCCCACCCGCGCCCCGCTCGCCGCGAGCGCCACCGCGAGATTGGCGGCGATGGTCGACTTGCCGACTCCGCCCTTGCCGCTGCCGATCGCGATCACCTGGGCCACGCCCGGGAGCGCCTTGCGCTCGGCGGTCGGATCCTTGGGCTTGCGCATGCGCGAGATGGTCTTGATGTCCGCCTCGCGCACGCCCGGCACGCGCAACACGGCCGCGCGCGCGTCGCCCTCGATCTGCTCCTTTAGGGGGCATGCGGCGGTCGTGAGCACCAGCGTGAACGCCGCGCGGTCGCCATCCACGCGCAGGTCCTCGATCATCCCGAGGGTCACCAGGTCGCGATGGAGATCGGGGTCGATCACGGTGCGAAGGGCGTCGAGCACCGCTTCGCGATCGATCATGGGCTTGGAATGGATGGGAATCTCCTCGAGTGCCGGCCGGCCGCGCGACCCACCGTCCAAGTTGCCCGGTGACTTTGGCCGCCGCCTGCCGCATCATGACGGTTCTCATGCGCCGGCGCACGCGGGCCGCCTGCCGCAGGCGGTGCGAACCGGTGAGCTTATGAACCAGCGCCATGCGAGTCAAACCACGTGCCACGGGTACAGATGCCCCGTGCGGGAACGGTACAGACTCAGATGATCGACGGCGGAAATGGACGCGAGGTCACCCGGGCCATGCCCCTGGCGGCGGGGGTAGCGGTGGGCGATGCCCCCTCGCCCCGCTACCCCAGCGAGCCGCTCGAACACCTCGATGCGCTCTGGATCCAGGTGGCCGGCACGCTGTGCAACCTCGCGTGCACCCACTGCTTCGTCTCGTGCGGCCCGGGCGACGACCATCACCCGATGATGTCGCGCGAGCAGGTCCGCGCGCGCGTGGCCGAGGGCGTGGCGCTCGGCGTCAAGGAGTTCTACTTCACGGGCGGCGAGCCGTTCCTTCACCCCGAGATGATCGACATTCTCGAGGACACGCTCGTGCACGGGCCGGGCACCGTGCTCACCAACGGAACCCTGTTCACGACGCGGCTCATCGAGGCGTTGCGCTACTTGAGCGCCGCGAGCCGACACGGGCTCGAGATTCGGGTCAGCCTCGATGGGCATCGCGCCGAGGATCACGATTCGTTCCGCGGCGCCGGGAGCTTCGCGCGCGCGATCGACGGCCTGCGCCGCCTCGCAGCGGCGGGGCTGCTGCCGATCGTGACCGTGACCCAGAACACCGACGAGGATCCGATCGCGTTTCGCGAGCACTACCTCGAGATGCTGCACGCCGCCGGCATCGCGCGCCCGCGGCTCAAGGTGCTGCCCATGTTCCAGCTCGGTCGCGAGAGCGCGCGCACCCGCGGCTATCTTCCGCTCGAGACGCTCGCCGATCTGCCCGCGGCGTCGTTCGAGCCCGCGCGGCTCCAGTGCAACTCGTGCCGCGCCGTGACCGCGCGCGGCGTGTACGTATGCCCGCTGCTGGTGGACGAGCCCGGCGGCCGGATGGGCGAGCGTCTCGATCAGGCGCTGGGGCCCTTCGAGCTGCGTCACGGCGCGTGCTTCACCTGCTACGTGACCGGCATGACCTGCGCGAACGGCTGAGACGCGCGTGCGGCTCGTCTTGTTCGGCGGCGTGTACAGCAACCACCTCGCGTTGCGGGCGACGCTCGCCGACATCGCGGCACGCGGCGCCGACGCGACCTGGTGCCTGGGCGACCTGGGCGGATTCGGCCCGCACCCCGACCGCGCCGCCGAGATGCTGCGCGCCGCGAACGTTCCCATGCTGCGCGGGAATTACGACGAGTCGATCGGACACGATCGCGCCGACTGCGACTGCGGCTACACCGACCCGCGCGACAACCTGTTCGCGCAGATCTCCTACGACTACACGGCGGCGTGCACATCGGCCGTGCACAAGGCGTGGATGCGCGACCTGTCCGAGCAGCACCGGCTCGAGATCGGCGGGCGGCGCGTGCTGCTCTGCCACGGCTCTCCGCGGCGCGTGAACGAATTTCTGTGGGAGTCCGCGTGCTCTGATGCGTTCCTCGAGTGGCTATGCGAGCGGCACGAGGCCGACGTGATCGCGTGCTCGCACTCGGGCCTTCACTGGCAGCGCGCGCTGCCATCGGGGCGGATGATCGTCAACGTTGGCGCGATCGGCCGGCCCGCGAACGACGGGCGCACCGAGGCGTGGTATGCGGCGCTCGAGATCGGGCGCGAGGCGCGCGTCGAGTTCCGCCCGGTCGCGTACGATCACGAGTCGCTCGCGCACGAGATGGAGGGCGAGGCGCTGCCGCCCGAGTTCGTCGAGACCATCCGCACCGGCTGGTGGACCACCTGCCTCGAGAACCTGCCCGCGAAGGAGCGGCAGCGCGGGCGGTTTTGAGTTAGGCTGCGGCGCCGCGCGCGGCCGCGCGCGCATCGGACCGCCCTCTACCTCTCACCCGCGAGATTCCGTGGGCTACTACCGCGTCGACTTCCGCTGCGACGACGACGATCCGCTCCAGAGGGAGCTAGACCGCCTCTACGGCTACCATGACGACATCGAGACCCGCGTGCTCCACCGCGGGCGGCTCAACCTGTTCTTCCTGCTGCTGCGCGAGCTGATCGCGAAGCGCGTCGTGACGCGGATGGGCTCGGCGCTCGACATCGGCTGCAACGCCGGCATGTATTCGAAGATCCTCTCGGACGAAGGCTTCGCGCACGTCGAGGGCATCGACATCGACGAGGAGCAGGTGCGGCGCGCGGTGGAGACGTTCGCGGTTCAGGCGGCCGAGCGCTCGATCGAGTTTCGGGTCGAGAACGCGGAGGCCATCGACCCGGCGAGGAAGTACGACTTCATCCTGTGCACCGAGGTGATCGAGCACACCTCGCAGCCGCAGAAGGTGATCGAGAACATCGCGGCGGCGCTAGTGCCCGGCGGCATCGCGGTGGTGACGCTGCCGAACGCGTTCTCGCTTCCGTTCGCGAAGGCGGCGCTCAAGTACCGGCTGACGCGGAAGGCGCGCGATCCGGTGTTCGAGGATCACCTGCGCTACCCGTTCTGGCGGGCGATGCGGCTGTTCGAGGGAGTCGGGCTCGAGCGGGTGCGGACGACCGGCACGAACTTGATCTGGGACGCGACGACGCTGCGGTGGTTGTACCGCACGCCGGTGTTCGAGCCACTCAACCGCGCGCAGTTCGCCCTCGCGCGGCGCTGGCCGCTCGAGTACGGGGCGCAATTCTTCTATTCCGTCTGGCAGAAGGAGCCAAAGCCGAGGCATTCCTGACCGCACGTGCACATCTTGTTCCCTTCCGAGGTGACAACATGAAAACTCTGGCCGTTGCTCTTGCCTCGACCCTTTTCGTTCAATCATCGGCCCCCGCGCTCACGACAGCTGCCGTTGCTCCGCGCGCGCTCCAATCAATGACCAACCCGGCAAAGGTGCAATACGTCCGTGACTACCTGCGGGGCGCCGGCCTCAGCTCACTAAGCAATGTTGACATCGTGATTTCCTCCGACCTCGGGAGCGAGGGCAACACGGCAGGCGAGTACATTCAGGCCGGCAGCCGTGGGAGCATAGACGGCAAGGTCTACAATACGCCGACCATCATCATCTACGCACCTGCATTCAAATCGGCAGACATGCTGGCCAATGTCGTCCTCCATGAAGGTCTGCACGCCACAATTGACCTGTCTTCCCCTCCAGAGGCCCTGACAAGTCTATGGACAGCAGCCAAAGCCCAACTTCAGGATAGATTCGACTTCTCAGGTGTGCCGGAGGGCATCAGATCCGGTGTCATCGAAGCGGTCTTTGCCGGAGTCAAGGGCAATCTGGAACATGCTTATATTTATCAGACGCTCTTGGAGCTAACCACGACCCGTCACGATATTCTTGGTAAGGGCTACTATGAAGCGCGGCTACAGGAGATGAAGGTTGACTTTGATCGATTTTGGGCCACAAGTGAATCCCTCATCGCTCCGGACGGAAAGCGCTACAGGATCCTGCCGAAGCAGGCGAGTGCTTCGTCTCTTTCCGGTTCGTATGAGTGCGTTGAAGGTGAGAGCTGCAGGCCGAGTGGCACCCATGATCGGACGGAGGCCGGCCAACAGCTGGTCGAGGAAATCAGCCCGCTGACTATTGAGCAGCAGGGCACGCTCGTGCGCATGCGATCCACCTATCGCCAGACGGCAATGCCCTATACAGTCACCAACGAAGTGGGTAGTTGTTCGGGCAGTGGGGGCGTGACGAGCGTGACGTCCACCGGCACTGGAAGGTTGGACGGAGATCTAGCTGGGATGGATATCGAGGCGGACTTTCATTCCAGCGGCCAGACGGTACGCTGCGACCCGGACGCACTCTCCCATACCATGCCAGAGCAGAATTCGCACAACGCGTCTCACGTGACGCTGAAGGTGCTGGGCCCCGGGAGGCTGTCTCTCACAGACGAGTCGGGCAAGACGTCGACGTGGCAGCGGCAATGAGCGGAGATTCCTGACACCACCCGGCAATCCGGGCCTTGGAGCGCACTCCGGCCGAGCCTCGTGCAAGGGCCGGAGAGTCCGAGGGGCCAGCGTAGCTCACGTTGACCGCCTGCGCTTGTTTCACCGTCGGGTAGTGGATCGCGTGTGGTCACCACCGCGCTGGCGTGAGGGGAGAAATCCCTTGGGCGGCGGCAGGTGAACTTTGGGACCAGCCGTCACCGAAACCCTCGCGTTCTCGGCCCCGTAGAGTCACCTGACTTTGGGCTCGACGTTGAGGGGAGCGGACACTCACTCACCGCAGCCAGCGAGACGGACTCGCGGCCGAGAGTCAACGAACTCGTGGAGGCGGGACGTGAACTCAACCAACGCGACAGCACGGCAAGCAGGAGCGCTGTACTTCCTGTTCAGCCTCGTGGCGATCCTCGGCGAGTTCTTCTTTCCCGCCTTCATGGTTCCCGGGGACGCCGCCGCCACGGCCCGCAACATCCTCGCCGGCGAACTTGCCTATCGCATGAGCGTCCTGACGGGCTTCATCACGCTCGTCCTCTTCATCTTCCTGGTCGTGAGCCTCTACAAGCTGTTGAGGGACGTGGACAGGAGCCACGCGAGGCTCATGGTGCTGCTGGTCTCGATCGGCGTCGCCGTCGCGCTCGCCAATCTGCTCAACAAGTTCGCGCCGCTGGTCCTCCTGAGCGGCTCCGACTACCTGTCGGTGTTCACCAAACCTCAGCTGGACGCTCTGGCGCTGGGCTTTCTCGGACTTCACAGCAGTGGAGCCACGGTGGCCACGGCCTTCTGGGGTCTGTGGCTCTTTCCGTTCGGCATCCTCGTCATCAAGTCGCGCTTCTTTCCACGGATCCTGGGCGTCCTGCTGATGGTGGCGGGCCTCGCCTATCTGACGAGCAGTGTGACGTCGATCGTCCTGCCCGCGTACCGGCACGTCGTCAACCGCGCCATGATGCCGCTCTATTTCGGCGAGGTGCCGATCATCTTCTGGCTGCTCATCAAGGGAGCCAAGGCGCCGCAACCGCAAGCGCGGTCTTCCCCGGTCAGCTGACGGCCCGGCATCCTTCCGTGGCGCGCTGCGATCACCAATTCCCCGCCGTGCTGGCCTGCTCCTTCCATCGTTCTTCATTCACGCCGAACACGATGAGCCACAGGATCTGCGGTGCTGCCCCGAGGAGGCCGAGGGCTGCGACGTAGAGGAACAGACGGGGTCCGAGCGTCGGTGACAGGAAGGTCAGCAGGCCCAGGCCCGCAAGCATCGACAACACGCCCAGGATCCGAGGCAGGAAGGTGGACCTGACGATGAGGTAGCCCTTCAGGAGCGCATAGAATCCGAAAAATGCCAGGCCGATCCCGGCGGCATGGTCATTCACCCTGAGGAAGAGGAGCGCCAGCGCCTGCAACTGGCCCGTGCTGAATACGCTCAAGTAGTGCGCGCCCCCCAGGATGAACAAGGGGGCGATGAAGAAGAGGCGGCCGAGGGTCTTGATGACGCAACCGGTGAGGCTCAAGAACGCGGCAATCAGAGAGACGCTCCTGCCCACTGGTTTGAGCAGGTCATAGAAAATGGCGGTCACCGCGATCTGGCAGGCCATCTCGATCATGTAGACTGCGAAGCCCAGCTCGTACATGCCCCGGTGCGTCAGGATGTTGGTCGCCGTCGCTGCGGCGTCGCCGGATACGACGAGCTTGTCGCTCACGAAGCCCTGGGCGAATACTCCCGTCAAGATGTTGAGGAGAGCGAGCACTCCGGCAATCCTGGCCTTGCGCCGCGGCGACGCTCCTGCAATCCGTTCCATCATTTCATGGCCTCCAGGCAGCAGTGGGGCGATCCACGTCAAAGCCCTCCGCCCGTGGGAAAGCACCCTGAACAACCACTTTCTATCACGGTGAGGCCTTCGCCGTCTCGGACCGGCACAAGACACAGAAGCGGGACACCCGGCTGGACCTCTGCGGCATCCAACGGCGCGTGACGAACAAACGCGATTCGCAGCCCGTCGATGCGGGCCTGACCTATCACTACGGCCGGCGTTCCCCCCCGAAAACTTGCCCCCTCAAGTCGCGCGCCCGCTGCTGCCGATAACACTCCCGGTAGCGGACGCCCCGAGCGACCCCCCTCGGACGGGCCCCGATGCCCGGTCCCAGTCCCGCAGGGCGCCGCAACCGATTCACCCGCCGCGTCACGGAGCACGTCATGAATGTCCGATTCGCGAACACCACGCTCGAGGGCGACCGGTCTCACCTCCGGCTGCTCGCGCCGGGCGGCGCGCTGATGCTCGAGCTCAAGGGAGATGAGATCGAGGCCGCGATCCGCGGTGGATTCCTCGACCCGGAGCGTCTCCACTTCAGCATGTTCGAGTACGCGCGCATGCGCACCGAGCTCGCCGGCTCCCCCGGAGCTCACGGCCGCGACGCGGCGATCGATGACGGCGCCTCGTGGATCGCTTTCTCGACTCGCTCGACCTGAGACGACCGGACGACGAGCCTTAGCCGTCGCCTACGATCTTCGGCTTCGGGCGCTCCTGCGCGAGAATCTTGTCGGTGAATTGAACCACGACCGGGTACCCCACGTACGTCTCGGGTAAATCGCGCGCCGCCTCCTGGCGGCTGACGTAGACCTGGATGCAGTCTTTTCCATCGCGCTCGCCGTGGGCGACGATTTCCACGCCTTCGATATTGAGCCAGGCGCCCGCCATTCGAATCGCTTCCTCGATGTTCACGCTCATGTACTTGATCCCCGCTGATTGCCCGGGCCGGTCCGGGGGTGATGCGGTTCACTCACCCCCGGCCGGCGTTCACGCCGGTTGGCCCGGACGCTGGTTCAGACGACGCGGATGCCGAGCAGCTGCTGCACGTACCGGATGTCGTTGAAAATGGTGACCACTGAAGATCCCGCGAACAGCAGGCCGACCGCCTGCTGGTTGAGGTCGAGCAGCAAGCTGCCCGAGTCGCCGCCCGCCGACATGTTGGTCGTCAGGATCTGGCGCTCGAAGCGCGCGACCTTGCCGCCGCCGTAGTTCACGTTCACCGTAGCATTGATCGCGGTGATGCGTCCGGTCGAGTAGTTCGTGGTGCGGCCGGTCTTCTGCACCAGCATCCCGATCTTGGCGATGATGGCTCCACGCGCGTAGCCGATCCAGTAGATCTCACGGCTGAGCGACTGGAAATCGCCCTCCGCGATGGCGCAGTCCACGTAGTTGGGCGAGTTGTCGAAACGGATCGGAACGAAGCGCGAGAGATGCGCGATCGTGTCGCGGCCCACGATGCCGCCGTCGTACGGGCCGGGCTGCAGGATCGCATCCCCGAGCCGGGCGTCGTTGGAATTCGCGAGCACGTGATTGTTGCTGAGGATGTAGTAGTGCGGCGGGATTCCAGGGAACGGCGTGGCGTCGTAGACCGCCGTGGCGTAGGTGCCGGCCGTGATGGCGAAGTGGCCGACGCTGTAGCCGCCCATGGCGGGCCGCACGCGCGCGGTGAGCGCCTCGATTCCCACCTCGGCGATTCCCGCGCCCTCCGCCGGAACCGCGCCGGCGAAGATGATGCCGGTCTCGACCACGTCGGTCTTGATCTTGTCCACGCTCTTCGGCACCAGGGACGACTTGGGGAGCAACTCCGGCGGCAGCTTCTGCGAAACGAACACCGAGATGCAGTGCTCGCCGGTATCCACACCGTCCGAGATCTTGCGCCCGATGCCGACCCCGATCACGTTGGGATTGGCGAGAAGCTCATTCTGCCGCGTGCCCTGAATCTCCTGAATGTTCGCGAGCTGCACATCGGTGATATCAGCCATGAGTCACCTCGGTGGGATGTTGCGGTGGAGTGCGGCGCGAGAGTCCCTCGCGCGCTCGCGGGTAGAAGGCCGCGCGGGGGGTGCTCGCGATCGCGCCGCTGAAATCATTGCGCCACTCCGAGCCCATCCGTCCGTGGCGGGCGACGACTTCAGCCTGGCGCCGTGCGCCGAAGGTGGGCGGACGGCAAGTCGGGGCATGGTACGCTCTGCCGCGTCGGTCTTGCCACATAATTGTGGCTATGTCGGCCGTATGGAATACTTCGTTGTGTGGTCATGGCTTAGTGGACACTTGGCCGACATGGGCCGGGTGAATTCGGCCCCGAGAGGAGGCGATCCGTGCCCTTGAACTTGAAGGTCTACGACAACGGCGATCACACGTGTCTGGTGTGGCTCCCCACCGACGGCAAGCCGATCCCGGCGTGCCGCGGCTTCGCGGTTCGTCGCGTGCTGAACGGCAAGGAGGGCTACCTGCACGGATTCGTCGGCTTCTCCGATGCCGACACGCTGGACCCTGCCGCCCTGTGGAAGTTTCCGCTGCAGCGGTACATGTGGTGGGACTACGGCGTCTCGCCCGGTGACGTGGTGCGGTATTCGGTGGTGCCGGTGGTCGGGCCCGACGCCAAGCACCTGCAACTCTCGGCCGCGGCCGCCAGCGCGTTGACGGAGCCGATGACCGTATCCGGTCAGACCACGCCCCACGTGGCCGCGTATTTCAACAAGGGCATCGTCGCGGCGCAGTGGGTGTCGCGCGCGCTGGCCAAGGTCCCGAAGAACGCCAAGCTGGCGGATCTGATCGGCACCCCCGGCAATTCGTTGCGAGGTGCGTTGAGCGGACTCCTGCGGCCGCAGCTGTTGGGCCTGCTGAAGGACGCCAAGAACAACGGCGGCGAGGTGTATGCCGCGCTCTACGAGCTCAATGACCCGGAGCTGATCGCCGGGCTCACCGCGCTCGGCAAGAAGTGCCACCTGCTGCTGGCCAACGGCGCGTTCAAGCCGCCGGACAACGATGAGAACAAGGAGGTGCGGGCGCAGTTGCGCAACACGGTGGATCTACACGACCGCCTCGTCGGCAGCGGCCACTTCGCGCACAACAAGTTCCTCGTCGTCTGCGATGCCGGGGGCAAGCCGCTTCGCGTGCTCTCGGGAAGCACCAACTGGTCGAAGACCGGACTGTGCACGCAGGCCAACAACGCCGTGATCGTGGAGGACCCGGCACTCGCGGCCGAGTTTCTCAACGAGTGGCGTCTCCTCGAGGCCGCGGGGAACGACTACCCCGCCTCGCTCGCGGCGGCCAATTCCACGGCCAAGACGTTTCAGGTCGATGGCTGCCGCATCACCCAGTGGTTCACGCCCACCGGCGCCGCCCAGGATCTGGACTACGCGCGCCAGCTGATCAATGCCGCGGAGGAGGGCGTCCTGTTTCTGTTCTTCAACCCGGGAAAGTTCGTGGCCGCGGACCAGCCCGCGAAGTGGACGCTCCTCCAGAACATTCTCGTCCGACACCACGCGGACAGCCCGAATTACAATCCAGGGCTGTACGTGCGCGGCGTCGTCAATCAGGAGATCGCCAACCTCACGAGCCCTGGGACCGGGCCCGCGAGCGGAGCAGCGGCCCATCTTGCCCACGATCCATCGGCTCTCAACAACCCGGTCACGCTCTTCAGCGGCGGCAATCAGCCGCCGCAGCGCCTCACCCGCGAGTCGATGGTTCCCAAGAACATCAAGACGACCTTCCACAACTGGGCCACCGAGATCCTGGGGAGCGGAGTCCACATTCACAGCAAGGTCATCGTGCTCGATCCGTTTGGCGACAAGCCGGTGGTCATGACCGGGTCGCACAACCTCGGATACAAGGCTTCGACCAAGAACGACGACAACCTGATGATCGTCGAAGGGAACGCGCCGCTGGCCGCGGCGTTCGCGGCCAACATCATCGCGATCTACCAGACCTACCGCTGGAACGCCTACGTCGAGGCGCACCGGCAGGACCCTCACGTCTGGCATGGCCTCGTCGACAACGACTCGTGGCAGGAGAGTTACCTGACGGGCGATGACCTCGCCGAACTCCAGTTCTGGCTCGGGGCGCGCTCGGCCGGCTCGGGCAAGGCTGGCGGCGCTTCGGCGCCCGCTCACAAGAAACCGCCGGCGAAAAGGAAGGCGCCGGCGAAGAAGAAGACCCCGGCGAAGTCACGCTCCGGCTCGGCGCGGCCCCGCACCAAGGCGCGAGCGAGGAAGAAGAAGTAGACGCTTCAGCAATCCGCTGGCCCGAACGATCAAGAAGCTGGGGCGATCACTGTCCGCTCCCTCGCGCCCATGACCAGGAGCCACAGCATGAACACGATCTCTCCGAATCGGGCCGGGGAGCCGATGCGAAAGACCAGATCCTGGTACTGCGGCAGCAGGAGGCTCGTGAAGCTCAGGGCGAGATAACAGGGGCCGCCGATGATCAGCCAGATACCGAGGAATCGGGGAAGGAATCGCGACCGGTACACGAGGATCCCCAGCGGGAACAGCCATAGTCCCCAGAAGATCTCAGCGGCGACGACTTCCCGGTCGTGCAGGCGCAGGAACAGCATGGCCAGGGCCTCCCGCTGAGGTTTGTCGAAGACAGACAGGAAGTCGCCGCCGCGCACGAGCATCTCGGCGGCAAAGTCGTTCAGCACGTTGAAGAAGTAGATGGCGGCCGGCATCACGCCCCCCAGGACCACCACCAGCATCGCGAGGTTCTGATCCACCCCCTTGAACAACCGATAGAGCGCCAGCGCGACGAAGATCAGAAGGGTTCCGCCGATCAAGTCGCTGACGATGCCGAGGTGGAAGAGCGAAGCGTGCGCGGAGATGTTGCTGGCCGTCGCGGCCGCGTTGCCGGTCACGATCATGGTGTTGGGGATGTAGATGAGGCGGAGCGGACCGGCGAGCACGATCCCGAGATACAGGAGCCCCGCGACTCTGGCGTTCTTGCTGGTCGAAGTCATGCGCTTCCTTCCGTGGGGGGTAGGGGCCGGAGTACGGCGGAGGGCGTAGGAAGTTCCGGCTCCCTCGAGAGCGTGAGGGTTGAGCGGGTCCGCCCATCACGGTAAGGTGACGCGCCCTCCGTTCGGAAGCGCGCGCTCACCAGGCCGTTGGTGGAGTCCGAGGAATGAAGCTGCGTCGCGGCGTGGCCGTGCTGGCCCTGCTGCTGATTCACCCGCGCGTTCTCCATGCGCAACCGCCCACCGAGGGCGTGGTCACTGGCATCGTGACCGACGCGTCGACCCGCGCCCCGCTGGAAAACGCCAACTTGCTGCTGCGCAGCCGGGCCGATTCCAGCCGCGTCTTCGCGACCACGACCCTCAAGGATGGCGCGTTCCTCTTCCCCCACGTTCCGCCCGGCGCCTACGTCGTGGAATGCAGCCTCATCGGGCATACCAGCTTCCGCTCGCCGGAGTTCGTGCTCGGCGCGGCGAGCCCACGCATGGATCTTCGGACCATCTCCCTGAAACCATCGGCACTGCTGCTCGACGAGGTCGTGATCACTTCGGAGAGGAGTCTCTTCAACAACAGCATCGACCGCCGCGTGTACAACGTCGATCACGACCTGATGGCCAAGTCCAGCTCGGTAAGCGATCTCCTGCAGAACATCCCATCGGTCCAGGTGGACGTCGATGGCGGCGTTAGCCTGCGCGGCTCGCCCGACGTGATGATCCTGATCAACGGCAAGAAGTCGCCGCTGATGGGCAAGAGCCGGGCGGACGTGCTGCAGCAGCTCCCGGCCGCCACCATCGAGAAGATCGAGGTGATCACGAACCCCTCGGCCCGATTCACGCCAGAGGGCACGTCGGGCATCATTAACATCGTCACCAGGAAGGGCGCCGGATCCGGGGTCAACGGCGACGTGACGGGGCACGTGGGCACGGCGAGCCGAAGCAACGAGAACCTCTCGCTCGGATACAGGCCGGGCAAGCTCGAGCTGTTCGTGAACTACAGCCACCGCGACGACCGAAGAAAGCGCATCGGCACGGACGCGCGGAGCCAGATTGCCTCGGGCTCGACGCACAATTCCCTCGAAGACAATCAGATCGCGATGCGCCCGCGCGTGCACCTCGGAACTCTGGGCTTGAGCTACCACCCGGATCCGAAGAACACCCTGGAGCTTTCGTCGGAGTACTTCGACCGCCGGCCCTCGCGCGAGGGGCTCTCCACGATCGTCTCGCAGGGCACTGGCGGCGCGATCCTCTCGGACTACGACCGGCGGCAGTCGGGCTACGAGTCGGAGCAAGAGACGGGCGGCACCGCCGCATTCGAGCACGACTTTCCGAAGGAGGACCACAATCTGCGGGTCGAGGCCAACGTCTCCGACGTCCCGCAGACGGAGCTGGCGAACTTCGTCGAGCACTGGCGCACGCCCGCGAAGCCCGATCCCGCGAGCACCATTCTGCTCCGACAGACGGAGCGCCAGGGGCACGTCACGCTCGATTACGCCGACCCGGTGGACGAGCAGTCGAAGCTCGAGGCGGGTTACGCGCTGGAAGTGCACCGACAGGACATCCGCTCCGACGCCGAGTCGCTCGACGTGATCCAGCAGGCGTTCCGACAGGACCTCTCGAAGACGTATCGGTTCAAGCTGGATCAGGCGATCCATGCGGTGTACGGCACCTACGAGCGCTCGCTCGGCAAGTTCAGCGTGCTCGGAGGGCTGCGGGCGGAGTACGCAAGCGTGAGGTCCGACCTCGTCACCGGCGGGTCGCCGTTCGACGATAAGTACTCCGGGCTCTATCCGACGCTGCACATGGCCTACCAGGCAAGCGAGCGCGGCCAGGTGCAGCTCAACTACAGCCGCCGGATCCGGAGGCCGGAGAGCGACGACCTCAATCCGTTCCCGGAATACACGGACCCGTACAACATCGATTCCGGCAACCCGCGGCTCAAGCCCGAATCGATCCACTCGTACGAGCTCGGCTACCGGCTGCGGGGCGAGCATTTCTCCTTGGCCCCCACGATCTACTACCGCGACCGGCGCGATGGATTCACGCGGGTGACGCAGGCGATCAACGACTCCACGTTCCTCCGGACCATGGCGAATCTCGCGAGCGATCGATCCGCGGGGCTCGAGCCGGTGGTGACGATGTCGGTGGGGCGGGCGCTGCAGGCGAACCTGAACGGGAACGTGTTCTACGACCAGATCGACGCGTCGAACATCGGGTACGCCGGCAAGAAGTCGGTGGTCTCGTGGAGCGGGACGTTCAACGCGACCGTCACCCCGTGGACCGCGACCGCGTTCGAGCTGAACTCCAACTACCGCTCGGCCCGGCTCACCCCGCAGGGAGACTCGCGCCCGAGCTTCGGCCTGAACGTGGGGGCGAGACAGAATCTGTTTCGCGATCGAGTCTCAGTGACCGTTGCCGTCTCGGACCTGCTCAAGACCCAGAGGCAGGAGACGCGGCTGGATGTCTCCGGGATCCAGCAGCGGGTGACGAATAAACGGGATGCGCAGATCGTGTACGCGGGCGTTACCTATCACTACGGGCGGCCGGCGAAGGACGAGAAGAAGGAGAAGGGGCTGCAGTGGGAGGACGCGCCGTAGGGGGGTGAGTGCGGGCGCGGCGCGTGATCGAGAACGTCGCTGCGGTGCTGGAGGCGGGCTGCATCGCTGTTGTGACGCTTCCAAAGGAGTTCTCGCTGCCGTTCGTGAAGGCGGCGTTCAAGTGCGGGCTGACGGGTAAGGCGCGCGATCCGGTGTTTGAGGATCGCCCCGCCTCGCATTCTGGAGGGCGATGAAACTCTTCGAGGGCGTGGGGCTGGAGCGGTATTGCTCGCGATGCCTTGGGTCTCGATTATCAAGGCCACGGATGCGTCCAGAGCGTTGCAGACGCCATTCACTCTGGTTTCTTCGCCCCACGGGCAGCTGAATCGCGCACTCCCGGCGCAAGACCGCGCACAAGTCCACGAGCGCTGTCAGGACTTGAGCGGAGAACCGCCGCCGTCTCCAATGAGGGCGCTTGCCGTGGGATCACCGCTGTGTCCATCGCACCGACAAAGTCGCGCTCGATCGTAGGAGCAAGCCGCGGGACCGCGTAGTTGGCGCCCATGCTCGCGAGCACACCGAGGCCAAACACCACAGCGCCCCGAAGAAACTGACGCCACCGTGTCTTGTGTCGGACAAAGAATGGCATGGACCTGACTACCCACTCCCCCAGGGCAAATCCCAAGAGCACGCTTACAAACCCGAGCATCCAGGTGCCCGAGGCACGATAGGCCACAAGCATCCAGTAGAAGCTCAGGGTCGCCATCGTCGAAGCGAAGACCCATTTGAACGCCAGCAGCTTCGCACTATCCCGTCCTGGTGGCGGAAACGTCTCGAATGTCTCCTGCATGAGTAAGAGCGCCAGCAGGATGAAACAGCTCTCGAGCCACGCCGCTGACTTTCCCCGCCCGAGGCCCCGACTGAAGACCGCGGCTGCAATCGTGAAACTCGTCACCGTGACAAGGGCCGAGTTGTTCCTGACCCACTCCCGCAATTCATGGCGAATGGGCAGAACCTGATCGGGGTCGACGATCAGGGGGCTCTCCTCGGAGCCTGTCCTGATTTCTGTGCAAGCCCCTTCCCGGTCACGCGGTCAGGCGCTTACACAAAATCAGGTACAGGCTCGGCGATTTTCCGACACCCTTGGAGATTGGAGCTTTCACTACGCTGGCTCCCCGTGATGCCCCTGTGCCGCGACGCCCGCTCCGCCAGTTCGCCGAACCAAGAGGTTGCTCCGAGTTGTATGTTCCTCGAAGGCAAAATGCCGTCCGCCTAGAGTTCGCGCCGCAGCCGCTCCTCCGCGGCGCGGATTTCTCGGTTCAAACGCACCCAGAGCGCGCCGACCTGCTTCCGCAACGGCATGCTTTCCGCCGCCAAGGCTGCGTCGCGTCCGTAGTGGATGAAGTTCCGATTCCGGGCGCGCTTCGGGTCTTGCGGTCCAAAAGTTCTGGCACTTCGACCCATGAACGAGAACTTCCGATACAACTTCCGCCGAAAGATCCTATCAATACGATTCCGCCGAGCCGCTGACTCTGCCGACCGAACACCATGCACCATCTTCGCGATGAATCCCGCGACTGTTGCTTGCCTCAGCCGAATCGCATTCCCATCCCAGGCAAGGCCAAGGTACTGCAGAGAAACCGGCGACTTGTCCAGCACTTGCCCCTCTGTCGAGAGCCCAAGACCCGTCTGCCGACCAGCCGTTGATCGGAACGCCACCCGAATCGTCTTGGATTCCTGCACCGTAAGCTTAACGCCTTCGACTGCCGAGATGACTGTAGCTTCGGCTTGTCTTGCGTATCCCGGCGGGCAGACCACCAGGATATCGTCGCTGTAGCGTCGATAGCTCGCCCCGAATTCGCCCAACTGTTCATGCAACGACTCGTCCCCTGCCAACATGTAGAGGTTCGCCAACACCGCGCTAATGGGCGAACCCTGAGGGATGCCGGCCGCCGAGCGGTTGCATTGAACGTGTGGGCGCAGCATGCTCCTGAACTCCTCAGGGCTGCATACGCGGGCGCCGGCGCGGCCTCGCCGGCGCGGAACGTCCCGACCCAGGAGATTGCGCACGCTTCCCCGATCGATCCAGCTGTACCGGGTGATTGCCCTGTAGATCGCGAAATGGTCTCTTGGGAGCGTTCGCCCCGTCCCCAATATGCCCAGCCAACGCGCTTTCAGAACACCGTGGTCAAGACTACCGAAGAAATCCTTGAGGTCGAGCGCGATCACATCGCAGTCGCCCGCATGTGCAATCTCTCGAAATGCGGCAACTGCAAAATCTACGTTGTTCCTCGGTGGACTCAGTTGACGATACGCAAGAACCGAAGCGCCAAAAGGACGCCGATAGTGCTGATCGAGCATCGTGGTGAGGTCAGAGGCGTACTTCGAGTAAATGTGGCTATCCATGTGGGCCGCAGAGCAGAGCTCACGCTGCTTGGGCTGACCCCGATGGCGCTTTTTCGTGTCAGGGTCCCGGACATAGCGTGGGGTAGTCTTCGTGAAGCGAAGAAATGGCCAGAACGCGTGTCTGGCGACACATTCGGGATCGACGCAATAGGCGATGGCGCGGTCCGGGGCGACCGGCCGGTCGAAATGCGCGTATCCGCGCTGGCGGAACAACGGATGTCTCTCGGCGCTCACGGATGATTTCCGATGTAGCGGTGGAGGGCGGATCGACGGCATCCGCAGACGCCCTCCACCTCAAAGTTACCGAAGCACCGTGACGAAGCACTTCGAGTATGTCCACGCCCGTCGTCCTAGGACAATCGAAAGGAGCGTATGATCGTGATGCTGATCCTGCTCGTCGCGCTGATCGTCTCACCGTGGCCCGACTTCGGGCGGCAGGTGGCCGGCTGGGCCGGGTCCGCGTTGGTTGCGGCACTCACAGGCGAGTTGCAGCACACCCCTCCGCTTGAGCATCAACCCCAAGCGCGCAGGTAGAGTAAGTCCCGCGTTGGGCGCCGGTCAAGCACCTGATCAGCTGTTGGAGGCCAGGGACCCGAGCCGGGATTCCCTAGGCTCCATTCCTTAAGAGGGGACACCCCACGAGCTTGGGCACGTTAGAGCTACCGGTTCACTCAGCAAGGATCTCGTCCGCGAGATCGTCGAGGCCCGCGCGTGCGACAGGACCAACTTTCGTCTTCGCTCGGTTAATGTGATCCCGCACCCGGCGCCTGATCACGCGCTCCGGGAGATCCCGAATCCCCTCACGCACTGCCTCAGCCTCGTCCAGAATTTCCGGCGTCATGTAACGCACAATACCAGCATCCATAATAAGGGGCAGGCGCTCTTCTGTGGCTTTTGTGACCCGTCGCCTAACTGGGCCAAACGCCAAGTAGTTCACGAGAAAGTCTGCGCTCAGAACCGGCGAGTCAGGCGCCGTCCCTTTCATGAGCGATCCGAGGCGCGGTCTGAGATCAAACGCGCGCCGATCGATAGTCAGCCACCACGCATCATATCCGAATGGGGATGCCTTCTGCATCGACCGCAACTGTGTGATCCCACAATAGCATTCTACGTCGTGCTCCACCAAATGCGTGATAGCCATCTCATCAATCAACATGTCCTTCGGTCTCCGACGCGCCTCATGAGCCTCATACCAGACCTGCTGCAGGGCGTTTCTTAGGTCCGCACCTGCTCTATCCCGCTCCTCGTGCAAGTCGCGACGCTGCACCCCAAACTCATCTTCGAGATAGCTCGCGATATCGTTCTCCGGCTGTTCGTCCCCACGAAAGTTTTCCAGCCAGCCCGCAAACTCTCCCCGCGTGCGACCGCTGGCTGCGAAGCGGTCGAGCAAGTAGGGTACTCTTCCAATCCACTGCCCAGCCTTCATTCGTGCGCACGCCACAGCACGGTTCATGTGCCGCTCGATTTCTTCGATTACGCCGGCGGTCACGTAAAGCTCGATACCTGCCTCGCGCGCCGCTCGCATCATTCTCGTAAACCGTCCGCCTCCTTCTTCGTCAAGAGACTCTGCCAAGAGCGGCAACGCTATTGTCGTGTCGAGCCAGAGCCTTCCGCCAGAAAACATCTTCCCAACCGCCGCTTCGACATCTGGCGTTTGTCGCAAGAACGCGAGGAGTGTATGCGCATCGATCAGCGTGCGCAGATGCCCCCGAATCGCCGGGTCATCGCTAAGAACCACCTCGCTGACACCACCCTCAAGTGCCGCCATCCAGTCCACGCCGTCGCGCTTTGGTAATGCGTTTGCCGCCAAGTCAGCCAGTGCTGCTGTCTTGAGATCGTCGCTTGGGGGCATCGTCGGCCCGCCGCTCTGCACGGCCAAGGCAAACGCCTGACTGCGCTGGAAGAGGACAGCTTCTGACGTTCTCCTCATAGCGGCAGCGAGGAGTCGGCTGTCCTCAGGTGCAGCAGTGCTGTCCTGCAAGGTCGCGTCAGCAAGATTCTGTATCGCATCCTGGAGCCTAGCTTCAGCAAGTGCCGCTGCAATCTTGAATTCGGCCAAGCGCAAGAGCTCCTCATGACTCAGGCAGAACTCGTCGTCCTTCGGGTAATGCCTTATGGCCTTTTTTGCCAAGCGCCTCAGAGCTGACTCAACGTAGGGCGCAATATCCTTCGCGTCGTGCCCCGGGAGCACGGCGCACACTCGCTCCCGCACCGCAGCACGGCTAAGCCGGTGGTTCGGGTCGGTGTGCGCCAACGCCGAGCGCACAAGTGCCTCAAAGGCCAGCTTTGTTAGGCCCTTCTCTCTGATGTCGTCCTGCCACTGGAGGCCGAGGTAGGTGAGTGCCGCTACGGCCTCGGTGCCCGTGAGATCAGTTGCCCCTCTCGGACGGAGACCGTAATCGACGAGCAGTGGCTCGACTATCACCCGAGCCAGTTCATCTGCCGCGGCCTCCCGGGCATGATCTGTGTTGACGCGCTCGATGAACCAGCGCAGATCGCGAACATCCAGTCCTAGCGAGAACTCCTTGCGAAGCCTGCGCTTCAATTCATCGGCAGCTGCACCTATGTTCTGGTTGCACATGTAAACTAGCGCGATCGCTTGTGGATGCGTCTTCTTCAGACGCTGCGCTGTCTTTACAATCTTGTTCTCCCAATTCGCGGCGACCGAGTACTGTACGGCGACCTGCGGCTCGTGTTCAGGGGAGAATAGCTCGCTGTCACGACCTCCATCGCCGCTAGCCGCTGCCGTCGTGCGAAGTTCGGAGAATTCCGCGGCCAAGAATACGGACGACAAGTGCTCAAAACGCTCCCAATCAGAGGGCTGAAGCCTCTCCAACGCCAGCTGAAAGCGCCCGCTGTTCATCATGTCGTCCCTCCAATCACAGCTAGATCCTGCGCCCTCGGCCACTCCATAGATATTCGAGGACGTAGTGGGGATCCTTGTCATGAGTCATTGGCCCTACCGTCGCGAGATGGTTTCGCCCCTCGCCTACGAAGAGTTCCGCGCGACGCAGATCGCGCTGCGATGGCATCCGCGCCCCGAATGATTCGACAGCGGTCCCAGTCTTCACCATAGCAAAGCGCGGGAGAGGTTCCCAGTCCGTCGGGCCTTCGCCTTCGAAACTTCGCGATGAACCAACTGATCGCTGCTCGGAGTTGTGTAGGTCGTGCTCGTCCGCGATTGCAAGACTGTCGGATTCAAGCCTTGTCTCAAGGCTGCCGCGTACGACTTCCATCTTCTACCCCTCCCCCCGCTTCTTCGCCAGCACGCCCTCCCACGCCTTCATCCGCCTCGCGATCTCCGCCTCGAATCCCTCCTGCGTCGGCTCGTAAAACCGACGCCCCGCGAGTTCATCCGGCAGGTGCGCCTGATCGGTGATCCGATCCGGGTCGTCGTGTGCGTACTGGTAGCCCGCGCCGTAGCCCAGGTCCTTCATTAGCCGCGTCGGCGCATTGCGGATCACGAGCGGCGGCGGCAGGCTGCCGCACTTCTCGACCTCCTCGTTCGCGCGTCCGAAGCCCGCGTACACCGCCTCGCTCTTGGGCGCGACGGCCAGCCCTTGCGAATCGCGCCCACTGCCAGCGCGGCTAAGCACGGTCCTTTGGCCGCCTGATGTGTCGGTCGATTGAATCTTGGAGGGACCTCGTCATGCCTGCCTCCATCGCCACCGCCTGAACCAATCTGTTGCCGCGCTGGACCAGCGCACGCGCCAGATCCAGCCTCTCGGGCCCGAGCGTGTCACCATCCATGTCACCCAGCAGGGAAACTAGCTTTTCCTGGTAAGCGACTACCTCTTCGGCAAGACCCGTCGTAATTCTCGGCCTTCTTGTGGCCTCGGAAACCTCCGCCAAGAGCGGCCTCAGCTCTCCGCTAAGGACCTCGCGCAGGACGTTCAGCGGAACCCCGCCCCCCCCGTCGCCGATCCTCTTCTCGACGCTCGCGACCGAGATTCGAAGCTCCCCTACGGCTGCCAACACATCCGCGAGCTGCCGCTGCTCAGGATTGCCGCTTCGTCTCAGGAATTCGAGGTCCAGGGCGACCGAAATGGGGCTGTCCACTTCAGCCCCGGGCTGTTGCAGGCTCTTCATCTGCCGCTCAATCTCTCCTCTTGCCGCCTCCACGCTATCCAGATCGCGGTGGTCTACCTCCACGCTTCTGATGGCGGCAACATCGAATGGAATTCTTTCCCCTCGCTGTATTAGTTGGACGTATGGCTTTCTCAAGACATGGCGAATCGCCAATTCATAGAACACATTAGGATTGCGCTCCGTTAGGTCGGCGATCACGATTGGATCATCGACAATGTGTTGAATCACTTGTGTCGTTATCAGTCCCGGCTCACTAATCTGATCCGCGCGGATGGCATTATATCCACAGGCCCGCGCAGCTGGCTGGACAACGTACCGGAGGATTTGGTCCGATCGTCGCCGTGTATCTGAGTCCACGTCACCAATCGGAGCTATGAATAGGCAAATCTTCTTGTCGTCCATTGATCCACCTCCGAGACCTCTACGCCACCAGGCGCATGTGACCGCAGGCCCTCAAGCAGATCGCACGCTGAACGACTTGCTGCGGGGTCTGCACCGGTTCGACGCCTACAAAAAACTGACGCTCACGAGCGTCACGTCGTCCTCCTGTCCAATCTCGGCAGAGAACTCCGTCCCCGCTGAAATAAGCTCGTCGAGAAGCACCTCACCCCCCATTGGCCAACGCGCAATCTGCTCAACGACTCGCGTCGCGCCGAAGAAGTCGTCTGGGCCTCTAAGATCCAGCATTCCATCCGTGAGGAGAAGAAGTCGCTCGGAGCCCACAAACGGCACTACTTGTTTTACGTGCGGAAGCGATCGCAGCTCAGGCATCGGTGAAATCATTGGTCCACTTTCCGTCAGAGGCACCGGTGGCCAATCGACTCCCCACTTGTATGGTGACGGGTGGCCCGCGTTCACGTACTCGAGCACCTCGTTGTCGGGATCAATGCGCATCGCTACGAGTGTCACAAAATGAGTTTCAGTGCACTGGGCGAGTGACTCAGAGACGCGATGGACGACGGCGTCTGGGGCAAAGTCTTCGGCGTTCGAGCTGTGAAACGCCGACTTCACGACAGCGGTCAGCATCGCCGGAGCGAGGCCGTGGCCGGCGATGTCCGCAAGAATCAACGCGACGCGCGAGCCGTCAAGGACTGCATAGTCTGCGAAATCACCACCGAGGCGAAATCGCGGTTTATAGCGGCAGGACAGTGAGAGCCGCCCGACGTTGGGGAACTTGGCTGGAACGAGGCCAGCCTGCAGGGCTCGCGCATCTTCAACTTCTCTCTTGTACCGCTGCCCGATGTGATATTCCTCGAGGAGCCATCGTTGGCTGAGACAGCGCTCCACAATGGCGCATAGCTCTTCGTCGCCAAACGGTTTCTGCAGATAGTAGAATGCGGTCTTCTGGAGTGCTTGCATGAGCCGATCGCCGAGCGTCTTGTAACCGGTCATGAGGATCACGTCTACGTCCGGAAGGAGCAGCTTCAGTTGATCGAGGAGTTCAAACCCAGCACTGTCGCTTTGGCCAAGAACCACATCGAGCATGATGAGCTTCGGGCGGAATTCTCTAGCGAGGTCTGGCGCTGCTCGCCAAGAGGCTGTGGTGGCGAGGTCATGCTGATCCTGCAGCGCGAGATCAATTCGATGAAGTAGCTTTGGGTCGTCGTCGACGACCAGGATCCGCGTTCGGCGAGGACGACCATCCTGAATCATCCGCGGAAACTCCTGTGGGCTTGCGCGGCGAGTGAAAGTTGCATCGCCTTCGCCAGTTCCTCTCGGGGGTGCGCACGCACATTCGCTGGCACGGAGATTGACGGCAGAGACGCGGAAAGCAGCCAACGAGGAGAGATTGATGAGTTGAGCGCTGGCAGGATAGCATACAAAGTCAAATCACGCTGGAAGATCCTCATGAACTTGGCTGCCGAAGCTCTCGAAATCGGGGAGATTTGATTCGAGCGCGAGGAGCGGGGATCCTTCACCTCGGTCGATGCGCGGCGATTGACTGTGCGGAACTCACACGCATTCGATGGTTGGTGAAAACTGAGTTCACGCCAGTCTAGGACTCGCGTGTTTTGGCGCCCCCCCGCTTCTTCGCCAGCACGCCCTCCCACGCCTTCATCCGCTTCGCGATCTCCGCCTCGAATCCCTCCTGCGTCGGCTCGTAGAACTTTCGCCCCGCGAGTTCATCCGGCAGGTGCGCCTGATCCGTGATGCGATCCGGGTCGTCGTGCGCGTACTGGTAGCCCGCGCCGTAGCCGAGGTCCTTCATCAGCCGCGTCGGCGCGTTGCGGATCACGAGCGGCGGCGGCAGGCTGCCGCTGGATTCGATCTCGGCGTTCGCCTTCCCGAATCCCGCGTACACCGCGTTGCTCTTGGGCGCGACCGCCAGGTACACGCAGCACTGCGCGAGCGCCAGCTCGCCCTCCGGGGATCCGAGCTGGTGATACGCCTGAAACGCCGCGACCGCGAGCGGCAGCGCGTGCGGATCGGCGTTGCCCACGTCCTCGCTCGCGAATCGCACCAGCCGCCGCGCCACGTAGAGCGGGTCGTCGCCCGCGGCCAGCATGCGCGCGAGCCAGTAGAGGCCGGCGTGCGGGTCGGAGTCGCGCAGCGACTTGTGCAGCGCCGAGATCAGATTGAAGTGCTCCTCCCCCGCGCGGTCGTAACGCAGGTGGCGGCGCGCGAGCGCGGTGCGCACGTCCTCGGCGGTGATGCGCCCCGCCTTCGCGCCGGCCGCGGCCACCTCGAGCGTGTTGAGCGCGCGCCGCGCGTCGCCGTCTGCGGCCTGCGCCAGCAGCTCGAGCGCGTCATCGTCCGCCGCGATCTTGCCGCCGAAGCCGCGCTCGGGATCCGCGAGCGCGCGTTCCACCAGCTGCCGCAGATCGGCGGGCGCGAGTTCCTTCAGCACCACGACCCGCGCGCGCGAGAGCAACGCGGCGTTCACCTCGAACGATGGGTTCTCGGTGGTGGCGCCGATCAGCACGATGTCGCCCTTTTCGACGTGCGAGAGGAACGCGTCCTGCTGCGCCTTGTTGAAGCGGTGGATCTCGTCGACGAACAGGATGGTCGAGCGCTTGGTGCGGCGCCGCTCCTGCGCGGCGCGCTGCATGATCTCCTTGGCTTCCTTCACGCCCGAGAGCACGGCGCTCACCGCGACGAAGGGCGCGCCCGCGGTGCGCGCGATCAGGCGCGCGATGGTGGTCTTGCCGCTCCCGGGCGGGCCCCACAGCACGATCGAGGAGAGATGCTTCCCGTCGCGCATGAGCGCGAGCGCGCTGCCGGGGGCGAACAGCTGCGACTGCCCGAGCAGCTCGTCGAACGTGCGCGGGCGCATGCGGTCCGCGAGCGGGGCGCCGGGGTCGGGCGCTCCCTGCGCGGCGGCCGCGTTGCCGAATAGATCGTCTGTCATTCGCGCTCGTCCGGGCCGCCCGCGCGCGCGTGCGGGGGACGCTCGGGCTCGAGCGACGGGGCGATCGCGGGGCGCGGGAGTTCCGGAAGCGAGACGACCTCGTCTCGCGGGGCCCACCGCATGATCGCGCGCGCCGCCTCCTCAACGTCGATCGGGCGCCCGAGCTTCGCGCCGAGCGATTCGAGCCGCGCGAACAGCTCGGCGAGCACCGGCGGCTCGATGTTGCTGCGCAGCAGCATCGCGGGATCGCGGAAGATCTCGCGCGGCGCGCCCTGCGCCACGATCTCGCCGCCGCGCAGCAGCACGTACACCATGTCGGCCATCGCGGGCACCACGTTCACGTCGTGGGTCGCGATCACGAGCGTCACGCCGTGCTCGGTATGGAGCCGGTTCAGGAGCGCGACCAGGTCGCGGCGCGATGCGGGATCGAGCCCCTCGAACGGCTCGTCGAGCACCAGCAGCTCGGGCGAGAGCACCAGCGCGCCCGCGAGCGCCACCTTGCGCTTCTCGCCGCCCGAGAGGTGATGGCACACCTTGTCGCGCAGGTGCGCGATGCCCACCTTCTCGAGCGCGGCGTGCACCAGGCGATCGACCTCTTCGTCGGCGTAGCCGTAGTTGCGCGGCGAGAACGAGACGTCGTCCCACACGGTGGGCGCGATGATCTGCTCCTCGACGTTCTGCAGCAGCACGCCCACGCGCTCGCGGATACGGTTGAAGTGGCGGGCGGGATTGACGCCGAACACCGAGACCTCGCCCTCCTGCGGCTCGAGCAGCCCGAGGATGTGGAACAGCAGGGTGGTCTTGCCGCAGCCGTTGGGCCCGAGGATCAGCACGCGCTGGCCCCTCGCGACCACGAAGTCGAGCCCGCACAGGTGGACCTGGGTGCGATCGGGATAGGTGTGCCGCACGCACGAGACGCGCACCACGGTCTCGCTCATCCCATCCTCCATAGGGTCACCGCGCCGGCGGCGAGCAATGCGCCCGCGAACACCACCCACGCGTCGTCGCGCGTCCACTCCGCCCAGTGGCGGCAGCCGCAGATGCGCCCCGAGTGCCCGCGCAGCAGCATGGTCGAGTAGAGCCGCTGGCTGCGCTCGAACGAGTAGAGCACCAGGGTCGCGAGCCCCTCGCCCGCGAGCGGCAGGCGCTTGCGCGCGGGCAGGCCGTCGCCGCCGCGCAGGTGAAGCGCGCGGAACCAGCGCTGCGCGCGCGCGAGCAGCTCGAACAGCGCGCGATAGGTGAGGAACAGCCCATCGCCCACGCTGCGCGGCAGCGCGCGCGAGATGGGCGCGAACAGGTCGGGATAGGGCGTGGTGCCGATCAGCCACACCACGAACATGCTGGCGGTGAGCGGGCGCAGTATGAGGCGCAGCGGGGTCTCGAACGTCCCGTCCCAGCGCAGCCCGACGAACAACCCAACGAACAGCAGCGGATAGCCGGCGGCCGCGATCAGCAGCCGGAACGGAATGCGGCTGGTGATCGCGAGCACCGCGCCCGCGGCGAACAGCCCGGCCTGCAGCCGCCAGCCCGGCGCGAACACCGCGAGCAGCACCGCGACCACCGCGAGGACCAGCTTCGAGAGCGCGCTCGCGCGGTGCCATGGCGAGCGGCCGGCGTTCGCGATGTAGTCGATCTGCGCGATGGTGTTGATCACGTCGTGCTCCGCGCGGCGGGCGTGGCGAGCGTGGGCGTCGGGGCCGCGGCGTTCGGCAGCAGGTCGGGCCTCACGCGCATGAGGAATCGTCCGATCCCGAACGCCACCGCGGACTCGATCACGATCGCGAGCAGCCACAGCGCAGCGCTGATGGCCGCGAACACGCCGATGCGCGCGACCCCCTGCACCAGCGCCGGGGTCGCCGACGGCGCGACCCGCAGCGCGAGCGCGATGAGCGCGAACCAGAGCGCGCCCGACACCAGCTGGGTCGCGGCGGTCGCGATCGCGAGCGAGGCCGGCGCGCCGAAGCGAGCCGCGCAGCGGTCGTACACCGGCCGCGCGATCGCGGCGCCAGCGCCCATCACGATCATGTTGAGTCCCACCACCGTCAGTCCGCCCTGGCCGAGCATCGCGAGAATCACGACCACCACCGCGATCACCTGATAGCTGCCCGCGGGGCCGAGCAGCACGCCCACCGGACCCGCCAGCGTCAGACAATACTCCAGCGCGAACACCGGGAGCGGAATGCTCATCACGGCGAGCATCAGCCCGCCGAGCGCGCCCTGGAGCGCGATGCGCTTGGGCGAGCGGTCGCGCGCCGCGCGCGCGCTCCACACCAGCGCGATCAGCGCGAGCGCGAGGCCGGGCGCCCACAGCAGCGGCGGCAGCACGCCGTCTGGAATGTGGAGGTGCGACATGGCTACTGCGCCCAGGCCAGCGTCGCGCCGGTCGCGCGCGCGCCGGCGTCCGCCAGCGCGTCGAGGCACGCCTCGAGCGTGGCCCCGGTGGTGAGCACGTCGTCCACGATCACGATGGTCCGTCCCTTCAGCGCGCTGGGCCGCCGCGCGCGAAACGCGCCGGCCACGTTCTCGCGGCGCGCGCGCTGATCGAGCCGCGCCTGCGGGCGCGTGTCGCGCACGCGCTCGAGCGCGCGATCGAGGCGCGGCGCGCCGATGGCCTCGGCGAGCGCGTCGGCGAGCAGCTCGGCCTGATTGTACCCCCGCTCGCGGCGGCGGGCCGGATGGAGCGGCACCGCGAGAATCAGGTCGGGCTTGAGCGCGGTCGGGAGCGCGCGCGCGATCTCGGCGCCGAGTCTCGCCGCGAGCCCGAGGCGCGCCTCGTACTTCAGCGCGTGGACCACGCGGGCGGCGCGCTCGTCGTAGAGCCACGCCGACCACACCGCGTGTCCGGGATGGCGCACGCACCCGGACGGATCGTCGCCGCGCACGAGGCAACGCGCGCAAAGCGGCGTCGCGAGCCGCGGGATCGCGTCGAGGCACGCGGCGCACAGGAGATCCGCCGGCGGCGCCGGCGCGTCGCATCCGGGGCAGCGCTGCGGAAACGCGAACGCCATGAGGTCGCGGGCGATCGCGGCGGCGGTCGAGTGCAGGCGCTTCGCCGCGGCGGCGGGGTGCAGGCTCATCGCGGCCACCCCACCGCGCGCGCGAGCGGATCGAGCGGCACCTCGCGCCCGGTCCAGAGCGCGAGCGAGCGGCGCGCCTGATGGACCAGCAACCCGAGCCCGTCCCACGCTGCGAACCCGCGCGCGCGCGCGGCGCGCACCCAGGGCGTGATCGCCTCGCGGTAGGTGAGATCGATGACGAGCGTGGAGGGCGCGAGTGCAGCGGGATCGACCGGCCCGGTCTCGCCCGCGTCGGGCGCGGCGTTCACCACCGCCGTCGCCTCGCGAATCTCGTGCGCCTCGTCGCCGCGGCGGACGATGCGGGCGCCGGCGATCGCGCGCCATGCCGCTTCCGCACGCGACGGGTCGCGCGTGGCCATCGTGAGGCTCGCGCAGCCCGAGGCGATCAGCGCGAGCGCGAGGCTGCGCGCCGCGCCGCCCGCGCCGAACATCACGACGCGCTCGCGCGCGGGATCGCGTCCGAGATCGGCGAGCCAGTCCACGAAGCCCGCGCCGTCGGTGGTGTCGCCCCACGCGCCCTCCGGCGCGAATCCCACGGTGTTGACCGAGCGCGCGCGCCGCGCGGCGTCCGAGACCCGCGCCAGATGATCGAGCGCGGCTTCCTTGAGCGGGTGAGTCAGGTTCACGCCGGTGTACCCCTCGGCCGCGAGAGCCGCGAGCCGCGCGCCCAGCTCGCTCGCGGGGGTGCGGATCGCGCGCGACTCGCACGCGATCCCGAGCGCCGCGAGGCCGGCGCGATGCAGGTCGGGCGAGCGGGTGTAGGGCAGCGGATCGCCCAGCACGGCGAGCTTCACGCGCCCGACCTCACGCCGCGGCGGGCGGGGCCGCCTGGCGACGGAGGCGCAGGATCATGAGCGCCCCGAACAGCGCCATCGCGAGGCTGGTGAGCTGGCTCTCGGTGATGGGGACACCGCCGATGTTGACGAGGTCGGTGCCGGGCTCGTAGGCGCGGGTGAAGTCGAGCGGGATTCGCACCAGCGCGAACAGCAGGATGAACGTCCAGAACAACACCCCGGGCGCGAGCTTGCGCGCCCGCACCGCCCACAGCACCACGAACAGCACGAGCCCCGCGAGCGCGAAATAGAGTTGCGATGGATGAAGCCGCGCGTTGCCGAACTCGAGTCCCGCGAACGAATCCGGGGGAAAGGCGATGCCCCAGGGCAGCGTCGTGGGACGCCCGTAGCAGCATCCGTTCAAGAAGCAGCCGGTGCGCCCGAACACGGTGCCGAGCGCGATCGAGGGGGTGAGCGCGTCGGCCACGGTCCACATCGGGAGCTTGAACCGGCGCGCGGCGAGCAGGCCCGCGAACGTGCCGGCGACCAGCCCGCCGTAGAGCGTGAGCCCGCCCTGCCAGAGCGCGAGCGCGCTCCCCCACTCGCGGCGGAACTCCGGGACATGCTCGAGCACGTAGAGCGCGCGCGCGCCGAGCACGCCCGACACCAGCGCGACCAGGATCACGCTCACCAGCCGGTCCTCGTCGAGCTGCAGGCGGCGCGCCTCGCGCAGCGCGAGCCAGGTGCCGAACAGGAACGCGATCGCCAGCATCAGCCCGTAGGAGCGGATGTGGAGGAAGCCCCAGTGGAAGAGTTCGGGATACACTCAGAGTTCCCGGCGCCGCAGCGCCACGTTTTGAAGCATGCCGATCTGCACGCCGCCGGCGAGCAGGGCGGTGCCTCCGTACGAGATCAGCGGGAGCGGGAGTCCGGTCACCGGCGCCCACCCCACGGTCATCAGCATGTTCACCATGATGTGATAGAAGAGCCCGGTCACGAGCCCCACCGCCATCAGGCTCGCGAATCCGTTGCGGCAGGCGACGGCCAGCCGGTACCCGCGCAGGATGATGACGACGTACAGTAGCACCAGCGTCAACGACCCGACGAGGCCCAGCTCCTCGCCCACCACCGAGTAGATGAAGTCGGTGTGGCGCATCGGCAGGAACGCGAGCGCCTTCTGCGAGCCCTTGAGGTAGCCCTTGCCCGCGATCCCGCCGGAGCCGATCGCGATCTTGGACTGGATGATCTGGTAGCCCGCGCCGTACGGATCGTCTCCCGGGTTGAGGAAGGTCTCGATGCGCCGCTTCTGGTAATCGTGGAGATGGTCCCAGAGATGCGGCACGGCGTACGCGACGACGCCGTTCAAGGCGACCACCGCGATCAGCGGCATGAGCCGCGGTCGGACCACGCCGAGCAGCACCGCGAACAGCCCGGTGAACCACCACAGCGAGCCGGTCACGAAGAACAGCGCGACGTTGAACACCGGCGAGAGCCCGAGCAGCATCGCGCCCGGCGAGAGCCCCGCCCAGAAATACATCGCGACCAGGATCGCGGGAAACGCGAGCGAGGTTCCCAGGTCGGGCTCCTTCGCGACCAGCGCCAGCGGCAGCAGCACGATTCCGAGCGGCGGCAGCCAGAAGCGTAAGCGACGCAGGTCGAGCTGGGGATTGTCGAAGAAGCGCGCGAGCACCAGCACGCTCGCGATCTTGGCCAGCTCCGATGGCTGGAAGCGCACCGGGCCCAGGTCGAGCCAGCGCTTCGCGCCCATCGCGCTGCTGCCCATGAACAGCACCGCGGCCAGCATCAGCAGCGAGACCCCGTAGGCGGGCCACGCCAGCGTGTCGTACACGCGGTAGGGAATCGCGGCCGCGATCCAGGCGGCGACGAACGCGATCATCGCCCACTGGAGCTGCTTCGCCCACAGGCCGTGATGGGCGCCCGGCATCGAGGTCGCGCTGTACACGGTCGCGAGGCCGAACGCGACCAGCGCCAGCGCTGCGATCGCGAGCGGCACGTCGATCGACGGCATGCGAAGCCGCGGCAGCATCGACAGGCGCGGCCAGCCGCTAGTCGCCACGTTCGACCTCCGAGGTGTCCGCTGCGATCCGCGGCGCGAGGATCCTGGTTTGCAGCGTGTCCGGCAGGAATATCCGCGCGAGCACCTGGCGCGCGATCGGGGCGGCGATGCTGCCGCCGTGGCCGCTGTTCTCGACCACGAACGCCATCGCGATGGTGGGCGCTTCGGCCGGCGCGTAGCACACGAACAGCGCGTGATCCTTGCCGTGCGGATTCTGCGCGGTGCCGGTCTTGCCAGCCACCCGCAGGCCGGGAACCCTGGCCGCGGTTCCGGTGCCGGAGTCGATGACGCGCTCGAGCGCGGTGTGCAGCGTGTTCCACACCCCGGCCTCCGCCGGGACGCCGCTGCGGATCGATCGCTCCGGGCGGAAGCCGGGCTCGCCCCGCACCCGCATGACCACGTGCGGGCGCAGCGACCGCCCGCCGTTGCCGGCCTCGGCCGCGAGCAGCGCGAGCTGGAGCGGCGTGAGCAGCAGCTCGCCCTGGCCGATCGCGAGGTTCAGGAGCAATCCCTGCCTCCAGTGCCCCGCGCCCCAGCGCCGGTCGTACCAAGCCACGCTCGGAATCAGGCCGCGTCGCTCCTCCGGAAGATCGATGCCGGTCCGATCCCCGAGGCCGAAATCACGAGCGGCGGCCTCGAGCCGCGGCAGGCCGAGGCGCGGACCGAGCTGATAGAAGTACACGTCGCACGATTGCTGCATCGCCTCGATGAAATTCAAGGAGCCGTGTCCGTTCTTGTTCCAGCAGCCGAAGCTGCGGCCGCCAAATGTGTAGTAGCCGCCGCAGGGCTGGAGCCTCGTCTCGGGCCCCGCGATACCGGCGCGTAGCGCAGCGAACATGGTGACGATCTTGAAGGTGGAGCCGGGCGGGTACATGCCCTGAATCGCGCGATCCAGCAGCGGATTCGATCCGCCGCTCGACAGCTCGCGCCAGCGGTCCACCGAGAGCCCGTGCGAGAATTCGTTGGGATCATAGGCGGGCCGGCTCACCAGCGCGAGGATCGAGCCGTCGCGCGGATCGATCGCGATGCCCGCGCCCCGCTCGACCTTCGCCATCGCCTCCTCCATCGCGCGCTGCACGTTGAGGTCGATGGTGAGCACCAGGTCGTGCCCGTTGACCGGGGGCCGAGGCGGCTCCTCGCTCAGCGTCGAGACCCGCTTCCCCATCGCGTTCACGACCACGAACTCGGCGCCGTCGTGCCCCCGCAGGAACTCCTCGTAGCGACCCTCGATCCCGCTGCGTCCGATCAGGTCGCCCGACTGATATCCGGCCACCGCGAGCGAGTCCACCTCGACGTCGTTCACCTCGCCCGCGTAGCCGAGCAGATGCGCGGCGAGCATGCCGTGCGGATAGCGGCGCAGCGGCTCGATCTGCACCTCGAGCCCCGGCAGCTCTGCGCGCGACTCCTCGACGGCGGCCAGCACCTTGAACGTCGCGTCGCGCCGCAGCAGCGCGCTGTGCCCGCTCCGATTCGCGAGCGTGATCTGGCGCTGCACCTCGGCGCTGTCGGTCCCGACCAGCGATGCGACGTGCGCGACCCACGAGCCGCCCAACGTGACCTGCGCGAGGCGGGTGCTCTCAGCGGGGAACGGGCGGAACACGATGCTGAAGCTGGGCGCGCTGTCGGCGAGCAGCTGGCCGTTGCGGTCGTAGATCGCGCCGCGCGGCGCGCGCAGGACCTCGAGCCGTACCCGGTTCTCCTTCGAGAGCTCGATGTACTTCTCGTGATCGACGACCTGGAGCCGCAGCAGCGCGACCGCCACCAGTCCGAAGCCGAGCGCCACCAGCCCGGCCAGGAACGCGTAACGCGACTCCTTAAGCTGCCGAATCCGGGGAGAAGGAAGCATGACCGAAGAGAGGGCGTCCGGTGGCGCGCCGCATCAGCGCGAGGAGCAGCGTTCCCACCGGCGCGGTCGCGACGGCCGCCAGGATCAGGCGCTGCAGCAGGAAGGGCCAGCCCGCGAGGCCCGAGAGCTCGAACGCGACGCTCCACGCCTGGTGAACGAGCGTCGCGATCAGCAGCAGCCCGCATTGCGTGCTGGCGCGATCGCGCACCAGCGTGTGGCCGAGCCGGCCGACGCCGTAGCCGAGCAGCGCGAGGATCAGTGCGTGCCGCCCCAGCCAGTGCGCGGCGTCGAGATCGGCCGCGAGCCCCACCAGGAATCCGAACGATGCGCCCCAGCTCTCGCCGTGGCGCAGCGCCCAGACCACGGTCGCGAAGGCGAGCACGTCGAGCACGATGCCGCGCGCCGCGAGCGCGCTGAGCGCGGTCGATCGCATGAGCAGGGCCACCAGGATCAGCCCGATCATGGCGGAGATCCCCCTCACGGCCGTGCCTCGGGCGGCGCGGGGTGCGAGAGCACGTACGCGTGGCGCAGGCGCGAGAGCCGGACCGCGGGGCTCACCTCGATGTCGAGCATCAGCCCGCTCGCATCGGGCGTGACGCGGGCGACGCGGCCCACCAGCAGCCCGCGCGGATAATGTTGAGAGAGCCCGGAGGTCAGCACGCTCTCCCCCGCCCGCACCGTGTCGGTGAGCGGCACGTTGGTCAGCACCAGGCGCGGATGGGGCAGTAGCGTGAAGCGCAGCACGCCCAGCACCCCGGTGCTCTCGACCTCGCACGCCACCGCGGAGTTGGGATCGGTGAGCAGCACCACGCGGCTCATCCCGCCGTAGCTCTCGCCGATCCGGCCCAGCAATCCGTCGCCGGTGACCACCGCGTCGCCCGGGGTCACGCCCTGATGCCGGCCGCCGCTCACGGTGGCGGCGGCGGGAATGGCCTCGCCGGAGAGCGCGAGCACCTCGACCGGCTTGGGCGCGAAGCCGCGCACCGCGGGAAGGCCGAGATCTTTTCGCAGCCGCTGGTTCTCGAAGCCGTCGAGGCGCAGGCGCTCGTTCTCGAGCGACAGCTCTGCGATGCGCTGATGCAGGCGCTGGTTCTCGCGCCAGGCGGCCGCCATGCGGTCGACCGAGAGCACGACCCGGTCGAGCGGGGCGAAGCAGAACGCGCCGATGCCGCGGAGCGATGCGGTCGGGATGCGCTCGCCGGTGAGCAGCAGCAGGAGCGAGAGCACCGCGTAGATTCCCAGCAGCGCTCCGCTGCGACGCTCGGCCGGGGGGAGGAAGCCTCCCATCGCGTCAATCCTTGTGGCCGCTGAGGAGCACCTTCTCGTAGATCTCGAGGTTCTCGAGGATCTTTCCGGCACCGAGGACCACGCAGGTCAGCGGGTCCTGCGCGACGCGAATGTTGAGGTTCGTGACCTCGCGCATGAGCAGGTCGAGCCCGCGCAGCAGGGCCCCGCCTCCGGTCATGAAGATGCCGCGGTCCACGATGTCGGCGGCGAGCTCGGGGGGCGTGCGCTCGAGGCACTCGCGCAGCGCGTTGACGATGGCGCCCACCGGCTCCTGGAGCGCCTCGCGGATCTCGACGCTCGAGACCCGCAGCGTGCGCGGGATGCCGCGCACCAGATCGCGCCCCTTGATCTCCATGTCCATCTCTTCGGGAAGCGGGAACGCGGAGCCGATCTCGATCTTGATCCGCTCCGCGGTCTGCTCGCCGATCAGCATGTTGTACGCCTTCTTCGCGTACGTCATGATCGCCTCGTCCATCTCGTCGCCCCCGACGCGGATCGAGGTGCGGGTGACGATGCCGTTGAGCGCGATCACCGCGATCTCGGTGGTGCCGCCCCCGATGTCCACCACCATGTTCCCGGTCGGGGTGTCGACCGGCAGCCCCACGCCGATGGCGGCCGCGATCGGCTCCGGCACCAGCTTCACGTCGCGGGCGCCGGCGCGCTCTGCCGAGTCCTGCACGGCGCGCTTCTCGACGGCGGTGATTCCGGAGGGGACGCAGATGACGATGCGGGGCCGGACGTTGAACTTGTGCTTGTGCACGCGATGCACGAACTCGCGCAGCAAGGCCTCGGTCAGCTCGAAGTCGGCGATCACGCCGTCCTTGAGCGGGCGCACGGCATTGATCTCGTCGGGAGTGCGGCCCAGCATGAGCTTGGCCTCGGTCCCGACCGCGAGGACCCGGCCGCTGGCCTTGTCGACGGCCACCACCGATGGCTCGTTGAGGACGATGCCCCGCCCCTTCACGAACACCAGGGTGTTGGCGGTGCCGAGGTCCATGGCGACGTCCGTGGAGAAGAAGCCCATCAGGTTATCGAGAAACATCCTTGCCTCTCTCAAGGCCGGCTGATGAGCCGACTGTCACCGCGCTTTACGACGGGATGGGAGGAGGACTGCGGCGTGAAGCCATCGAGGTGCATACCCCACAAGTGTCGGCACGCTAGCACCTGAAACTTGAGTGCCGCAAGGCGATTGTCCCCCCCGCCGGCCCGGACGCTGGGGGCCCGCCGCGGCGGCGCGCGCCCCAGAACGCGCCCAGCGCGCCTGGGTCTGATCTCGCGCGGGCTCCGGATCGTTGGAATTGGCGACGTTTTTCCTCCGCGAAATGTCGGGGCGCGCCCGGCGCGGGGCCCTCCAACACGCCCCGGCGCGGGGGATCTTCCGCGCGGGCGGACGGTTAGGCATCCGGGGGCGCTGGCGCGCGCGGCTGGTCCGCTCCTTGCGGAACCCCCGTTGTGACGCCGCGGGTCCGTGCCCGCGGCATTCCATGCGCGCTCCTCCCGATGGCTCTCCGAGCGCGCGGTGCCGGCCCCTTCGGGGGCCGGCGCTCAATGACGCACCGCCGAACGGAATGCGCGTCGCGTGGTGCGAAGCGCGCGTTGACCCTCGTTCCTCGCGGATGCTACGCTCGTTACCGTGAACGCGCAGCATCGCGCTACCGCATGACCCGGCCTGCCCGGCTCCTTTTTCTCCTTGTCCCGCTTGTGCTTGGGCTCGTGTTCCTCTACCTGCCCGGTCGCGCGCAGCAGGCCCCGGCGGGGCGTTTTGCGTTCTCCGACACCACGCTCCTGCGCGACACGCTCGGCCTGAAATTCGATCGCCTGTTTCCGCTCGCCGACAGCCTGAGCCTCACGCCCGACACGCTGCGCGCGCTCTCGATCCGCTACCGCTTCACGCTCGCCCGCCTCGTGCATCTCGCCGACAGCCTCGGCATGCCGGTCGACAGCGTCGGCGAGACCATGCGGCGCGAGAGCTTCAATCCGCTCGCGAAGTCCGCGCGCACGCGGAACTCTTTCGAATACCGGAGCAGCTACGACGTGCAGCAGCAGACCTCGGACTGGAGCAACACCTCGAGCTTCAACCGGGACATCGGCTCGATCTACCTCACCAACGCCACGACCATCGCGATGCACCGTTACTACGCGGGCGGGCGCACCAGCCTGCAGCAGTCGCGGTCCTCCGACACCAAGGCCGGCTGGACGTTCTCTCCCAACATGTCCGCGGGCGGCAGCGCGACCCTGACCCGCTACGACGCGCTCGATCCGCTGTCGGTCAACAACGAGGTCGAGACCAAGAACGACTTCGGGCTCGCGATGAACAGCCGGCAGCGCCCGAACAAGTCGATCAATTCCGAGGCGAACCTGCTGGCCGGCCTGCTCGATCTGACCAACAGCACCATCGTCAAGCGCGGGTTCTCCGGTAATTTCAACGGCCGGATGCGCTATCACCCCGGAGGGTGGCTCACGAACGACGCGTCGGTCCAGGTCGACGGCAACCTCGCCCGCTCGCGCCTTCCGGCCCGGATCCAGCAACTCAGCACCAACGACGTGAACAGCAACGTGCACGGCACGCTCGGGGTGCTCCCGAACGGCCCGGCGAACCTCAACGTCAACTATGGGCTGCGGAACTCGCGGGTCGAGACGCTGAGCGACACCGGCAGCGTTCAGCAGGTGCGCACCAACAACAACAGCGTCAATTCCGCGCTCCGGCTGCACCAGGGCACCGAGCGCTCGATCATCTTTACGCACCGGCTCGGCAACACCCGCCAGGCCACCGCGACCGCGATCAACAATCAGAGCACGCGCGACGACAACGGCATCGCGATCAACGGGCGCTACGGGTGGCAGGACTGGACGCTGGAGAGCAACTTCGGCCGCGCCCGGGCCACCTCGAAGTACCCGCGCCGCTCGGCCTCCGGCGGGTACGGCGAGCGGCAGGATCTGCGCTCGATCGACGCGACGCTGAGCTGGAGCATGTCCCGCCGCATGGTGGCGAAGCTCAGCGGCAACGCAGGGCTCACCAAGCTCCGCTACTTCATCATCGGGACCTATCTCGCGCCCCCGGTCCCGCGCGATCAGTACACGCAGCTCTATCTCGTCGAATGGCGGTTCACCCAGTCCGATCGCATCAACACCACGCTCCGCATGGACGTGGGCCGAACGCTCTTCATCAACATCCCCGAGAAGAGCACCTCGGCGAACACCGAGAATCGCAGCTACCACGCGGAGTGGGACTGGAGCGATCGCCTGCTGCCGGGGCTCACCGCCACGCAACGCAACCAGCTGACCGCCGACTACACGTACTACACGTTCCTGCCCGTGAACAACGACCGGCTCGCGCTCGACTACAACACCTCCACGACGCTCAACGCGGTGATCACCCCGCGCCTGAGCTTCGACATGACGCATTCGGTGCGGTTCCAGCCGAGCGGCAACTATGCGCCGCTCGATGCGCCGCTCGACGACGGCCTCGTGTACTTCAAGCGCGCCGACGAGAATCGCCAGGCCTCGCTCACGGCGACGCTCACCTACCGGCCCTCGCAGTTGCTGTCGCTCACCGTCAATCCCAGCTATCTGGCCTCCGATCGCAGGTCGACATCGGGCGGACAGGTCGTGCCGCAGCGCAGCTCGCGGACGCTTCGTTTCTCGGGCGGCGCGTTCCTGAATTTCCCGGTCGGCGCCTGGGGGCAGCTCTCGGGCCAGATCAATCGTCAGTTCAACGCCGACCGCACCACCAACTTCACAGCGGGGGTTCCGCGGCTCACCCCCGCTTCGGAGACCGACTACTGGTCGGGGCACCTGGAGTTCTCATGGCAACCCACTCACTGAGACGCGCCAGGGGCGCCGCCCTGCTGGCGCTGGTGTGGCTCATGAGCACCGGTCTGTTCGGCCAGTGCGAGTTCTTCAAACCGACGTCGCCGGATCGACCGACGGCGAAGAACCCGATCTTTCCGGACTACACCAGCCCGACCCTGACGCTGGAGACCCTGCGGCTGGGCATCGTGGACAAGAACGGGAGCAATGGGCAGGACGTCTACGTTCGGGCCTTCGCCGACAGCCTCCCCACCGGGGCCGACGGCACGAACTTCATCGCGAACTTCGACGTGTCCGACCTCGATCAGTCTCCGCGCTGGGATCGCGGCGGAGTCTGGAGTCGCGGGCTCGAGCAGGCGTTCTACGTTTCGTTCGTCACTTTGTTCAGTCTGCCGTACGAGATGACCTGGGAGCCGTACGAGGCCAACGGCAACGATTCCGGCACGAACAGCGACTCGCTGCTCCACCGCCAGTACAAGATCTACTCGGTCGCGTCCGGCACGAAGAGTCTGATCGCCACTGGAGTCGCCGACCTTTACTTCGTGAAATCGCCGGGTACCGCGAATCGCTGGGCGATCAGGCGCTGGGACGATATGATCTCCCCCGACGCGCGGCCCACCCAGTTCCCGGATGAGGTCTCGCTCGGACTTCGGAGGCTTCGCACCCAATGAATCGCTCTCGAGGTATCGGTCCGGGGCGCGCGGCGCTCGGGATGACGGGCGTGATGATCGCGGTCCTCGTCACGGGCTGCTTCAACCCGTTCAGCCCGAAGGTCGCGCCCAATCGCGGCGTCTCCAAGGCCCCGCCCGCGCCCAGCTCCGCCGAGGGCGTCGTGCGTCTGTTCGAGTGGTGCTGGAACAATCAGGACATCGATCAGTACCAGGAGATCTTCACCGACGATTTCAAGTTCCAGTTCGGGGCCACCGACACCGCGGGAAACGCGTTCCGCGATCGCGCGCTCACCCGGGGGGACGAGATCGACACCGAGCGCCACCTGTTCGTCGGCGGAAGCCCGACCGAGCGACCGGCGAACAAGATCTCGCTCGTCCTCGACCAGAATCTCATCGCGCAGACGGATAGCCGGCCCGGCAAGCAGGACTTCACGTACCACCGGGAGATCCTGACCCAGGTCGTGCTCAAGATCGAGACCGATGCCGAGAGCTTCCAGGTGACGGGGGCCGCGCGATTCTTCGTGATCCGCGGCGATTCCGCGATCATCCCCGGCGACATGCTCCAGAAGGGGTTCCGCCGCGACTCGAAGCGCTGGTACATCGAGCGCTGGGAGGACGAGACCGTCGGCAGCGTGGCTCAGGCCGCGGCGCGCCACGCCCCGGGCCCGGAAGCGCGCGCGGTGCGGGCCTCGATCGCGGCGGAGCCGGCCGCGGCATCGCTGGCGCGAACCGCGGCCCCGGGAGAGGCGCAGAACCTGAACGTCACCTGGGGATTCGTGAAGCGCACGTACTATCCGCGGCGCTAGCCACCGGGCAGGGCCCGCGCCGCGGGCGCGATCCGCGGGCCGAGTTTGTCGCGTTTCCGCGGGCCGATCTATACTGCGCGCCGCCTTTCCGGATGCGCCGTTCTCGCGACCCCACGCATCGCCCACCGGCCGCACGCTGCGGCCTCTCGAAACCGCGGCTCACGCGAGCCCGGCGGAGGACGCCATGCCCGATGAAGGCGCCAACATTCAAAGAGAGCTCAACCCGCTCGCCAACGCCGAACGCCAGTTCGACGAGGCGGCGTCCCGGCTCAATCTCCCGGAGGGCATCCGGGAGGTCATCAAGCATCCGCGGCGCGCGACGATCGTTTCGCTCCCGGTCCACATGGACGACGGCACGCTGCGGGTGTTCACCGGCTACCGCGTCCAGCACTCGATCGTGCGCGGCCCGGCGAAGGGCGGCATCCGCTACCACCCCGACGTCACCCTCGACGAAGTGGCCGCGCTCGCGGCGTGGATGACGTGGAAGTGCGCGGTGGTCAACATCCCGTTCGGGGGCGGCAAGGGCGGCGTCATCTGCGATCCGTCTCGGATGTCGAAGGGCGAGCTCGAGCGCCTCACCCGGCGCTACGCCGCGGATCTGTCGGACCTGTTCGGGCCCGAGAGCGACGTCCCAGCCCCCGACGTGAACACCAACGAGCAGGTGATGGCCTGGATCGTCGACACCTACTCGATGCACGAGCGGCGCACGGAGTACGCGGTGGTCACGGGCAAGCCGCTCGAGGTCGGCGGCTCGGCCGGGCGACGCGAGGCGACGGGTCGCGGAGTGATGTTCTGCGTCCGCGAGGCCTGCCAGCACCTGGGATTCTCCCTCAGCGGCGCCCGGGTCGCGGTGCAGGGGTTTGGAAACGTGGGCTCGGTCTCGGCCGACCTCATGACGCGCGAGGGCGCGAAGATCGTGGCGGTCTCCGACGTGAGCGGCGGCGTGCACGAGCCGAACGGGATCGACGTCGCGGCGCTCATGAAGTGGGTGGCCGATCACCGCGGGGTCGCGGGCTTCCCGGGCGCCAGGCCGCTCACGGCGCCGATCGTCGAGTACGACTGCGACATCCTGATCCCGGCGGCGCTGGAGAACCAGATCACCGCCGAGAACGCGAAACGCGTGCGGGCCCGGATCATCGCCGAGGGCGCGAACGGGCCCACCACTCCGGACGCCGACGGGATCCTGTCGAAGATGGGAGCGTTCGTCATCCCGGACATTCTCTGCAATTCGGGCGGGGTCACGGTCTCGTACTTCGAGTGGGTGCAGAATCGCATGGGATTCTACTGGACCGAGGCCGAGGTCAACGCGCGGCTCGAGCAGTACATGGTGCAGGCGTTCCAGGACGTGCTGAAGAAGGCGCTCGAGCACAAGGTGAACATGCGGGTGGCCGCCTTCATGGTGGCGATCGAGCGGGTGGTGAAGGTGATCATGCTGCGCGGGGTGTACGCGTAGGCAATCTTCGACAGCGGGCGATGCGTCGACGGCCCGGGGGCTCCGCGCTCCCGGGCCTCTGCGTTGGTGCGCGGGAGAAAGAAGCGCGGGGGCGTCCGATGGACCGCCCCCGCGCGTGCTTCAGCCGTTCCGGTGCGGCTAGAACGGATAGGTTGCCGTGACCTTCGGGAAGAAACCGCCGGTCGGCGTCGCGCCGCCCAGCAGCCCGTTCGCGTACGAGTACGAGTTGTCCGCCATGACCGCGTCGAACATCAGCGAACCAACCTTGACCCCGCAGCCGATGTTCATGTCGAACGTCGTGCCGGTGGTCTCGAACTTGCCGCGCGTGCTGCGCGTGTACTCGTTCTTCAGCTTGCTGTACGCGCCCTTGCTGGCGCCCATCCGCAGCGTGAGCCACGAATTCACGTGGGTCTCGAGCGCGGCGAACATGCGGGGCATGACGCTCTCGGTGACGGTGGTCGAGTCGGTCGCTCCGCTTCCCGCGAACGAGAAGATGGGATCGATCTGGTCGGCCTTGTTCTGGATGAAGTCGATACCCCAGACCAGCATGTCGTTCGAGGCCAGCGCCCAGTTGGCCGCCGCACCGATCTGCCAGCCCTTGAGGGAGTTGTCGAACGTGCTCGTGGTGCCGCCCGTGATCGACTTGCGCGACAGATCATAGGAGTACCACTTGAAGATCGGCGTCACCATGACGTTCGGCTGCCACTGCCACATCGCACGGGCCGAGAACAAGTAGCTGGTGGGGCTGTCCTCGCTGCCGTTCGTTGCGCCGCCGATCGGTGACACCGTGCTCTCCCAGGTACGGCTCTGGTAGAGCAGCGCCAGCTCGACGTTCGTGTTCGGGTTCATCTCGAATCCGACACCGCCACCCAGACCCATGATGTTGCGGGCCAGGTTCTGGCCCTGCGGCGTGCCACCGCCGCTCGGATCGAAACCGAGCGTCGTCGTCACGGCGGGGTTGGAAGCGACGGTCTGGTAGAAGGAGCGATTGAGGCGGGCGCCGATCGAGGTGCCGCCCAGCTTCCTTCCCCACATGATGTCGAACTCTTCGTTGTTGTTCGTGTTCGGGTCGCCACTCGGGTTGATGGAGCCCCCCACGGACCCGGTCAGATCGCCGTGGCCGAGTTCCGGCGTGGACTGGCGAAGATGGAACGCCCACGTGCCGAACTTGCCATCGCAGATGTTGCCCATCACCGAGCCCACTGAACGGTCGTTGACCGTGCCCGGGTTCAGGAACGAGCCGCCGCCGAACGTGTTGCCGACTTCGGCGTAGAACAGGTTGCCGACGTTCGAAACCTGTGACGGATACGTGTAGATACTCGTGTAGTCCTTCACGTAGTCACCCTGCAGCGTCATGCCCTCAAGGCGCGAGGTCTGGGCCGAAGCCACGACCGGAAGCGCGATGGCGAGCGCGACTGCGAGGGCGACCGACTTCTTGATCCAGCGAGACGACATAATTCAAAGCCTCCTTGGCGAGATTCGTGTGAGAGCTACGAGTGCCACGATGCAGAATGCAAGCCGGTACGTGGCCTGTTCACTACAACGCGGTGTCGGTCGAAGCCCCACCTCCTTTCAGAGCCGTCTTGAATACTTTCGATCAAGCGAATAGCCCCATCACTTCCGTGGGATGAGGCACATGAAAAAGCCAGGACCACACCTCCCTCATGGAAGGATCCTGGCGAACGCCCGAAGCAACTTAGGAAAGTTCCCGAAACCTTGTCAAGCCGATTCTCCGGTTTGGAGCCCCCGGAAGGGCCTCCCGGAGGGTGCTTTTCGGGGTCTTCCGAAGCCGCTCAACTGAGGCATCAACGCCATGTCGCACAACGGGTTATCGATGTCCAACGAGCTCACACGGACATACCCCCTGGCATGGGCAAAATACCCCCCCCCAATGATCAGCCCGACGTGCCCGGCGGGCCCCCCCGGAACACCGAAAAAAACCAGATCGCCGGTCCGGGGGGAATCTCCGGTCTTGAGCCTCGAACACGCGCGAAATTGTTCCTGAGCGTCGCGAGGAAGCGCGAGTCCCTGTTCGAGCAGCACCTGCTGGGTGAATCCCGAGCAATCGAATCCCAGCGGGGTTCGTCCGCCCCACAGATAGGGCACTCCGAGGAGGCTCCGCACCCGCGCGACCAGATCGATCCGAGCGGGGCCCGAATGGAGCGCCGCGCTCGCGACCCAGCCCCGGCGTCCGTCCGGCAATTCCACCGGACGAGACTTCCCCCGCGCGCGCCCGGCGATCACGCGGCTGTTCAGCACCAGCGGGCTCACGAGCGTCGAGGACCCGGGGCTCGCCACGATTTCGGAGAACGGCCGCACGGCCCGCGCCCGCGCCCGGCGGGCCCATCGCATGGCCCGGGTCCGCGAGGCCCCGACCAGGCCCCAGGTCTTCACCCATCCACGGTCGCCGTCCGCGAGATTCTGCACGCGCCACCAGGAGCCCGCGGCCGCGCCACTCAGCACCCGAACCACCTCGCCGAGCAGCAACTGGCTCGCGAGCTCGCTCCGATGATCGGGCCTGCGTCGCAAGTCCAGGGCGGCCAGGCTCACCACCGCGTGACTGGGACGGCGGGCGCTCATTCCGGGATCGGAGTGATGAGCAGGTACCGTCCGAAGCCCTCGCGATCTTCGAACACCAGCCTCCGATAGGGCCGGTTGTAGTACCAGATTTCCTGCTGCACGGTCTGCGAGCTCGCGGGCCGGGTCTCGACCTGATCGGGCGGACCGAGCTTGATGTAGATCCTCCCCATGTCGGACCGCCATCCCGGGCCGAACCCCTGAAAATGCTGCTCCGCGTAATGCACCCGCCGGAAGAACTCGAGCATTGCCTCGTTGCGCGCAGTCTCCGGGGTGGGGTCGCGCCGGCGCCAGAATGCGTCCCAGCCTGCCGGCTGCTGCTCGGGGGGGAGCGCCCGCAGGGCCTCGATCTCACCCGCATCCGCGATGTAGCCGAGTGGCTCGAGCATGCGCTCGAACTCGCGCCCCCGTGGCGGACCGCTCTCCTCCACCTCGAACGAGCGCTCGACCCGCCAGCGCGAATGACCCTCGACCAGATCGAGCTGGAAGACATAGGAGCCGACGAAGAGCTCGGAGGCCGGCGGGCGGATGATCACCGGCTGCGCCGATCGATCGACGCTCGCCTCCTGACTCCCGTTCGACAGCTCGTCCCCGCGCTCGTCGATGATCCGGTAGCGAAAGGAGTAGCGGCGCGGCCAGGAGCCGGGACGGCGGTCGAACACCGCGGCTCGCGCCGCGAGCCGCGAGGCATTCATGCCGAGCCGTCGCGTCGGCATCGCGACGAATGCCCCCGACGAATCGCTCACCCCGAGGTCGAGGTCGGCGAACCCGACCGGCACCTTCGAGTAATCGGGCACCTCGATGCGCTGGCTGGCCGATGAGCCCTCATCCGCGCTCAAGTCGGCGACCGACACCCGCATGTCGTACCGGCCCGGGGGCAGCGCGAAGTCGCGCTTCTCGATCAGCGCCGCGTTCGGGGAGCGCGTCGCCTCGAAGCTGGGGACGGCGATCCGGCGTTCCCACACGTCTCCGTAGCTGCGTCCGCGGCCCTTCGGCTGGAACACGACGGCGAGCTCCACGCCCATCCCATAGCCCCGGTCGAGCCGAATCCACTGGACGTCCTGATAGGGCACGGTCACCGAGACCTGCATGGCGGGACGGCCGGCGGAATCGACCGAGACCGCGATGTCGGCGGTGAAGAAGGGGGCGCGATCCGCGCGCAACTGCGGAAAATCCAGAGCGGAAGACAACGATGGGGTCGCGGCCGGGATCAGGGCCATCGCGAAAACCACCGTCAGGTGGCGAGATACGGTCCGCAACATGGTCTTCCGCACGTTGGTGGGACGCTAGCACAGGGCTTCGGGCTCGGCTAGTCCCGAGGGTCGAACGTGGATCCGGGAAATGAACCCTGACGCCGGCCCCTGGTTCGCGCTATAGTCGAAGCACGGTGGCCGGGCTTGCGTCACCTACCGGAGTCTCATGGGCAGACGTGCGCTTTCGTAAAATTCGCAGGACGCATCTCGTTCTCGTCGCGTTGCTCGCGATTCGGTTGGGAGCCGTCTCGCCAGCGCTTGCGACAGCGCCTCCGCAGACCGGATCCCTCCCCATCGAGGTCGCGGACGCGTATCAGCGGGGATTGTTCGCGCTTCCCGCCCGCCCGTCCCCGCTGTCGACCAGCGCCGCGCAAACGGTCTGGCGAATTCCCATCATCCTCGTCCAGTTCCCCGACAAGGCGCTCACGTATTCCGCTGCGGACTTCAAGACCGGAATCTTCGACACGACGGGATCGACTCTGACCGGCTCCGTGTTCGACTACTACCAGTGGGCGTCCGGGGGGCGCCTGCGCGTCGTGGGCGATGTGGTCGCGACCGTCCAGTTGCCGGGTGACCGCACCTACTACGGAAACCAGAGTTGGGGGCTGTCGACGACCACCACCCCGAACAACATCTATGGGATGGTGCACGATGCGCTCTCGCTATCGACGAGCCAGGTCGACTGGTCGCTGTACGACATGGACCACGATGGATACGTGGACATGCTCTGGATCGTCCACGCCGGCATCGGGGGCGAAGGCTCTCCCGACCGCAACAACGCGTGGTCGATCACGTCGCGCATGTCCGGGGGATGGCGGACCGGCGCGGCGTTTCTCACGAACCAGCTGATTCCGGGCACGAGTTCCCAGTTCTATCGGCTGGACCGATTCTCGACGCTCCCCGAGCTGTCGACGGTCCACCTGGGGAAACGCTCCGAGATCGGCGTGTACTGCCACGAGTTCGGACATGCCCTCGGGCTTCCCGACCTCTACGACACCTCGAACCTCGCCGCGGTCTCCAATATCGGCCCGGGAAACTGGTCGCTCATGTCGACGGGCGGACGGGGGGGCGACGGCGCCTCGCCGCAATACCCGTCTCACCTCGGCGGCTGGTGTTCCCTGTTCCTCGGGTGGAATCCGACGTTTCGTCCCACGACCGATACGACGCTCGTCATCCCACCGCTCGAGCGGGGTGGACCCGTCGTCGAGCTCTGGTTCCAGGGCGAGTCGTATCCCGAGCACTTCCTCATCGAGAACCGCCAGCGTGACGGGTTTGATCGCAACCTTCCCAACGCGGGGCTGATCATCACGCACGTGGACGAGGCGGCCATCGGGCAACGCATCGGGGGCAACAAGATCAACGTGGGCACGACGCCGGGCATGTGGCTGCTCGAAGCGGACGGCGACAGCGACCTGGTTGTCGGCCGGAATCGCGGCGACGCCAATGACCCGTTCCCGGGCGCGCTCGATCGCATCGCGATCGACGACCTGAGCAGCCCGAACACCCGCACGTTCTCGGGCGCGGTCACGAACCTCGGCCTGAGCGACATCCTGCGCACGAATCTCGACGTCCAGGCGCATCTGCAGGTGCTCGCGCCGGGCTGGCTACCGGCGACCGACCAGACGCTCGATGGGTTTTCCCCCGCCGGATTCTCGGGGCCCGCGCATCGTGCCGTGATCGAGCCCGACGGCACGATCGATGTCGTCCATAGCGAAATGCGCGGCAGCTACCCGCAGATCGTCCTGCGCTCGAAGCGCCGCTCGGGCTGGCAGCCGCCGCTGCAACTCAGTGCGTCACCCGAGGCCGCGCTCGATCCCGCGATCGCGTCGCTGCCAGACGGGAATCTCGCCATCGTGTGGAGCGACACCCGGGGGGGGCGCGCACGCATCCTGTACCGATCGCGATTGCAGGGGGTGTGGAACGGCGAGCAGATCCTCGCGGACGTGCCGGGCGATAATCGTGCCCCGGCGATGGGCGCCGATGCCCACGGCCGGGTGGAGGTCGCATGGCTCAACGTGTCCGGAGACGTCCCGCGCCTGTATTTCATGCGCTTCCTCTACTTCGCCCCGTTCGGCCAGCCGATCGCGGTGACCGCGCCCGAAGAGATTCCCGGCCGCCCCGCGCTCGAGGTGAGCCGTGAGGGCGTCGGCTACCTGCTCTGGCCGGACGCGTCGCTGAGCCCGCAACGTTACCTGTTCTCCCGCTTTCATCCGGATTCCGGCCTCTCCCCGCTCCACCTCCCGCTCACGCCCGGAACCGCGAATCCACAGACCGCGATCTCGGCGGTGGTGGATAGCGCGGGAACGCTGCACTCCCTATGGCAGGTGAGCGGGGCGGGTATCAGCGAACTCCACTATCAGGAGCGTTGGAAGAGCGCTCATCCCGCGCCGCGCGATACCACCGTGGAGCTGCGGGGAGCGCCGATCTCCGATGCGGTCATCGCCGCGGATCCACTCGGCAGCCTGCACGTCGCGTTCGCGGCTACCTCCGCGAGCGGACAACAGATTTACTACAAGCGATGGAGAGCGGGCCTGGGCTGGGATTTTCGCAGCACGCAGGTCAGCTCCCCGCTCGACGGGAGCGCGGCGAGTCCGATGCTCGCTCCATCGACCCCGGGCAACGTGACCTTGCTGTATGCGGCGTACCCCGCCGGCAGCGCTCGATTCATCGAACGGCTGCGGCGCCTCGACGGCGCGGATCCGGTCGCGGTGACGCCGGTCGCGATCGCGCCCCGGCCGGTCCTCGAGCTCGGCCCGAATCCGCTGCGCTCCGGGGCGGCGCTCGAGTTCCGCTGGCGCGGCGCGGCGCCGGCGGCTGTCCCCACCGTCGACATCTTCGATCTCGCCGGCCGGCGGGTCGCGTCCGTTCCGCTCGACGATGCCGCGGGGATCTGGCGTGGCCGGCTCGGGTCGTCCACCACCGCCGGATGGGCTTCCGGAGTGTATTTCGCGAAATTGAAGGGCGAGCGCGGCGGTAACGCGCGCCTCGTTCTCCTGCGCTGATTCCGGGCCCGGGCCCGCGCCGTCTCGCCATCCTGCTCGCGATCGGAGCCTCGGCAGTCGGCGCCGCTTCCCCGCAAGCGCAAACCCATCCGATCGCGGGCGTGTTCGCGATGCGCGCGGGGGACGACCGGCGCTGGGGATGGACCGGGGCCTGGCTGTTTCCGGTGGGCGACCCTCGCGATTTTCAGAGCCCCGCGCCGGATGGCACGGCGGGGTATCGAGTGAATCGTGGCGTGGGAGATCCCGGGGAGGGCAGCGCGCCGCATGAGGGCGCGGATCTCGCGAACGGTCGCGGGGGCGGCGTGGTTCGAGCCGCCGCGCACGGGCTGGTCGTGGTCTCCGCGCGGACCGGCTGGCAGGGTGGATACGGGCGCCACATCGTGATCGCGCATCGGCTCGAGGACGGCACGATCGCCTTCAGCGTCTACGCCCATCTCTCCCCCGGCTCGGTGCGCCCGCGCACCGGGGAGATCGTCGCGGCCGGCCAGGCGCTCGCCTGCGTCGGGCGCAGCGGCCGGGCCTCGACCGAGCATCTCCACTTCGAGATTCGAATCGCGGCGGATCCGCAGGCGCGATGGGAACACGCCCGCGTGGTGGATCCCGTTGCGTTCGTCACCGCGCGCCTGCCGGCGGATCGAGGGGAGAGCGGACCGCTCGCGCCCTACCTCGAGTGGGGGGAATGCGGCTCGTTGCTGTCGCCCGATGACGCTTCGGACGCCGGCCTCACGCGTGCGCGCTGGTGGCGCATCCTCGCCCGCGGCGCGCGCCACGGGCTGCAGACCATCCCCGGGGATCTCGCGGCGCTCCGCACCGCGCTCATCGGCCAGGGCCTCGTGCCCGGGGCTGAGAGCGAAGCCAGCGACGAAGTCGTTTCATGGTCCGAGCTCGCGCGCGACCTCACCCGCGTTCGAACCGCCGGCACCCGGCTGGCTCACCCGCCGATGGGCACTTCGGCCCATCGCGCCACCTGCGCGGCCAGGCTCGGCCTGCCCGAGCCCCGGCGCGGCCTCGATCGGCTCGGCCGCCGCGTCGGGTCGCCGCCGTCGGTCGCCGACGCCTGCGTCGCGCTCGCGGACCTCTCGGGCACGTGGGAAACCCCGCGCCCGAAGGGGGTCATCCGCCGTCGAGGTGGAGCTCGGCCTGCCGTGGGTAGCGGCGCTTGAGGTCGAGGACCAGCTGCGTAAACGCCGGGGTGTCTCCCTGCAGGGGTACGCGATCGGTGTCGATCTCGAGCACCTCGAGATCGTTCCGCGCGCGCGTCATCCAGTCGTCGTAGGCGCGGTTGAGCCGCTCGATGTAATCGATGCCGATCGCGCGCTCGCTCGGCCGCCCGCGACGCGCGATCCGCTCCATCAGCACCTCGGGGCTGGCCTTCAGGTAGATGATGAGGTCGGGCCTGCGAAGGAACGAAGCGAGAATCTCGAACAGCGATACGTAGTTCCGGTAGTCGACCTCGCTCATCGAGCCCTGCTGGCTCAGGGTGCGCGCGAAGATCTCGGCGTCCTCGTAGATCGTGCGGTCCTGGATGAACGGCAGCGAGCTCTTCCCGATCTCGACCTGCGCCTTGAAACGCTCGCTCAGGAAATAGATCTGGAGGTGGAAGCTCCAGCGCGGCATGTCACGGTAGAACGAATCCAGGTAGGGATTCTCGATGACCGGCTCGTAGTAGGCCATCCATCCGAGCTCGGCGCTCAGCCGGTTGGTGAGCTCGGTCTTTCCCACCCCGATGTTGCCGGCGATCGCGAGAAAATAGCCCTGACTCACGCCACGAGCTCCTCTTTCTGTCAAGCCAGTGTTCAGACGTGAGGCTTCGGTTGACGCTTTCAGGACGTTTACTTTACGACGATGGACCGAAGGGGATCCGGAATCTACGCCACGGAATTTTCTCGAACCCGATTTGAACCGCCCGCATCTCGATAGCGCAATTCGCAGTTGGGGGGCTAGTTCGATGACATTCGCGTGCGGCCCGCGATTCTGAGAACGACGTCCCCCATTTTCTTTCACCCCGCGAGGTCTGCGTTCACCTCGCGGGGTGAGTCGTTTCTTCCCGCGAAACCGCGGAGCCCTGCGCGACGGGTGCGGCCCGCCTCTCGAGCGCGACCCGCTGCACGCTAGCCGCCCCGGATCGAGATCGTCAAGCGTCAGGGGCGTCCGGCGCGCCGGACGGATCGTCTTCGTCGCCGGGCGCCGCGGATGGCCCCCCGCCGGCGCGGCGGAATCGGTCCGCTTCGATCCCGTGCTTGCGCAGCAGGTCGTGAAACGTCGGGCGGCTGACCGCGATATCGCGCGCGGCGCGCGTGATGTTGCCGGCGCTCCGCGTCAGCGCGTCCATCACCAGCGCGCGCTCGGCCTGATCCCGGGCCTCCTGCAGGGTGCGGCCGGCGTCGGACGGCGTCGTTCCGAGCTCGAGGTCTTCGGGGCGAATCGAGGATTCCTGCGCCAGGATCACCGCGCGCTGGATTCGATTCTCGAGCTCGCGGACGTTGCCCGGCCAGCGATGCGCCTGGATCGCCCGCAGCGCGGATCGCGTGTACCCCTTGATCCGCCGCTTGTGGTGCCGCGCGTAGAAGTCGAGGAAGTACTCGGCCAGCACGCGCAGGTCGTCGCCGCGTTCGCGCAGCGGCGGCACCGGGATCGTCACGACCCCGAGGCGGTAGTACAGATCCTCCCGAAACGTCCCCGCCGCGAGCGCGGCGTGGAGGTCCTGGTTCGTGGCCGCGACGATCCGGGCGTCGAGGTGAATGGGCTCTCGTCCTCCGACGCGCTCCACGACGTGGTCCTGAAGGAAGCGCAGGAGCTTGACCTGAAGGTGGGTCGGCAGCTCCCCGATCTCGTCGAGGAACAGCGTGCCGCCCGCCGCGAGCTCGAATTTTCCCTCGCGCGTGCGGTACGCGTCGGTGAACGCCCCGCGCTCGTGGCCGAACAGCTCGCTCTCGAGCAGATTCTCGGGGATCGCTCCGCAATTGATGGGCACGAATGGACCATCGCGGCGATGGCTCGCCACATGGATGGCGTGAGCCACCAGCTCCTTGCCGGTGCCGTTCTCCCCCATGACCAGCACGGTCGCGTCGGTCGGCGCCACGCGCTGGATCAGGGAGTACACCGCGCGCATGGACTCGGATTCCCCGACCAGCCGGTGATAGCGCTTGCGCCCGCTCGCGGCTTCCGGACGTTGCGCACGCTCGAGCTCGCGCACGTGGATCGCGCGGCGGAGGATGACGCGCAATTCCTCGAGCTGGATCGGCTTCGCGTACCAGTCGACCGCTCCCCGCTGGATCGCGGTCAGCGCGTCTCCGCGGCTCTCGCTCCCGGTCACCATGATCACCTTGGTGAACGGGTGGCGATCGACGATCTCGTCGAGCAGGCGCATGCCGTCGTCGCTGGGTCCGCCCTGCGCCTGCAGATTCACGTCGAGCGTCACGATGCCGGGGTGCTCGTCGCGCAGCAGGCGCCGCGCCTCCTCCACGGTCCCGGCGGTGAGGACGTCGTACTGGTCCTTGAGTCCCCACTTCAGCTGGTTCCGGATCGATTCCTCGTCGTCGACGATCAGGATCTTCTCAGCGCTCACGCCGGCCGCTCCCGCCCGGGGGCGACGGCCGCGGCCGGCAGACACACCGACACCGTGGTGCCGGCGCCTAAGCGGCTCTCGATCGTGAGCTCGCCGCCGTGCGCCTCGGCGATGCTCCGGCACTGCATGAGCCCGATGCCGAGTCCCGCCGGCTTGGTGGTGGAGAACGGCCGGAACAGCGCGCCGCGCATGAACTCCTCGCTCATGCCGCGCCCGCTGTCGCGCACGGTCAGCGCGAAATCGCCAGCGCCATTCGGACCGGGCCGCACCACGCCCGTCAGCTCGATCTCCCCATCGCCGTCCAGCGCCTCCCGCGCGTTGACGAGCAGGTTCGTAACGAGCCGCAGCATCTGAGATCGATCGACCTGCACCGACGTCTCGCGATCACACCGCACTTCGACGCGTGCGACCGGATGCGCCCCGGCGCTCAGTCCCGCCGCCGCGACCGCATCGTCGAAGAGCGCTCCGAGCGCGCAGGGCTCGGGGTGGACCTCGGTGGGCCGTGCCACGCTCGAGACCTGGCTCATCAGCTCTCGCAGGTTCGCGACGGTGCGCTCCAGCACGGTGAGCGCGTCGCGCTGAAATTCCGGATCGGACAGGTGCTGGCGCGCGTTCTCGACAACGAGCGAGAGGCCCGACACGTGGTTCTTGATGTCGTGCAGCACGAAGGACGAGAGACGGTGAAGGGACTCGAGCTGGCGAGTCTCGGCGAGCTGCTCGGCCTGGCGGGCGAAGCCGAGCGCGGCCGCGATCTGGCGCGACACCGCGCCCAGGAACTGAACGTCCTCCGCCGTGTAGTCCTCCTCGTTCCGCTTCTCGGACAGCCAGATCAGGCCGACCCGATCGCCGCCGATCGTGAGCGAGGCGCAGACCGCCGCGGACACCGCGCGGATGGCCTCGCGATTCTCCACGGCGACCGGAATCAGATCGAGGTCCTGCGCCATCTCGCGGAACACGACCGGCGCCCCCGAGCGCTGAAGCTCCTGCACCAGCGGATTCTCCGGCGCGATCACGGGCGGCATCGCCGGCGGGCCATACGCGCGGCGGAAGCCGCCGCCGCGCTCGTCCGCGAGGTAGAGCGCGATGCGCTTGGCCTCGAAGATCGTTCCCATCAGGGTCTCGATCTGGCGATACAGATCGTCGGGGCGCGCCGAAGGAGCGATGGCATTCGTCACGCGCTCCCACTCACGACGATAGTCGTAGCGATTCGCGTAGAAATTGCGATCGATGAACCGCTTGACGGCGCGATTCGCGCGCGGGCTGAGCGTCAGCAGCAACCCGCCCCCTCCCGCCAGCAGATAGAACGCGAGGCTCACGCCCCGCTTCCATTCGGGGGTGAGGATCGGGACCAGCTTCGAGAGCACGGCCATCGTGAGCAGGAACGCGCCCGCCAGCGTGAGCGAAACCGACGAGTAGTAGATGACCGGCCGGGCGAGCGGAACGCTCATGTCCGAGAGCCGCCGGCGCGCGAGCGCGAACGAGGTCACGACGCCCGCGCCGAACATCGGCGCGGCGCTCGCCGCGAGCCACGAGACGCGCACGCCGCCGTAGAGCAATCCCCCGGAGACGACCAGCAGCTCGCTCAGGATCCCCACCAGGAACGCGAGAAACATCGGCCGCAGCCGGCGCTTGGAGGCCGCCGGCGCGGTGCGCAGCGTGCGCTCGATGTTCATCAGCACGGCGACCATCACGACCACGAGATACATGAGGTAGATCTTGCCCATGCCGGCGAGCACGATCACCCCGCGACCGCCCTGGCCCGCCACCTCGCGAACGATGAAGGGAGTTTCGGACGCGGCGGACATCGCGACACAGCCGATCAGGGCGAGGATCAGGTAGGCCGCCGAGTTCTTGATCTGCGACCAGGGATCCGAGCGAGCCAGCACCACGCTCAGGCTCAGCCACAGCCAGGAGGCGAGGGCGGAGACCTCGGCGAGATAGGTCGCCCACATGCGCGCGGTCCCGGGAGTGGCGGCCTCGAGGATGCCGAGCGTCCCCGCCTGGAATGCCGCCATCGACAGGAAGGCCGCCGAGAACACCAGGGTCGTCAGCCAGTGTCCCCGCCGCAGCGTGGCGAGCACGCCGATGACCGCGGCGAGCCAGGCGCTCGCGACCACCAGCGTCACCTGGATCGGCGATGTCGCGAATTCCACTCGTCCTCCTGGCCTTCAGTCCTGGCCCAGCCGGGCAGCCGCGGCCCGGGCGCGCTGCCGGGATCCGGGATCCGTCGCGCGTTCGGCGATGTCACGATACAGCCCGCGCGCGCGGCCGCGATCCACGAGGGTCGATTCGGCGATGCCGGCCGCACGCATTCCCGCCTCCGCGCCGGCGGTCGTGCCTGCGTACCGCCGCCAGAGATCCGCGAGCGCATCGCACGCTCCCGTGGAATCGCCGAGCGCGACCAGCAGGTCGGCTCGCGTGCGCCGCGCCAGCTGCTGCACCTCGTCGTCGCGCTGGGTCGCGATCAGGTAGTCCATGTTTTCGAGCGCCCGCCTCGCTTCCACGCGGGCGATTTCGATCTCACCCCGGTGAAGGTGATACCGCACGATGCGCAGCACCGATTCGAACGCGAGCGGATGCGTAGGTCGCGCCGCCGCCAGTGCGCGATACTCGCTGCGCGCCGCCTCCCACGAACCCGCCGCCTCCAGAATCGCCCCGCGGCGGAACCGCGCTTCGGCCGCCGGATCCTGCGCCTCCGGGCAGGCTTCGAGCAAGCGGCCGAACGCGGCGAGCGCGGAATCGGGACGATGGCTCGCCTCCCATGCCCGCGCGAGGATCAGCATCGCATCCGCGCGATCCGCCGGCGCGGCGCCGATCGCGGCCCACGCCGCGTACACGCGTGCAGTGTCGGGGCGCCCCGATTCGAGCGCGGTGCGCGCCAGCGTCATGACGCGCCGGGACGCGTTCGCCCGGTCCGCCGGCTCGCCCAGAACGCCGCGGAGCGCCGCGAGCGCGCCGTCGCCGTCTCCGCGCGCGGTCCGGGTCGCCGCGAGCGCGAGCCAGAGATCCGGCGCGGCCCGCGTCCCCCGCGCGCCCGCCAGCCCATCGAGCAGGCGGCGATCCGCGGCGCGCAGCACCGAATCCCGCGCCGCGTCCCGGCCGGCGGCATCGAGCAGCGCCGCGATGCGGAGCGGCGCATCGAGCACCGCCTGCGACGCGACATGCCGCGCGGGATCGACCGGCGGATAGTCCGCGGCGACGACGCTCCAGGCGGCGAGCGCATCGGGGCCCCGCCCCAGTTCCGAGAGCAGCTCGGCCCTGGCCGCCGCCGCCTCGACCCCCACCGACCCGAGCGTTCGATAGTCCGAGATCGCGCGGGCGTAACCCGCGAGCGCCAGCTTCTCGTGCCCGCGCATCTCCTCGATGCGCGCGCACGCGATCGCCGCGCGCCCCGACACCTCCCCCACCTCGAGCGCCATCGGTCCCTCGCCGGTCCCGGCCCACACCCCCGGCGGGAACGCCCTGGTGATTTCGCGGAACGCCGCCATCGCCCGCTCGTAGTCCGCGTCCGTCGCCAGCGCGGGATTGAGCTGGAGCCGCTCCGCGAGGCGACGGGCATGCCAATACGATTTCTCGGCGCGGTATCGGGCCCAGAGCGCCGAATCGCCGCAGCCGGCGACCGCGATCAGACCGGCGGCCAGCACGCAGCGCGCGACCCGCACCGCCACCCGGCGCCGCGGCCTGCGATCCGCGCTCACGGCGCCCACCCGTCGTCCGGGTTCGCCATCGCGCCCAGGTACACCAGGGTCGCGCTGCCCGCGAGCAGGAACCAGACGCCCAGCGACGCGACCACCTCCAGCGTGACCAGCCAGCCCACCAGCTCCGGGTCGCCGCGATTCACGAGCAGCGCGGCGCGATCGGAGAGCGCATGCAGCGGGAGCAGCAGCACGAGCGGCGTGAAACCCAGCGCCAGCCCGGCCCAGAATCCGCGCGCCCAGGTGCGGGGCAGCGCGGCGAGCGCCGAGAGCGCGCTCCTCCGCTCGATCATCACCAGCGCGGCCACATACAGGAACAGCGACTGGATCACGACCGGCCCCGCGATCAGGCCGAATTCGAGGAGCCGGCCCGTGAGTCCGCCCCCTCCGCGGCGGAGCAGCCAGCCGTCGAGCAGGGTGGACAGCCCGACGACCGCGACGTTGAACGGGAGCTGCGCAAGGATGAGCGATCCGCCGCGGCGCAGCGCTTCACGCAACGCGACGCCAGCACGCGGACGGCCGCCGCGGAATTGCTCTGCGAACATCACGGTCGCCGCGCCGATCATCACCGAGCCGAGCAGCGTGCCGATCGCCAGATCGACGCGCGAGAACAAGTCGGGCATCGCGCTCATGAGATTCGGATACCTGAGGACCTCGGCGCCCGCGACGCGAGTGAGTAGCGGCGCCATGAACCACGAGACGGCCGGGTGGGCGAAGCCCCACAGCAGCGCGACGATCGCGAGCTGCACCGATCCCAGCACCAGCCACGGGACCCACAGCACGGGCTTCGGAAACAGGCGGAGGGTGCGGAGCATGGCCTGGATCGCGAGCGCGACCTGCTCGAACAGATTCATCGCGCCGCCCGGCCCGGAGCGGCCGCCGCCGCGAGCGTGGCGGGCAGCACCGCGGCGATCCGGGCGGAGAAATCGTCGAGCCTGCGCGCCGCGGCCGCCTCGTCGCCGCCCTGGATCGGAGTCTCGACCCGCACGAACGCTCCCCACGAGCGATTCTCGAGCGCGCCGCGCAGCGCCATCTGCCGGCGGAACGATGTGACGTCCATGGTGGTGAGCCCCGCGGTGGTCCACCAGTAGCGGACCAGGCGCCGGCGGCGGGGCGCGTCCGCGACGAAGCTGTTGACCCACAGGCCCTGCTCCGAACCGTCCGCGACCAGCGCCCGCGAGGGGCGCTCGACGACGTAGCCCTGCGATTCGTAGCAGACGCGCGGGTCGTGCGCCCCGTAGCGCCGGTTCTGATGGAACACGATGCACAGCCAGACCACGTCGCCGCCCCGCTCGTAGCGGCGGATCAGCAGGTCGTCGGACTGGAGCTCCTCGACGACCGCGTCCTCGAACGACAGCTCGATCCCGCTCCATGCTCCGAACACCGCGGGGACCGAACGCAGCGCTCCCCGCCCCACCGCGAGATTGACCGGCGGGTGGAGCCACACGTACGCGCCGGTCGCGGCCAGCATCGCGAACACGATGGCGAAGCGCCTCATGACCGGGCGATCCTCCCGGGCGGGCCCGGCTCGAGCGCGGCCCGGACCGCGAACATCGCGAACAGCGCCACGACGTAGAGCAGCACGCCCGAGACGTCGTGGAGCGTCCGCGTCACACGCGCGATGCCGGCGTAGTGCGCGACCAGGATGAGCAGGGTGATGCGCATCGCGTTCACGGCGATCGCAACTGGCACCGCCGCGAGGAAGAGCAATCCGCGCCGCCACCATGTGCCGCGCAGGTGCGCGGCCAGCAGCGCGCCGAGCCCGAGCAGCGCGATCAGCGAGCGCAACCCGCTGCACGGATGCTCGACGCGCAGCTCGCCGCTCGCGACGAACAGGCTCATGCCGCTGCGCTGAAGCTCCACGCCCAGCATCTCGGCGGCGCGGGTCGCGAGCCCCACCGCGATGTCCTTGAGTCCGAAGCTGACCTGGTTCACGAGCAGCGGAGGGAAGGTGAGCATGAACACCAGGTAGCCGATGGGAAGGGCGAGCACGCGGGTGCGCGCGGTGCCCAGGAACGCGAGCGCGAGCCCGAACAGCATGAGGACGAACGAATCGCCCTGCAGCATGAGCACGTCGGAGCGGATGCCCGCGAGCTGCAGCGCGCAGGCCAGCCCCACCAGCGCCACGCCCCGTCCGTCGCCGGCCGCGGGCGCGGCCGCGATCCGATGGCGCCGCATCCACACCAGCGCGAGCGAGACCAGCGGCACCAGCGGGCCGTGCGAGTAGTTGTCGTTGGTCGTCCACACGCCCCACAGGGCGATCGCGGTGCGGGAGTAGATCGCGATCAGCAGGGCGAGCAGCAGCGTCGCCCCCGCGGCCCGCGCCGCGCTCACCCCCGCCGGCGCGGCGGTCGCCCCCTGCGCGCCGGCCGTCATGACCATCCGCCCCGGTCCATCAGTACACCCCGCGGGACGAGACGAGCGTGATCGCCGTGCGCAGCATGATCGACAGGTCGAGCCGCCACCCGACGTGCTCCGCGTAATGCCGGTCGAGGCGCACCTTCTCATCGAGCGCGATGTCGTCCCGGCCGTTGACCTGCGCCCACCCGGTGACGCCCGGCCGCAGCGCGTCAACCCCCGCCGCGCGTCGCATCGCGATGAGATCGTCCTGGTTGAAGAGCGCCGGCCGCGGCCCCACCAGCGCCATCTCGCCGCGAACGACGTTCCACAGCTGCGGCAGCTCATCGATGCTGAAGCGCCGGAGTACGCGGCCCGCGCGCGTCACGTGGCTCGCGCCCGGTCCCATCAGGTGCGAGGCGAGGTGCGGCGTCCCGACCCGCATGGTGCGGAACTTGAAGATCACGAACTCGCGCGATCCGCGCCCGATGCGGCGCTGGCGGAACAGAGAGGGTCCTGGCGAATCGAGCCGCACCAGCACCGCGACCAGCGCCATCAGCGGCGAGCACACGACCAGCAGCGCGAGCGCGGTCGCGACGTCCAGCGCACGCTTCGCCGCGCCGTAGAACCCGCCAGGGCGCGGGACCACTTCGCTCGCACGCGCCCCGCTCACGACTCCGCCTCCTGCCCGCCCGCCCTCACCGAGCGGAATGCTGCCGCCACGCGCACCCGCGCGCTCCTCCACAGGGCCTCTGAGGCATTCGCCATCGCCCATCTCGCCCCGCCCCCCAGCCAGCAATGCATGGCGACCGGCGCGCCCAGCGGCCCGGTCACGTCGCGCTTGAAGAAAGTGTCGCCGCCCCAGTTGAGCCAGCGAAGGCCGCGATCGCGGGCGCGTCGCGCGGCCTCGTATGCGAGCAGCACGAAGGCCCCGGCGCGCCGCGCCTCGACGGTCGAGGCGGCGGCCCGGCTCTCGATCAGCGCTCCGGGACCGAGCGCGAAACCGAAACCCGAGCCCACCTCCTCGCCGCGCACCGCGAGCAGCAGCCACATCCACGGCAGCTCCCATTCGCGCCACCGCTCGCCGGGAGCGGGATCTGCGGCCGGCTCGGTCGCGATCGAGCGTCCATGACGCGCCTGGGTCTCGTGCTGCACGCGCTCGAACTTGCGGAGCCACGCGAGCTCCGACGTCTCGACGACGCGATAGCCCTCCCGCTCGGCGCGCCGGATGGCGCTGCGCTTGGTCTTGTCCATCGCGCGAATCAGCGCTTCGTCCGGCCGATCGATCGCGTGCAGCAGCGTCTTGCCCGCGAGGTAGCCCGGAATCCCGCGCGGCGGCGCGCATGGAAGGAAGCAACGCACGCGCTCGCCGCGCGTGCAGCGGGCGAGATGCGCGAACAGCAGGGCGGCCTCTTCGCTCGCGAGCGCGGCCGCGGGCGGACGGCCGGTCTGCTCGACCGCAACATGCCAGCGCCATGGCAATCCACTCACCCACACGCCGCGCTCGAATCGCGCGACGATCGCGCCCGTCACGGGCGGCTCGTGGACCAGCACCGCGATCGACGGCGTGCCGTGCCGCGCCTCCCACCGCATGAGATCCAGCCGCAACGAGTGATTCGCGAAGGGCAGGCGCGCGACGCATGCGTCCCACGCGCTCTCGAACGCCGGCTCCAGCGGCGTCTCGCTGTGCCAGGAGAGCACGCTCACGCTCGCCTCGCGAATTCGGGGGCGCGCATCATCCGCCGCTTCACGTGCCGCTCACGCGCCGGCATGCCGCTCGTCACCCGAGCCCGTTCGCGTCTCGAGCCCGGACCCCGCGTCGCGCCAGCTCCGCCCGGTACAGCGCCTCGGTCTCGCGCACCATGCGCTCCGCCGTGTAGCGCTCGGCCCACCTCGCCCGGCCCGCCGCGCCCATCGCATCGGCGCGGGCGCGATCCGAGAGCAGCGCGTGAAGCGCCTCCGCGAGCGCGGTGGCGTCGCCGGGTTCGACCAGCAGGCCGGTGCTTCCGTCCGCGACCGCCTCGGCATTCCCCCCGGCGCGCGTCGCCACCACCGGTCGCCCGGCGCGCATCGCCTCCAGCAGCGTGATGGAAAGCCCTTCGCGGCGCGAAGACAGCACGAACACGTCGGCCGCCGCGATCAGGTCGGCGGCGTCGATCCGCGCGCCGAGCAGCCGCACGCTGTCGCCGAGCCCGAGGCGCTTCGCCTGATCCGCCAGCGCGCCGCGCAACGGCCCGTCGCCCGCGATCAGCAGGCGTGCATCCGGCAGGCGGGCGCCGACGCGGGCGAATGCATCGAGCAGGAGGTCCTGCGCCTTCTGCCGGGTCAGGCTGCCCACGGTGAGCAGCACCGGCTGCGCCTCGCCGAGCAAGAGCCCCGCGCGCGTCGCGTCACGCGGGCGCGCGCCCGGCGCTGGCGAGATGCCGTTCGCCACCGTCACGAAGCGCTTCGCCGCCCACCGCAGGCGGCGCACGTGGCTCTCGCGCACAGCATCGCACACGCACACCACGCGTCGCGTCATCGCGGTGGTCACCATCTCCAGCAGCGGATAGAGCCCGGAATGCCGGCCGGCGTAGTGGATGCTGTGCTCGGTGCGCAGCACCACCGGCACCCCGGCCCATGCCGCGGCGAGCGTTGCGTAGAGTGCGCCGGTCGGGTTGTGGCCGTTCACAACGTCCACCCGCTCCTCGCGCATCAGCCCCGCGAGCCGGCGCAGCGCGAACGCCCGCCGCCCGAGCTTGCCGAGCATGAAGGTGCGCGCGCCCAGGCGTTCTGCCGCCTCGAGCGCCGGTCCGCCGCGATTGAGGGCGCAGACCATGCTCTCGACGTCCGGGCCAGCGTGGCGCACGTGCTCGACGATCACCGACTCCGCGCCGCCCATCTGCATCGCCTCGATCACGTGCAGCACCCGCATGCGGACCGCGCTCACGACCCGGCCCCCGCCGGCCGCGCCGCGCGGCCGCCGCCGGCGAACAACGCGTAGAGCCGCTCGAAATTGCGATCCGCGTCGAAGGCATCGGCCACGCTCGAGCGCGCAGCATCGCTCATCCGGTCGATCCGCGCGGGCTCGCGGATCAGCGCCTCGATCGCGTCAGCGAGCGCGACGGGATCCTCGGGCGGCACGAGCCAGCCGGTCTCGCCGTGGACGATCGCCTCCTCGAGCCCCGCGGCGCGCGCGCCGACGCATGGCAGCCCCATCGCCAGCGCCTCGACGATGACGTTCGGAATCCCGTCGCGCCGGCCGTTCGCGAGCACGCGGCTCGGCGCCAGCAGCAGCCACGCGCGCCGGTAGAGCGGCAACAACTCGGTCTGAGCGATCCAGCCGCGGATCTCGACCTGCGGCGCGACGCCGCCCTCGCGAGCGAGCCGCTCGAGGCGCGGCCGTTCCGGCCCGTCGCCCACGAACATCACGCGCGGCCTGATCCCGCGGCGCGCGAGCACGGCAAGCGCCTCGACCGCGAGATCGAATCCCTTGGTCTCGGCGAGCCGGCCCACCGCGACCAGCAGCGGTTCCGGATCGCGCGCGCGTCCCACTCCGTTGAAGCGCGAGCGATCCACGCCATGGTAGATCCACTCGATGCGCGCGCCGTCCCCCGCGAGCGCGCGCAGCATGTCTGCGTTGCCGCGCACGCAGGTCGCGACGAAATCCGCGGCCCGCGCCTTCTGCGCGAGGAAGGCCTGGGTGCGGTAGAGATCGGAGCCGGCGTGACCCGCCATGCTGAACCTGCACCCGGTGAGCCGCGCGGCGAGATAGGCAACGGTGGCCGGAAAATGCGCCCAGGCGCCGTGCACGCGCTCCGCGCCATCGGCCTCGATCAGCGTCGCGACCCGCGCCGCTGCGGGCAGGTACCCGAGGTGGCCGGCGAGCGCGTACAGGCTGCCGCGCGACGCCCACAGCAGGCGCGCGACCTCCGGCACCAGCACCCGCGGGCGGCGCATCAGCCACCCGAGGAGCGCGGCCCACGAGCGCGGATCGAGCGGCGAGCCGACGCACACCGTGATCGGCAGCAGCGCCGCGTACTCCGGCTGAAAGTTGGCGCGCAGCGGGCGCAGCGTGTAAACGCGCACCGCCACGCCGCGCCGGCGCAGGCGGAGGATCTCGTTCTCGATGAACGCCGCGAAGGTGGGAAACGTCGTCGTGACGTATGCGATCGGCTTCACCGCGCCTCCCCTCCCGCGGCCCCGATGTAGAACGCCTCGTGAGCGCGCACCATCGCCTCGATGCTGAGGCGCTCGACCACCGCACGGTGCGCCGCGGCCCCGCGCCGCGCCGCCTCGGCGGGATCGCGCAGCGCGGATTCGATCGCGGTCGCGAGCGCCTCCGGCTCGCCGGGCGGCACCAGCCACCCGGTCACGCCGTCCTGCATCACCTCGGGGGTGCCGCCCACCGCGGTGGCGATCGAGGGTCGCGATGCGGCCATCGCCTCGAGCAGCGCGTTGGGAATCCCTTCCTCGCGCGAGGAGAGGACGAATACGTCCATCGCAGGGAGCAGGCGCTCGACGTCCCCCCGCTCGCCGAGGAACCGCACGCGCGAGCCGAGGCCCAGCGCGCGCGCCCGCGATTCCAGCGCCGCGCGCTCCGGCCCCTCGCCGACCAGCGCCAGCTCCGGTTCGATTCCGCGCCGCGCGAGCGCGGCCAGCGCCTCCAGCAGCGTGCCGTAGTCCTTGCGCGGCGCGAGGCAGCCCACGCTCCCGATCACGGCGCCGCTTCCGTTCACGCCGAGCGCGGAGCGATCGGGCGCGGCGGCCGCGAAGCGCGCGGCGTCCACGCCGTTGGGGATGACCGTGATGCGTTCGCGCGGAACGCCGAGCGCGACGACGGTCTCGGCCACCGCCTCGCTCACCGCCGTCACGTGGGTGGCGAGCCGGTGCGTGAAGCGCTGCACCCGGGCCTGGCGCGGCGTCTCGAACGCATCGATGTTGCGCTTCGCGACCGCGATCACGCGCACGCCCGCACATCTTCCGGCGAGCACCGCGAACAGGTTGGGTCCGAACAGATAGCCGTGGATCACGTCGGGACGGAAGCTCAGCACGAGGTGGAGCAGGCGCAGGAGTCCGCGTGCGCCCGATGCGTCGTACACGCGCCGCCCGACGCCCAGCACCCGCACCGGCCATCCCAGCGCTGCGACCTCCCCGGCGAACTGGCCTTCGTTGCGGAAGCAGGCGATCTCGACCTCGAAGCGCGAGCGGTCGATGCGCCGCCAGAGCTCGAGCAGGTGGCGCTCGGCCCCTCCGGCCACGAAATTGCCGACCACGAACAGCACGCGCAGTCGCGCGCGGGCGCTCATGGCTGCGGCCCGGTCCCGCGCAGGCGGTCGAACGCGCCGTCGAGCTCCGCGCGCGCCAGCCGCCGCGAGAAGCGCCCGTCGGGGCCGAGGCACGCGCCATCCGAGAGGCCGCGCCGCGGGAGCTCGAAACGCGCCGCCGCCGGAGCGACGTCGCCGGCGCGCGTCGTGACCGCGTATTCGAGACCGCGCGCCCGGGCGATCGCGACGCTCGCCGCGTCGTAGTCGCCCCCGGGATAGGCGAGCCCGCGCGGTCGCACGCCCAGCCGCCGCTCGATCCGATCGATCGAACCCGCGATCTCGCGATCCTGCGCGGGACGATCGAGCAGGCTCAGGAACGGATGACTCAACGTGTGGGCGCCGAGCTCCATGCCGGCCTCGGCCAGTCGCGTCGCCTGATCCCAGGTCGCGAGCTCGCACGGCGCCGGGTCGCGCACCTCCAACCGTTCGCGCAGCGCATCGAGCGCCGCGCGCTGGGTGGCCGGTTCGCTCCGCAGCCCGGGCAGCAGCGCGCGCAGCGCGCGCGCGCGCGACCCCGGATCGCGGAGCGGGAGCGCTGCGGCCCGGCTCCCGCGATCGATCGCGGGAATCTCCGCGGCGCGCGTCGCCTCGAGCGCGTGCGCCAGCTCGTCCCACCATGGCGCGCGGCGCTCGTCGATGAGCCCGGCCGCGAGGTAGAACGTGGCGCGCGCGCCGCGCGCGCTCAGCAGCGGCAGGGCGCGCGTGACGTTGTCGGCGTACCCGTCGTCGAAGCTCATCGCGACGCGATGCCCCGGCTCGCCTGCGCCGAGGGCGGCGAGGCCCTCCGCGACCGTGACCGGGGTCATCCCGAGCGCGACCAGCATGTCGAGCTGCGCCGCGAGCACGCTCTCGCTCACCCCCAGCCGGTAGAGCGGCCGCTCGCCGTCACCATACACGCGGTGATGGCGGACGATCGTGAGCCGCGGCCCGGCGGCGCCGTTCCGCGCGCGCGGGGCGAGGCTCATGATCCAGCGGATCGCGCGCCCGCTCACGCCGCGGATCCTTTCGACTCGTCCACGATGTCGCTCGCGAGGGCGCACAGCAGCCAGAAATTCCCGGTGATGACGATCGGGAAGAAGCGGTCGCCGAACGCGCAGCAGGCGGCGAGCGTGAGCGTCGCCCCCATCAGGCCCACGCCCAGCTGGCGATCGAACGGCGAAGCCGCGCGCCGCGCCGCATCGCGCGCGAGCGCGAGACACTTCCAGAGCAGCCACAGGAAGAATGCGAGGCCGAAGATCCCCATCTCGCCGAGGAAGCGCAGGTAGGTGTTGTGGGCCGAGTCCTTCACCTCCACGCCGAGCGCGGTGCCGGTCTCGGGCAGCACGTAGCCGAGACCCGCGAACCCGACGCCATCCAGCGGGTGGCTGGTCACGACCTCGAGGATCGCGCGCCAGGTATCGATCCGCAGCTGCGATGAGGATTCGAGCGTCGTCGCGTCCTCATCGCCGCTCTCGACCTGGGTGTGCAGGATGCGGTCCTTCACGTAGTCGGGCGTCCAGAGCGGCGAGGTCAGGAGCACGGCGAGCACCACGAAGGTGAGCACGCGCGAGCTGCGGAAGGCGACGAACAGCAATCCCACGCCGAGCGCTGCGATCGCGCCCCGCGACACCGTGAACAGCACCGCGACCGTCCCGGCGACGACCGCCCCCGTGATCAGCAGCTTCCCGACCAGCCGGCGCGTCCCGGGAACCAGCGCGGCCGCGAACACCGTGAAGATCGCGAGGAACGCGCCCAGATCGTTGGACTGCCCGAACGAGCCGGTCGCCCGCCCGGCATGGCCGCTGCGGCCATAGAGGATCGTCACGATCGCCTCGGCGGCGAGTCCCACGACCACCGCGGCGCTCAGCATGCGTCGATCCTTCGGGCCGCGGGTCATCGCGTAGCCGATGAAATAGCACATGAACGTCATGCTGGTGCGGAACCACTGGAGGCCCGCGTCGGTCGCGTCGTATCGATAACCGGTGGGAAACGCCGCGCCGCGCAACACCGCGAGGCCGGTCATGAGGATCAGGCCCGAGAGCAGCAGATCGAGCGGGCCGCGCCGGAAGAACCACTGGCCGCGCGCCACGCGCGACACCGCCCAGAACGAGAACACCGAGAACAGCAGCAGGTTCACGGGGTTCACGCCCGGAATCGGCACCTTCGGAATCCAGGGCAGGAACGGGGTGAGCACCGGCAGCGCGAACAGTCCGACCCGCGGCCACACCACCATGCCCGCGAGCAGGCCCGCCCCGAGCAGGATCTTCACGAGCCGATGCGCGTCCTGCCCGAAACGGTAGTCGAGCAAGACGAAGAGCGCGACGATCGCCACGCCGGCCGCGGAACCGCCCAGCACGATGAACCCGACCGGCATCGCGCGGGCGTGACGGCGCGCGGTCTCGCGCGCCTCGCGGACGGTGGAGCCGGGTGAGATGGGGGGATCGAGGGTCATGCCGGCTTCTCCGCCTCGCGCGATGAACGGAGCACGACGCGCCGCTGCCGCCCGAGCGGCGCCGCGATTCCCTCGCGCGCCCAGCGCTGCCGGCGGAGCCCCGCGCGCCAGCCGGAAGGCAGCAGGCTCGCCGCCCACGCCGCGCTCACCGCGACCGCGCGCTCCGGGAAGATCCACGCGAGCTTGAGCCAGCGCCGGCACTCGTCCGCGCGCCCCTCGCGCATCGCCGCGATCGCGAGCTTGTAGTGCGCGAGCGCCGCGCGTCGCCGCGCGCGGCGGCGCAGCCCGGCCGGGAGCGTCCCGTCATCCGCGAGCCGCCGGAACAGGATGGCGTTCCCGGTGAGCCGCGCCTCGAGCTGGCGCGTGAGACCGCCCACGCGATGCTGGTAGCGCACCAGCGCGCGGGACGAGCCGGCCGCCGGGCCGCGGCGCGCGAGACGGATCCAGAGATCCAGGTCCTCCGCGTGCGTCATGTCCTCGCGAAATCCGTCGAGCGCATCGATCGCGTCCCGGCGCACGATCACCGACGACGTCAGGACGAAGTTGACCTCGAACAGCTCGGCGAGCGGCGACCCCAGATAGTGCGGATCGAGCACGGCGTAGTGCGCGAGCCAGGATGGCTCGAGCACCCCCTCCAGCGTGCGGAAGGCGCCGTCGCTGAAGAACCACAGGGCCCGGGGCGCCGCCGCGAGCGCGGCGCCCGCGGTCTCGAGCTTGTCGGGAAACCAGAGATCGTCTGCATCGAGGAACGCGACCCACGGCGAGCGCGCCGCGCGCCATCCCGCGTTGCGCGCGGCGGCGGCGGAGCCGAAGCGCCCGCGCACCACGCGCACCCGGTCGCCATACCTTCGCTCGACGGCGTCGCCGGTGCCGTCTCCAGAGTCATCGTCCACCACCACCACCTCGGCCGGGGCGAGTGACTGCTCGAGCGCTGAGGCCACCGCTTCGATCACGTCGGGCATTCCATCGTGCGCCGGGATCACGGCGGCGACGCGAAACTCCGTGGCGGTCGCCATCGTTATCCGGCGATCCCGGCCGCCGCCGGCTTTCGCCCGAACAGCGCCGGCACCATGATGAGCCAGCGTTCGCGCTCGCCCGCGTTCATGCCGAAGCGCCACGCGAACCACGCGAAGACCGCCCAGCACCCGCCGGTCGCGGCCGCGAGCGGCACCCAGCCGACCGGATGCCAGAGCCACTCCACGGCCAGCGCGGGGATCGCGAACGCGAGGCACGCGAGCCCGGGGCGGCCCATGCCCTCCCACAGGTAGCGCGAGAACGGCATCTCGAGCGCGTGACAGGCGTAGAGCATCATCGCCATCCCGCTGATCAATCCGAGGGGGATCGCCGTCCCCATCGCGACGCCGGTGAGCCCGAACGGCTTCACCCACCAGATCGAGAGTCCCAGGTTGAGCAGCGCGTTGAGCATGGAGAGCGTCACGACGCCCTTGTGCCGGCTCACCCCGAACAGCAGCGCCGAGGCGGCGGACTGCGGCAGCGAGATCAGCGTGGGAACCGCGAGGATCGCGAGCAGCGATGACGCCGAGGCATACTGCGGGCCCACCCACGTCACGAGAAACCCGCGCCCGAAGACGAGCAGGCCGGCCAGCACCGGCCAGCTCAACAGCACCGAGTACATCGAACCCGCGATCAGCATGGCGTGCAGCTTTCCGGTCTCACCCCGGGTCTCCAGCTCGCTCGCGGTCGGCGAAAGCACGTAGGTCGCGGAGTGCACGATCGCGCGGACGTTTTCGACCAGTCCGGCCGCGAGCGCGAACGGCGTGACCGCGGCGGCGCTCATGAACGCCGTGATGACCAGCGCGTCGGTCTGGAACGTGATGCTGGTCGCGAGCGCGCCCAGGATCGCGATGCCCCCGTACGACCCGATCAACGAGACGTGGTCGCGCGTGACGAAGCGCAAGCCGTAGCGAAGGCCGGGGAGCAGGCGGCGCACCGCGATCCACGAGAGCAGGTAACCGATCAGGCTCATCGCCAGCGAGGCCCACGCGAGCCCTACCAGTCCGCCGCCGAGACGCAGCACCGCGACGAACGCGAGCGCGCGCACGATGGCGACCGCGATGCCGATGCCGTTGCCCAGGTCGTAGCGCTGGAGGCCCGAGAGCACCGCGCCGTACACGCCGAGCGGAAACCCGACCGCCACCGAGCCGCCCGCCACCAGCACCACGGTGGAGGCGACCCTGGCGTTCGCCGGGTCGATGTGAAACCAGTGCACGAACCGCGCGGCCACCACCGCCGTCACCCCGAGCGCGATCAGGCCCACCACCGTGAACAGCGCGATGGCGGTGTTCACGGTGCGCTCGAGGCCCTCACGGTCGTCGCGCGCGTGATCGCGCGAGATGTATCTCACGAGCGAGGGACGGATGCCCTGATCGAAGAGCCCGAAGTAGCCGGTGAACGAGAACACCGTGACCCACAGCCCGTACGATCCGTCGCCCATGACGTGGACCATGATCGGGGTGATGACGAGTCCGATCAGCCCGCCCATGATGAAGCGCAGGTAGTTGGTGACGACGTTCTTGAATACGCGAATGCTGCGCACCCGCGAAGCCCTCCCTGCCGGATGAGACGCGAGGCCGCGATCTACCCGGTGCGTGGATCCCGGACGGCGGGCCCGGTCCGCGCGTGACCCGAACGGCCGATGGGCCGCGTCAGGACTCTCCCCCGGCCACTTCCGTGGTATAGCCGTAGGTGTTCGAGCGGTAACCGTAGTACTGCGGAAGAATCTCGCCGGCGTCGTTGAGCAGCACGCCCAGCACGTTGTCGCGCGCCTCGCGCTGCACCTTGACCCCGTACTCCGCGGCCTTGCGCACCGTGCTCCCGGCCTTGATCACGTAGAGCACGCCTTCGACCGCCCGGCCCAGGATGAGCGAATCCGGCACCGCGAGGTTGGGCGCGGAGTCGATCAGCACCAGCGGCCAGCGAGACGAGGCCTCGCGCACGAACCAGTCCACGCTCTCCGAGTCGATCAACTCCGAGGCCGGGCGCTCGCTCTTGCCCGCCGGAAGGAAATCGAGGCCGGGCAGCACCGTCTGCCGCACGAAGCGCTCGTCGAAGCTGCGCTGCTTCAGCATCTGCGCCAGCCCCCAGCTGCTGCTCGGCACGCCGAGGGCGCGGTGCAGCGCGGGGCTGCGCAGATCGAAGTCCACCAGCAGGAGTTTCTCGTGCGCCTCGCGGGCGAGCGTGATCGCGAGGCAGGCCGTGGTCGTGGTCTTGCCCTCGCCGCGGGTCGCGCTGGTGATGAGCAGCGTGCGCGGCAGCGTGCGCCCGCGCGACTTCGCGAGGTTGAGGTAGATCCGGCGGAACTCGAGACCCAGCGGACTCTCGACCTTGAGGCGGTGCAGCAGCCCGCCGTCGCGCGCGGCCGGCAACCCGGGCGCGGAGGTCGTGATCGGGCGCGCGCGCCGCGACGAACGCTCGAGATCCTCCACCCGGGGAATCGCGCCCAGCACCGGGAGCCCGAGCAGATTCTCCACCTCTTCGGCGTTCTTCATGGACTGGTCGTGCTGCTCGACGACCAGCACGGTGCCGATCCCGATCAGCCCGCCCACCAGGAAGGCGAGCACCACCAGCAGCGGCCGGTTCGGCTTGCCCGGCGCGCGCGGCAGGTTGGCGGGTTCGAGCACGCTGAAGCGGCCGCTCAGCTTCGCGTTCTCGAACGCCTCGGAGATCTGCGCGGCGGCCGACTGCTGGAGGAACGAATTGTAGAGCGCCTGATTGTTGTCAACTTCCTGCTGGAGGCGGGCGAGCGCGAGGTCGCGATCGGGAGAGGCCACGGCGGTGCGTTCGAACTGCGCGACCTGGTCCGCGAGATAGACGCGGCGCGCCTGGCGCGCCACCAGATCGGACTGCGCCATGCGCAGGCGCACCAGCAGGTCGCGCACGTCCGCCGGGAGCGCCGGCAGCGCGATCGCGGCGCCGCGCTGATAAGCCGCATCGAGCTCCGAGGACTTGCGCGCCAGCGACGAGCGGATCGCCGCGCCCTGGTCGCCGGTGGCGTCGGTGAGCAGCGCGGCGGCCAGCTGGCGCTCGAGCGCCACGACCTGATCCGCGAGGTTCGAGGTCTCGGCCGTTGTGAGCAGCCCCGCGTCGTTGTCCCGCACCTTGCCGGTGAGCTGGGTGCGGATGTCCTCGACCCGCTGGCGCTGGCTCTCGATCTCGAGGTCGGCCTGATCGGCCAGCCCGCGGGCGCGCACCAGGTTGTTGGGCGTCACGGCGGCGCCCGAGATGGTGTTCGCGATCGACGCGCGGCGCGCCGCGTCGAGCCGGGCCTGGCTCTCGTCCAGCTTGTGCTTGTAGATCTGCTGCTGCTCGACGCTGAACTCCTGGGTCGCGCGCACCGCCTCGAGCTGGGCGGCCTTCGACGAGAGCACGAACTGATTCGACACCGCCTCCGCGAATCGCCGCGCCCGCTCACGCGTGTAGTCTCCGACCGCGATCTGGAACACGTCGCCGCGATTGCGGCGGATCGTGATCGCGTCCCGCAGGTGGTCGATCAGCGCGGCCTCGATCGTCTCCTCCGCGGTCTGGCCGGGATCGGGGCGCCGCGACTTGAGCGCCCACGCGCGGGTCTCGAGGTCGCTCATCATGCCGGACGCGGTGATGACGGTGCGCAGGAACAGGCTACTCTGCACCTGCTCGCGCATGATCTCGGCCTGCTGGTCCGCCCCGCCGCCCCCGCCCACCATGCCGCCGAGCGGGCCCGAGAGCTGGGTCGGATGCTCGAGCAGGAGCGTCACGTTGCTGAAGTAGATGGGCTTGAGCAGCAGCGCGGCGGCGACCCCCGCCAGCGTGGCGATCGTCCACGGCGCGATCAACAGCCACTTGCGGCGCGCGACGATCCGGAGGATGGCGCCCGGATCGATCGAAGGAGCGGATGGCGTTTCGGTCATGGCGTCCTAGGGCGTGCTGCGATGCTTGATCGCGTCGCTGATCAGGATGATGTTCGCGACGTCGCGCGAAACGGCGAGCAGTTGCGTGAAGCCGCCCCAGGTGCGGGCGAAGCCGCTTGCCCCGGTGGGCGTCACGACGATCACGTCGCCGCGCTGCACGAGGGTCGGGGCGCCGCCGCCGTGCTGGAGAATTTCCTTCAGGTTGAGCGACGTGACCTGCTGACCGTCGGCGCTCACCTTGATGACGCGCACCTTGGTCAGGTCGCCACGGCCCGTGATCCCACCCGCCTGAGCGAGGAGCATCCACAGGTTCATGCCTCCGCTCACCGAGTAGAGCCCGGGCTTGGCGACCTCGCCGATCACGGCGGCCGCGTCTCCCGGCACCGCCCCGAACGCGCCGGCGAAGGATGGAACGACGATGGTGTCGCCGGGCTTGATGTCCGGCAGACCGCCGCCTGTGCCCTCGCGCAACGAGGTCGCGACGTCCGCGATGATGATGCGGCGCGCATCGCCTTCCTTTCGCAGGATCTGCACCCGCGTGAGGTCCGCGCCCGGCACGCCGCCGCCCGCGCCGTTCAGCACGTCGACCAGCCCCGGGATGCGCTCGAACCCGTAGCGTCCGGGCGCGCCCACCGCGCCCTGCACGTAGACGCTCTGGCTCATGTATTGCGCCACCGTCACGGTGACGGTCACCGTCTCGCGCAGGTAGGACGACAGCCGGTCCGCGATGCGGTCGGAGAGCTGCGCGGTGGTGATCCCCGCCGCCTTCAGCGATCCGATCGGAGGGAAGATGATGTTGCCGTCGGAGTCGATGGCGACCTTGCGCTCGAGCTCCGGGTGACGCCAGACCGAGAGCGCGATCACGTCGTCGGAGCCGAGCACGTAGTCCGCCGCCCGCGCGGCGATCGCCGCGGGTCCGCCGAGCAGCAGCATCGTCAGCGCTCCGCACTTCAGCCAGCGCAGCCCTCGCCTCATCGTGTCACTCCTTTGACTGCGGGCGGATTGCCCGCGATGGCCGGTCCGGGCCGCTCCGCGGCCGCGTGTGCCGGAAGCCGCCGCGGGCGCCGGAGCACGACCCCCACGGTGCGCAGCAGCGTGCGAATGTCGAGCACCAGAGAGCGGTGCTCGATGTAGTGCAGGTCGAACTGAACGCGCCGCCCGATGCGCCCGGAATCACCGTCGGAATATTCCGCGATCTGGGCCAGCCCGGTGATGCCGGGCAGCACCGTGAAGCGGCGCTCGTATTCGGGCAGCACGCCCTTCCAGCGCAGCACCATATCTTCTCTCTCGGCGCCCGGTCCGACCAGCGCCATTTCGCCGCGCAGCACGTTGAGCAGGAACGGCAGGGTGTCCAGCCGGCGGCGCGCCGTCCAGCGGCTCACCGGGCCGAGGTCGCTGCGGAAGCGCGCGCAGTGAATGGGCGTTCCGAGCAGATCCTGGGTCCTGCGCTGGATGCTGCGGCGATCGATGGCGGGTAGATCCCGCTGCCCGCGCCGCTCCAGGGCGCGGCGGGTCCTCCCGATTCGCGTCTCGCGCAGCAGGATGTCGCGGGCTCCGCGCAGCCTCCCCTCGACCACGAGCAACGCCCACAGCGGCGAGGCGAGCGCGAGCAGCGCGAGCGCCAGCGCCCAGTCCAGCGCGCCGCGCGCGGTCGCGCGCAGGTCTCGCGCGGTCGCGTACGCCCGCGGACGCTGGGGGACCGACACCGGGAGCTCGATGACCGCGCTCGCGGGCGGCGGCGCTGCCGCGTCGATCCGCGGCTCCCGGTAGTCGGGCACCAGCCGGTGGAGTTGCCGCTTCACCGCCTCGCGATCGCCATTCTCTGCGATCGCGATGAGCTCGACGACCTCGGAGAGCAGGCCCGCCTCGTCGCGCGCGTCCAGCTCCCACATGATGATGCGCTCGTGGCGCGTGAGGCGGGTGCGCTCGGCCGCGGAGTGCAATTCCTCGTAGAGTTTCTCGCCGGGCCGCAGCCCGGTGTACACGATCTCGATGTCATCCCCCTCGCGCAGCCCCGACATCCGGATCAGCTGTCGCGCGAGATCGACGATGCGCACCTGCTCACCCATGTCGAGCAGGAAGACTTCGCCCCCGTGTCCCATCGCGCCGGCCTGCAGCACCAGCCGGACCGCCTCGGGAATGGTCATGAAGAAGCGACGGGCCTCGGGGTGGGTCACCGTGATCGGCCCGCCGCGATCGATCTGGCGCTGGAAGAGCGGGATCACCGACCCGTCGCTCCCCAGCACGTTGCCGAACCGCACCGCCATGAACCGGGTGCGGCTGTGCTGGGAGCGGCTCTGGAGGATCATCTCGCAGACGCGCTTCGATGCGCCCATCACGCTGGTGGGGTTGACGGCCTTGTCGGTCGAGATCAGGACGAACTTGTCGACGCCGAAGCGATCGGCGATGTCGACCAAGAAGCGCGTGCCCATGATGTTGTTGAGCACCGCCTCCCGCGGGTTGGCTTCGAGCAGCGGCACGTGCTTGTGGGCTGCGGCATGGAACACGACCGTGGGGCGGAAGCGGCGAAACGCGATCTCGAGCCCTTCCGCGTCCTTGATATCCGCGACCACCGCGTTCAGCGTGAGCCCGGGGTGCTCCGCGTCGAGCTCGTTGTGAACGTAGTAGAGGCCGTTCTCCGCGTGATCGAGCAGTATCAATTCGGCGGGCTCGAACCCCGCGACCTGGCGCGCCAGCTCCGAGCCGATCGAGCCGCCCGCGCCGGTGACCATCACACGCTGGCCCCGCAGGAATTCCGCGAGCTCTCCCATGTTGAGCTGCACCGGCTCGCGCCCCAGCAGATCCTCGATCCGCATGTCGCGCATCTGCGAAAGCGCGGTGCGCCCGTGCTGCATCTCGGAGAGGCCGGGCAGCGTCTTCACCCGGACGTTGGCCTCCGCGCAGAAACGCGCGATCTCGCGCACGACCTTCGCGGGAACGCCGACGTCCGAGATGATCACCATCTCCGCGCGCTGATCCTCGAGAACCCGCGGGAGCTCTGCGATCGTGCCCCACACCCGCACCCCCTCGACCAGGTGACCGGTGAGGCGGCCGTCGTCGTCGATGAACCCCACCGGGTTCAGCGTCTCTGCGCCGTCGTGCGCGCGCCGCATCTCCTGGATCAGGTGGACGCCGGTGTGATCGGCCCCCACGATCAGCGTGCGCAGCGCGCGGCTCGGCATCGGGCCCAGCACGCGCTCGCGGGAGAGACGCCATGCGAAGCGGGTCCCCCCCAGCAGCACCAGCTCCCAGATCCAGATCATGACGATCAGGCTGCGTGGGAACAGCGGCTCGGGGGTGAACAGCATGATCCCCACCAGCGCCGCGGCGGAGAGCGTGACGCCCTTGAAGACCTGGAAGAGCGTCACGGTGCTGGCGTATCGCCACAGGCCGTGGTACAGACCGGATGCGAAGAATCCCGCCAGCGAGAGCGCCGTGAACCAGGGGGTGGCGAGCAGGTATCCGTGCCAGTATCGCGCGGGGATGTCGCCTTCGAATCGCAGCAGCAGCGAGACCAGGAAGCAGGCCTGGAGCAGCACGGAATAGCCGACGGTCAGCAGGAAGAACCGCGGCGCTTTCTTCAGTCCCATGGCGTCGATCCTGGCAATCCGGAATTCCCCCGGCCCTCGAGGGCCGGAGGACGAGGCTGATTGAGATGGCTGCTGGCAAACGCCGGCATGGGATGCCGAATGCGAAGCGACCCGGCAGCGTCCGAAACGCCGGCGCCCATGCAGCGACGTCCGTGCCCGAGCGATTGGCACCCGCCCGCGACCCAGCACCGGAGTCGATCCCGGCACCGGAATTCGCCCGGTCGTACTTAAGGTCGGCAGGTACCTCCATCCGGGTGAGCGTTTCCCCCGGCCGCGCGCTTCGCCGGAAGGCATTCTATTTGGCTGTGGAGAATACTGTCAAGAAAAGCGACTGTAAGGCTTTAGCGTCGCGTGCGTGTGCATCTTGCGAGGTCGCGTTGCAAATCGCGCTGCGCCTCGGTCCAGGCAGCGCGCACGCTCGCTCGGGCCCCGAGGCACCCCGGGTCCGGGCTCACCTTCACGCGGGAGAATGATCGATGGAAACGGCAGGATCCACCACGCCGGATTTCGGGACGCGCCTCGCACATCTCGAACGGCGCAACCTCACGCTCTCCGGTGTGGTCGCGATGCTCGGAGTCCTCGTGCTGGTGATGATCGCGTGGCGGATGCTGCCCGCCCGCCGCACCCTCGACGTCGAACAGATCGTGCTGCGCGATCGCGAAAACCACGCCCGCGGCGAGCTCGCGGTGGGGTCCGACGGAACCGCGGCGCTGCGGCTCAACGACGTTCGGGGCAAGGCCCGCGCGCTCTGGCGGGTCATGGCCGACGGCTCGGTCTCGATGCACTTCCGTGACGAGCGCGGCGTTTCGCGCGCGGAGCTCGCGATCGATCCGGCGGGGGTGCCGAGCCTCGCGCTCACCGGCGCGGACGGTCACACGCGCACGTGGCTCGGCCTGGTCGAAGCGAACGCGGCCGGCATCACCCTGCGCGATCCATCGAACACCACGGTGTGGCGCGCGCCATGAGCCCGCGAAACACTATGGCGATGGGCCGCGATGGAGCGCGGCGCTGTCCGGCGCGCCGTCCGGCGCCCGCAGGTAGGCGATGATCGTGGGCGAGACCAGGAGCCCGGCCGCGAGCCGCGCGTTCGAGGTCGGCCGGAATACGAGCGGACCGAGATAGCGCCCCGCGGGGGGCGGCGCGTGGAGCGGATCCCACCACGCCGCGCGCGCGACGGAGTCGGAACGGAAGAAGTACTGATCGAGCGTGGAGAGCAGCACGACGTCCCCGCGGGGCGCGTGCGGGTCGCTTCGCAGCGAATCGGGCGACGTGTAGAACACCGCGGCGCCGCGCGGCGGGCGCGCCTGAAAGCGCGGATTGCCCGCGACCTCGACCGTCGCCCCCGCTGGCAGGTGCGAGTCCAGCCAGCGGCCGGCCGCGTAGCGCGGATCGCCCAGCATCAGCGCGTCGAGATTGGGCCCGCCGAGCAGCGCGAGCCCCGCCACCGCGACCCCGAGCGCGGCGCGGCGTTCGGGAAACGCGGCCCAAGCTGCGCTCCATCCGCGGGCCGCGAGCGGGAACGCGATCAGCACCAGCGGGAGCAGGAATCGCGGGTACACGTACCCGACGGCGCCCACGAATCCCACCAGGTAGAGCGCGAGCGCGAGCGCACGCGAGCCGAGGCCCTCCGGCCGCACCCGCAGCGCCGCCGCCCATCCGATCCCGGCGATCGTGAGCCAGCCCAGCACCACCGGCAGCTCGGCGAGGCCGTGCGCCGCGAGCGCCGCGAACCCGCGCAGGGTCGCCGGGTAGTCGCGGTCGTAGCGCGCGACGTGGAGGATGAAATCGTGGTGCGCGCGCCACCCCGCAAGATTCCAGGGCAGCTGCCACGCCAGCGCGTAGGCGGCCGCTCCGGCGAGCCCGACCCAGGCGACCGCCCCCGCGCGCCCTGCTCCCGCGTCGAGCCGCGATGCTCGCCACGCCGCGAGCGCGAGGATCACGACCGCGATCGGCGCGGCCTGCTCCTTCGAGCACACCGCGAACGCCGCGGCGACCGAAGCCCCCGCGAGCTGGCGCAGCGTGGGCGCCGGGCGTTCGGCGAGGTGCATGCCGAGCCACAGCCAGAAGAGGTACTGCAGATCGACGTTCGAGGTCCGCGCGTAGTAGACGAACGTGGCCGATCCGAGCGCGAGCAGCGGGAGCAGCCACGCATCGCGCCGCGCCGCGCCGCGGGCGTGATCGCGCACGGCGAGCCAGACCACTCCGAACGCCATGAGCGCCGTGACGAGTCGCGCGAGCACGATCAGGGCGAAGATCGAGCGCTCGGGATGCGCGAAGCCCCAGGGATAGGCGGCCTGCGGCGTTCCGATCTCTCCTCCGAGACGCATGGCCGCGAGCACCGGAAGGTACGCGGCGCCGGTGAGCAGGTACGGAACGGGACCGTACGAAGAATGCCAGCCCGGCCCGTAGTGGTCGGCGATCGCCCGCAGCACCGAGCCCGGAGCGATGTTATCCGGGTCCCACGAGTACGGCTGGTGCGCGCCCCACCCGATCGGCGCGAGCACGACCACGATCAGCGCCACCCACGCCGCCGTGAGAGCGGGTTCGCGGCGAGCAGTCACGCGAATGGAGACACGATCGACGGCGGGGCCAGCGCGGAAACACGGGGAGCGGGCGACGTCGGTGCACGCCGGGCCGCGGCGCGGGGCCGCGCACCCGGAAATGGTAGCGCTACGGGGATTCGAACCCCGGTCTGATGGCTGAGAACCACCTGTCCTGGACCCCTAGACGATAGCGCCACGAGGCTGCGCGCCGGGTCGGGCGCGAAAGAAGCGGCGCGCAGTCTAGTCTCGCCGCTGGAAATCGGTCAAGCGTGCGGCATGCGGCGGGTGCGCGTCGCGCGGAGGCGCGCCGCGCGAGGAAATAATGGCTGCCCGGCAAGGATTCGAACCTCGACTAACTGGTCCAGAGCCAGTCGTGCTACCGTTACACCACCGGGCAACACAGGCGGGGCGAAAATCTAGCAGAGCCCTCTCCGCCGAATCAACCGCGGCGCCCGCCCCTCACACCCGCGCCCGGGGCGATTCCCCGCGCCAGCGCAGCGCCACCTGCCGGAGACGCTCGAGCGTGCGCTCGCGTCCCAGCAGCCACATGACGTCGAAGATCCCGGGGCTCACCCGGCGTCCGGTCAGCGCGGTCCGCGCGAGGCCGATCAGTTCGCCGGCCTTCATCCCGTGCGCCTCCGCGAGGCCGCGCGTCTCGCGCTCGAGCGCCTCGATGGTGAACTCGGGGAGCGCCTCGATCCGGCTCGCGAGCGCCTCGAGCCGGGGGCCGACGTCCTCGCGGTCACGCAGCTCGGCCCACGCATCGGGGTCCATCTCGAGCGTGTCGCTCACGACGAAGGCCACGTAGCGCTCCGCGTCCGCGAGCGTCTTCATCCGGTCGCCGATCGCGCGCACCAGCGCCGCGCGCCACTCGGGCGAGCGTCCCGTGAAGTCGGCGCCCCGACCCGCGAGATATCCGACCACCTGCCGCACGCGCTCCGATTCGGGCAGCAGGCGGAGATGCTGGCCGTTCATCCACTCGAGCTTCTCGACGTTGAAGACCGCGGGGTTCGAGCCGACGCGCTCGAGCTCGAACTTCTGCTCGAGCTCCGCGAGCGAGAACAGCTCCTGCCGGCCGTCGTACGACCATCCGAGCAGCGCCAGGAAATTGACGATCGCCGAAGGCAGGAACCCCAGATCGCGATAGGCCTCGACCGAGGTCGCGCCATGGCGCTTCGAGAGCCTCGAACCATCGCTCCCCAGGATCGTTGGCACGTGGGCGAAACGTGGCTCGTCCCAGCCCAGCGCGCGGTAGAGCAGGAGCTGGCGCGGCGTGTTCGAGATGTGGTCGTCGCCACGGATGACGTGTGAGATCTCCATCTCGTGATCGTCCACCACGCACGCGAAGTTGTATGTGGGCAGCCCGTCCGAGCGCATGGCGACGAAATCGTCGAGCACCTCGTTCTGGAAGGCGACCCGCCCGCGCACCACGTCGTCCCATGCGGTCTCGCCGGGGCCCGGCAGGGCGAACCGGATCGCCGCGCCACGCCCCTCTGCTTCGAACCGCGCGCGCGTCCCGGCATCGAGCCCGCGGCAGCGGCCGTCGTAGCGCGGCGCCTCTCCGCGGGCAGCCTGGGCCGCGCGCCGTATCTCGAGCTCGGAGGCGGTGCAGTAGCAGGGATACGCCTTGCCAGCCGCGCGGAGCGCGGCCGCATGCAGGCGGTAACGATCGCGCCGCGCGGATTGCACGTAGGGTCCGCGCTCCCCCCCCACCTCCGGCCCCTCGTCCCACGCGAGTCCCAGCCACCGCAGGCTGTCGAGGATCGCGCGCAACGAGGCGTCGGTGGAGCGCCCGGCGTCGGTGTCCTCGATGCGCAGCACGAACGTTCCCCCGTGACGGCGGGCGAAGAGATAGTTGTAGAGGGCGGTGCGCGCCCCGCCGACGTGGAGAAACCCGGTCGGGCTGGGAGCGAAGCGGACGCGGACGCTCATCGGGTGCTTGCTCCTCGAGATCGGTGATGGGTCGAGTGCGGCACACTACGAACCGCGGTCGGCACGGTCAAGCCCCGGGGACTCCCGCGCGCCGGGGACCCTGAATCGCCCGTGAACGCCGGGCGGGCGAGCCCGCGCCGCCGGGCCCGCCCGCCGCGCCAGCGTCGCGGCCTAGTGAACGACCGCGACCTTGCGTGAGTGAATCACGGAGCCCAGCGTGTAGCGCACGAAGTAGACTCCGTTGCCGACCGGCGCATCCTGCCCGTCGCGCAGGTTCCACTCCACCGCGAACCGGCCCGCACGCGCCGTGCCCCGCTCCAGCGTGCGCAGCTTGCGCCCGGAGAGATCGAACACCGCGATCTCGAATGGCGAGCCGGCCGCGGCGGCGGGCACCGCGTACCACAGCACGCTGCGCGCGCGCGCCGGATTGGGGGAAGGCGGCGCGAAATCGGGCGTGAGCGCGGGAGCCTGCTCGGGACTCCCATCCTCGACCCCCACGATCGTGAATGCGGGATTGGTGCTGAGCCCGCTGCGCGCGGCGTCGTGGTGGAACTGCGGCCAGGGCGGAACCTTGCCAGGCGAGAACGGGAAGTCGTAGTCCCACACGTAAAGACTGCGGTCCCAGCCGGAGAGCACGATCTCGCTCATCCCGTCCCCGTCGCAGTCGCACAATCCCGCCGCGCCGCGGATCTCGGCGTTCAGCACGATCGGGAACCCGGGCAGCATGGTCCCGTTGCCGCTCAGAGCGGACAGCCTCTGATCCTCGTCGCCCATCACGACGTCGGGCTTCCCGTCGCCGTCGATATCCGCGACCACCGGGCTGCTCTCGGACGCCGAGTTGGTCAGGCTGCTGTATCGGATGTTCAGCCACGGGAAGACGAGCCCCCCGTTCCGGTCGTACACGTAGATGCCGCCGCCGGTGCTCGCGATGACGATGTCGACGAATCCATCGTTGTTCATGTCGGCGAGCGCGGGCGAAGGCGTCTTGCTCGTGCCGCTGGCCTTGATCCACGTGGGGAAGCCGGGCCGGCGGGTTCCGTCCGCACGGATCACGTAGAGCGAGTCCAGGCTCGAGACGACGACGATGTCGAGCTGCGTATCACCGGGACCGTCGAGATAGCCCACCGCGGCCGAGGCGGTGATGCTCCCTCCCAGGTCCAGCGGGAAGCCGGGCAGATCGGTCCCGTTCCAGCGCCACGCGTAGAGCTTCCCATCGAAGGACCCATAGATGATGTCCAGCTTGCCGTCGCCATCGAGGTCGGCCAGCGAGGGGGTGCCATAGTTGAATATGTTTCCGAGCACCTTGAACACCCCGACGGTGGCGGGATTGTCGTCCCCGTCGAGCAGCTCCGTTCCATCGGAATGGAAAGCGTACAGATTGAGGCCGTTGGATCCGAACACGATCTCCTTGTTGCCGTCGCCGTCGACATCGCCCAGCGCGGCCGATGACCAGACGGAATTGGCGAGCGCACGCGGCCAGCCGGGCTTGACGTTGCCGAGCCGGTCGAACACGAACACGAACATCGAATCGCCGGTCAGCCCGGGATTGGGCTGAGTGCCCCACGACAGGCCAACGACCTCGGGCGATCCGCCGTCGAGATCGGCGATCGACGGCCCGGCCGCGTAGTACGTCCCGCGTCGCGTGAAGTCTCCGCTCGTGCTTCCGGCCCCGTCCGCGTCCACCGGTGCTGTGCCGTCCGGGTGCCACGCGTAGAGCACGTCGGACCCCGCGACGATGTCGAACAGGTAGGCGGGCGAGAGGTGGTCGATCGCGACCGAAGACGGGGTCTCGCGCCCCATCGGGATCGGGAAGATCGCGTGGAGCGGAGGATTGGTGCTCGCCGAGGCCGAGCTCGACTGGCTCGACTCGTTGCCGGAGGTATCGACCGCCGACACCTTGTAGTAGTAGCGCGTGAGCGGCGTCAGCCCTTCGTCGGTGTAGGTCGCGATGCGGTCGGTCGGCACGAGGTTGACGCGGGTGTAGGGCCCCGAGGACGCGAGGCTCCGGTAGACGATGTAGCCGAGCAGGTCCGGGGCCGCGTTCCTCGTCCATGTCACCTGGACGCTGGTCGCCCGGCCGATGCCCAGCACGCCGGAGGGCGCCGCGGGGACAGCCAGGTCGAGGGTCTGGGTGAGGAGCACGCCGCTCGCCTCGGAGACCTGGAGCTGCAGGGTGGCGTTCGCGCTGGACGGAACGAACACCAGCGCGTCCGCCTGCTTCTCCTCTCCCGGTGCGATATCGCCCCAGGTCGCGGTGCTGTCGTAGACCGTCGCGAGCCCGTCGAGGTTGCGGAGCTTGCCGGTCACTCCCTGTGCGATGCCGGTTCCGAGATTCCGCAGCTTGATGTAGTAGCTCACGGTTTCACCCGGATCGGCGCGGCCGTCGCTGTTGCCGCCCTGATCGAGGACCGCGTGAAAGAAGTGATGCAGTTCCGGCGCGCGCACCACGAGCTGGAACTGCGCCCGGTACCTGCGGGCCGCATCGTCCGTCAGCGAGAGATCAAACGGTACTTCACGCTGATCGGGGACGGTGTAGGGGACGACGATGCGGAAATGGGGCGAGGGGTTCGAGGTTGTATGCGCCGCGAGGCTGCCGTAAGCGCCGGTCGGAACCGAGATGGTCACGTTCGGGTCGGTGGTCGTGAGCGTCCCGACGATGCCGGTCGCGGAGCTGCCGCCGTTGTTGCGGAGCGGAATCGTCAGGTCGACGGTCTCGCCCGCCTCCACGACGCCGTTGCCGTTGCCGATCGTCCCTCCGATCGCGTCGTCGTCGATCGCTGGGGAATCCGCGCTCATCACCGGGAGGCTGCTGCTGGCGATCGGCACGCTGGCCTGATACGGCACGCAATCGAATCCGGTGACGGTGAGCACGAAACTGCCGACGCTGTCCGGCCGGAATGGAACGAGCGCGTTTCCCGCCCCGTCGGTGGTGGCGATGCCGTAATCCACGTCCGCGCGGTAGGCGATCACTCGTGCGCCGTAGAGCGGAGTGCCTCCGGTCTCGACGTGCACGGCGAACGTCGACTCGTCGGCGGCCATGCTCGCATTGCGCGTCACGGCGAGCGTGCGCGGCGTTCCGGTGAAGATGTGGAGCTCCGGGTCACCCAGCAGCAGCAGGGTCATCTCGGTCCAGCGATTGACGCCGTCGTACGTCGAGAACCCGATGAACGGCAGCTTGGCGCGCGCCTGCGCCTCGCCGACCGCCGTGACGCTGTCCTGGTAGACGAGCCGGAAGTATTCGTCCTCGTACGCACGCCCGGCGGTCGGATAGTCGAAGTTGGTCGAGCCGATATTGGTGACCGCGCCCCCGGTCGGGTTCAGGATGAAGGCCTCGCCGATCGACGGGAAATCGATCGCGTTCGAAGTGCAGTCGATCGCGTAGAGGTTGATCAGGCGACTGCCGTTGGAGAGCGTCGAGGCATCGGAGTTCTCGAGGTTCCCGTCGCCGACCGACATGACGTTGCGATAGCCGTGGCCGACGTGAACGGCGATGTTGTATCCGCGCCGGAGTGAATCCAGCACCGCCTGGCGCGTCTCGGGAAGGGCCCCGGGCGTGCGGGTGGTGTCGCTCCAATCCTCGTAGAGTCTCGCGAGGTGGATGCCCGGATTCGTCTGGATGTAGGGCATCGCTTCCTCGACCAGCTCGGCGCCGTCGAAATACTTCGGGGAGCCGGGAATCCACGGTTGCGGGAACAGCACCTCCGCGAAGAAGAGCAGATTGGTCATGTAGTCGGTGACCGGCGTCTTCTCGTAGAACAGCGTCTTGTCGACGAAGAGCTTGGCCTGCGCCGTGGTGACACACGGCGCCCGCCCGACGTACACCTCGGGCAGGAGATCCGCGTCGTCGCCCGGATCCTCGTCGTTGAAGAACCCCTCGCCGTAGGTGCTGTCGCCGTCGGCGTCCCAGTTGCCGTCGAGACACGAGAAGTAGAGGTCGCTCGCGATGTAGTTGCCGCTGAAGAAGACCGTGTACGGGAACCGCGTGGGGAGCACGTCGGTGTCTCCGCCCAGCAGCACCCACTTCGTGCCCCAGCGGGCGTATGCGTCGCGGATGAACGAGCGCATCCGCTCCGCGTCGTCGGCCCCACCCGGATACTGCTGCTGGATGAACGAGAGCGTTCGCACCACCGCCGGTACGCCGCTCTGCGTCTTCCAGTCCGCGAGCCGCTGAAACTCGGGGGCCATGGCCTCGTCGGTGATGATCAGGTACTCGACCGGGCTTCCCATCACGGAGGGCAATTGGGTCGGGCTGAAGCGCTCCGGGCGACGCGGCCGCGGGCCGCTGGCGCCGGGCTGGCCGTCGCCCGCCGGTCCTTCCCAAGCTTCGACCACCCGGTCGCGGGTGAGCGGGCGCGCGGCCGACGGCCCGAGCGTGAGCCGCACCCGGAGGCGCGTGATCGCCTCGAGGCGCCCGCCTTCGGGATCCCAGCGCACCGGGCTCACGTTGACCCACGCGACGCCCGCGCCCCGCTCGAAGCCTTGCCCGCCGAGCTCCGCGGGGACCGCGGGGAGGAACCCGCGGGTGGAAAACGTCGCGGGATCCGGCGAGCTCCGCGTGACCGGTCCCAATCCGGGTTGCGGGATCACCGCGCTCGCGAGCCGCACGCCGCCGGCGAGCGGCGCGGATTCGATACCGATCACCTCGACGCGGATGAGCCGCTGCCCCGCGGGTAGCTCGATCCGGCGGCCGACCCAGGGCAGGTCCGGCTGCCCCGCACGAAATTCGCGCGTCGCCCCTGGGAACGCGATGTCGGTGATCCCGTCGTGCGTCGCGATGCGCACGCTGGCTGGATCGAACGACAGCTCGCGCTCGAGGGTGGTGGCCGCGCCCGCCGCGCCGCCGGCAACGAGGGCGATGGCCGTGACCGCGAGCGTCGTGAGGATGCGAGGTGTCATCGAGCGATCTCCAGGGTCCTGTGCCGAAGGTGCACGTCGGGTGATGGTCGGCGCGGTGCCCCGTCGGGGGGAAATCGGAACGGGCCTCACCGCATACGCCGACCTGAGGACATCTCCAAGCTGGCCTGTTGAGATCCTCTAAAGATAGAGAGCGGGCGAAGCGCGGTCAACGGATTAACGGCCACTGCCCTCGAGGGTGACCCGGGCCGTGGCTTCTGGCCCGAAATGCGGGTGAAAATGCACGCCCGACAGCTCGCGGCGTTCCACCCAGGTCCAGGCCAGGTCGGCCACCGGGAGGGCGATGATCTCCTGTTCGAGCCGCGCCTGCGCCGCCGCCGGATCGAGGGCCGGGGGAGCCCGCCTCGGCCTGAGCCACGTGTCGAACTCCCGGGTGCGCCAGCCGGTCCGGACCGCGCCCACCGCCGGGCCCCGCAGCGGCATGACCAGGTACGCCAGCTGCGCGGCGGCCGCGTCGAGCGGCGGCTGCCATTCCACCAGAGCCAGGTGTGCCTTCGAGCCTCGCAACAACTCGCTCTCGAGCGCCTGACCGCGCAACGGCATCAGGTCCACGTAGAGTCCGAGCCGCGACCACTCACCCTGCATCGCCCGCGCGATCGCGGCTCCCGCCCCGTCCGCGTCGTACGCCATGACCGCGTGAAAGGAGTGCGGCAGGTCGCCACGGTCGAGCCAGCCTTCGACCTCGCGCGCGTCGAGCCTCGGAAACTCGAAGGGCGGCGCGCCCGCGAGCCACGCCCCGCCTTCATGCGCCCCCGGGCCCAGCAGCTTCACCAGCTCCGAGCGATTGATGCCGTGCGCGAGTGCCGCGCGGGCGGCGGGCCTCGTGGTGGGAGGCAGATCCGCACGCATCACGAGCATCAGCCGGCGCGGAGGCACGGCGGGCTCGATCGACAAGCGGTACGCCGCGGGCAGCGGCTCCCCGGCCAGACCCGGGGGCAGCGGCCACACGATGTCGGCGAAACCCGATCGGAGCAGGGAACGGGCGCGGGCGAGGCCTCCGCCGAACCGGATGACGAGGGTGTCGGCGCCCGGCGCACGCGTGGCGCGCGCGAGCACGAGCCGACGGCCGGGCTCCTCGGCCCGCACGCGATACGGACCGAGCCCCACCGCCGCGCGCCAGCCGTCCGCCGGCGCGCGCGCGACCCACGGGCACGCGATCCCGGGAAGCGCGAGCTTGCGCAGCAGCAGCGGATCGGGCCGCGCGAGGCGCAGCACCAGCGTGGAATCGTCCGGCGTCTCGATACCCAGCGCGGGGAGCGGGCGCCCGGCGCGGACCGCGTCCACGCCCTTCACCGCGCCCAGTGCCCACGCGGCCGTCGCGTGATCCGCGCGCTGCAGCCCGGCTTCGACCGCCGCGCGAAACGCCTGGCTGCGGCAGCGACCGCCGTCGGTGAAGCGCAGACCCGGGCGCAGATGAAACGTGATGGCGAGGCTGTCGAACGAATACGCCCAGCGGATCGCGCCGGCCGGAATCAGCCGGCCCGAGGAGTCCTCGTCGACCAGCCCGCGCGTGAGCAGACGCTCGAGCGACCAGCGCATCGGATCAGGCGGCCCATCGGGGTCGAAGCGCGGCGCGCTGTGCGCCATCCACCAGGTGAGCTTCGCGGCGGGCGCCGGGGGGCGCGCGCAATTCGCGGTGGCGAGGCCCGCCACGGCGAGCGCCGCACACCACAGCCGGGTTCGCCTCCCTGCGAGCGCACGCATGGGGCCGACTGTAGAGAGCCCTCGCGTCCGCGGCAAGGTCGCGGGTCCGGGCGTTGACCGTGTTTTCGCACGCGTGCTAGCGTGCGATGCATGGCGGCCGGACCGATGACGAGCATCTCGACCAGGCTCGATCGCGTGCGCGAGGCGCTCGCGCGCGATGGCGCGGACTGGCTGCTGATTCCCGCGTCCGCCGATTTCCGCTGGCTCACCGGCGCGGTGTCGCGAAACACCGAACGGCTGATCGCGTTCGGTCTGCCCGCCTCCGGAGAGGCCTTCTGCGTCGTGCCGCGCCTCGAGGCGGAAGCACTCGCCCGCGCCAGCCCGTGGCTCGCGCTCGAGGTGTGGGAGGATCACGAGGACGCCTTCGCGCGGCTCGCGGAGCGGATCGCGCTCGAGCGCAAGCCGCGCCTCCTGATCGGCGAAGGCATGCGGGTCGCCCCGTTGCTGAGGCTGGCCGCACACGCGGACTGCCGCCCCGCACAGCTGCTGCTCGCGCCGCTTCGCGCCAGCAAGGACGCCGGGGAGATCGCGGCGCTGTCCGAGGCCGCCGGCCATGCCGATCGCGTGGTCGAGGCCACCGCCGACTTCATGCGCGCGGGAATGAGGGAGCGCGAGGTCGCGCGCTTCGCGCTCGAGCGCTTCGAGTCGCTCGGCGATTCCGAGGGCTGGGCGATCGTGGCCTCCGGCCCGAACGGCGCGCTTCCCCATCACTTCACGTCGGAACGCAGGCTGCAGGAGGGCGACGTGGTGGTGCTCGACCTCGGCGCGTACACGCGGGGCTACGGGTCGGACATCACCCGCACCTACTGGCTCGGCTCGCCCCCCGACGACGCGCGGCGGGTCTACGACGTCGTGAACGCCGCGCGCGCGGCCGGGATCGCGGCGTCGCGCACCGGCGCCGCGCCCGGGCAGGTGGATCGCGCGGCGCGCGGCGTGATCGAGGCCGCCGGCCTCGGCGAGCGGTTCGTCCACCGCACCGGACACGGCGTCGGTCTCGAGGTGCACGAGCCCCCGTGGATCGTGGCGGGCAACGATGCCCCGCTCGCGCGCGGCATGGTGCACAGCGTGGAGCCCGGCATCTATCTGCCCGGGCGATTCGGGACGCGGCTCGAGGACCTAGTGGTGGTGGAAGACGGCGGCGCGGTTCGGTTGAACCAGGCGCCGTTCGACCCACGCCCGCCCCGGCTGCGGTCGTGAGCGCTGCGCCGCTGCCCGCGCAGGTCTCGAGCGCCGACGAGATACTCAGCGGATTGAACGACGAGCAGCGGCTCGCCGTGACGCACGGCGACGGCCCGCTGCTGATCGTCGCGGGGGCGGGCACCGGGAAGACGCAGGTCATCACGCGGCGAATCGCGTGGCTGATCGCCAGCAAGCGGGCGCGTCCCGAGGAGATCCTCGCGCTCACGTTCACCGACAAGGCCGCAGCTGAGATGGAGGCGCGGGTGGACGTGATGGTGCCGTACGGTTTCGTCGGCGCGACCATCTCGACCTTCCACGCCTTCTGCGACCGCTTCGTGCACGACCACGCGGTCGAGCTCGGCATGACCTCGCAGCTCAAGGTGGGCACGCGCGCCGACATGCTGGTCTTCATGCGAGAGCGGCTGTTCGAGCTCGGCCTGCGGCGTTACCTCCCGCTCGGCGAGCCGGACCGCCATCTCGACGCGCTGCTCTCGGTGTTCGACCGCGCGCGTGACGAGGACGTCTCGCCCGAGCAGTATCGCGACTTCGCCGAGGCGCTCGCCCGCGAGGCCGGAGACGACGCGGAGCGCCGCGACCGCGCCGAGGCCGAGCTCGAGAAGGCGCAGGCTTTCGCGGCGTACCAGCGCCTGCTGCTCGAGCACGGCCGCGTGGACTTCGGATCCCAGATCGGGCTCGCGCTGCGGCTGCTGCGCGAGCGCGCCTACCTGAGGCGCGAGGCGCAGGATCGTTTCCGCTACGTGCTGGTCGACGAATTCCAGGACACGAATCACGTCCAGTTCGAGATCATCCGGCTGCTCACCGGATCGCGCCGGAATCTCACGGTGGTGGGCGACGACGACCAGAGCATCTACCGGTTCCGCGGCGCCAAGGTCGAGAACCTGCTCGGATTCCTCGAAGCGTTTCCCGGAACCCGCGTGCTGCTGCTGCGCAACAACTATCGCTCCGGTCAGCGGATCCTCGACCTCGCGCATCGCATGGTGAAGTTCAACGACCCCGATCGCCTCGAGGCTCGAGACCCGGTTCGATTCGAGAAACGCCTGATCGCCGCGCGCGGCACCGAGGGCGAGGTGCTGGAGCTGGGCTTCCAGACCGGGAGCGACGAGGCCGAGGCGGTCGCCGGCGAGATCGCGGCGACCCTCGAATCCGGGGCGCGGGCCGCCCGCGAGATCGCGGTGCTCGCGCGCACGCACGCGGACCTCGACCCGGTCGCGCTCGCGCTCAAGGTGCGCGGCGTGCGCTTCCAGCGCGCGAACCAGCGCGGCCTCTACCAGCGTCCCGAGGTCATGCTGTGCCTGAACCTGCTGCGGACGATCGCGGATCCGGACGACGGCCCGTCGGCGTACGGCGTGCTCGGCGACCCGCTGTTCGGGGTCGAGCCGCTCGACCTCGCGCGGCTCGCCGCGGCTTCGAGACGCACGCACCGCGGGCTGCTGGCCCTTTCGGCCGAAACCGCGGGCCGCGCGTCCGATGCGCTGTCTCAGGTCTCGCGCGAGGCCGTTCGCCGCTTCATCGATCTGCACCGCCGGCTCGCCGCGAGCGCGACCCGGCGCCCGACCTCGGAGGTGCTGTACGAGTTCGCGAGCGAGAGCGGGTTGCTCGCGCGGCTCTCCGCCGACGAGAGCGCGGAAGCCGCGGAGCGGGTGCAGAACCTCAACAAGCTGTTCGGCATCATCGGCCGGGTGGGGCCGCTGCTCAAGAGCGACCGCGTGCAGTATTTCATGGCGCACCTCGACCTGTTGATCGATGCCGGCGACGACCCGCAGGCGGCGGTGGTCGAGACGGAAGAGGATGCCGTTCGCCTGCTCACCGCGCACAACGCGAAGGGTCTCGAGTTCGCGGTCGTCTACATGGTGCGGCTGGTCGAGGGCAGGTTTCCGTTGACGGCGCGATCCGCGCAGCTCGAGTTCCCGCCCGAGCTGCGCGGCGGCGGCGACCTTCGGGCCGAGTACGAGCGCGAGGAGCGCCGGCTCTTCTACGTGGGGATGACGCGCGCGCGCGACCGGCTGCTCCTCACCCACGCCGAGGACTACGGCGGGCGCCGCACGCGAAAGCTGAGCCGGTTCGTGGTGGACGCGCTCGCCATGCCCGCGCCCCCCAAGACCCGCAAGCAACCATCGGCGCTCGAGTCGATCGCGCGCTACGCGCCGGCGGCCGAGCCGGCGCCCGCCGCGATCCTGCCGCTCGGTGACGACCGGCCGCTCGAGCTCTCGCACGGGCAGATCGACGATTACCTGACCTGTCCGCTCAAGTACCGATACGCGCACGTGGTGCAGGTCCCGCTCGGCAGCGATCCGCGCGTCATGTACGGCATCGCCGTGCATCACGCGATCCGCGTGTTTCACCAGCACCGCATGAAGGGGCTGCCCATCACCGCCGACGACGTGATCGCGGCGTTCGACGGCGCGTGGTCGAGCGAGGGATTCTACTCACGCGAGCACGAGGAGCGCCGTCTCGAGGAGGGCCGGGCCGCGCTGCGCCGCTTCGTCGCGCGCGAGGAGGCATCGGGCCGCGTGCCGCTCGCGATCGAGCTCGAATTCAAGTTCAGCATCGACCGCGACGTGCTGAGCGGCCGCTGGGATCGCATCGACGATGCCGGCGGCGAGATCACGCTGGTGGACTACAAGACCGCAGACGTCGATGGGGACGAGAAAGCGGAGGAGCGCGCGCGTCAGAGCCTGCGCGATGGCCAGCTGGGCCTCTACGCGCTGGCTTATGCGAGCACGCGGGGCGTCGTCCCGCGGCGCGTTCAGCTCAACTTCGTGGGCAGCGGCATCACCGGCGAGGCCGAGGTCGAGCAGGACCATCTCGATCGCGCGACCGAGCGCGTGAAGCAGGCGGCCGCGGGCATCCGCAGCGCGGCGTTTCCGCCGAAGCCCGACCAGCGCAACTGCGGATACTGTCCGTTCTCGCGCTTCTGCGTCCACAGCGCGGCGCGGGGCGGCGGGTGAGCGCGGAAGACCCGCTCGAGCTTCGCGACGCCGCGATCGCGTTCGCGCGCGAGGCGGGCGCCGTGGTGCGCGCGGGATACGGTTCGATCCACGCGCCGGAGCGCAAGGGGCGCATCGACCTGGTCACCGAATACGATCGGCGTTCCGAGCGGCTGCTGCTCGATCGCATCGGCGCGCGATTCCCCGGCCACGCGGTGCTGGCCGAGGAATCCGGCACCCACGCCGGGTCCCGGGTGCGCTGGTTGATCGACCCGCTCGATGGCACCACGAACTTCGCGCATAACTATCCGTTCTTCGCGGTCTCGATCGGGGTGGAGGTCGAAGGCGAGCTGGCGGCCGGCGCGGTCTACGACCCGGTGCGCGACGAGATGTTCTCGGCGGCGCGCGGGGCGGGCGCCGCGTTGAACGGCGAGCCGATCCGGGTCTCGAAGATCCCGGAGATCGAAGCCGCGCTGCTCGTCACCGGCTTCCCGTACGACGTGCGCGAGCGCCCCGAGCGCGTGCTGCCGGCGTTCGAGGCGTTTCTCTCACGCGCCCAGGGCATCCGCCGCGACGGATCCGCCGCGCTCAATCTCTGTTACGTCGCGATGGGGCGGTTCGACGGATTCTGGGAGGCCGCGCTCTCGCCATGGGATACCGCGGCGGGCACGCTGCTGGTGCGCGAGGCGGGTGGCCGCGTCACCGACTACGCGGGCGCCCGTTTCACGCCAGGGCCCGGCTCGATCCTCGCGACCAACGACCGGATTCACGAGCCGATGATGGGCGTGCTGGCCGCCGCGCTGCGCGGCAGGCGCCCGGGATGAACGGCGCCCGGCGCGCGCGACTCAGGCCGCGGCGCGGCCGGACTGAATGCGGAGCTTGTCGCGAATGAGCCGGACCAGGTCCGACATCTCGTAGGGCTTGCTCACGAAAGCGTCGGCGCCCATGTCGAGCGCGAGCTTGCGGTCGGGTTCCCCCGAGCGCGCGCTGAGCACGACGATCGGCATGTTGCGATAGCGCTCGTCGTACTTGAGCGCGCGGCACACCTTGTAGCCGTCGAGCTTCGGCAGCATCAGGTCGAGCACCATGAGATCGGGCTTGTCGCGCTGCGCGCGCCGCAGCCCCTCCTCGCCGTCGGCGGCGTCGATCACCGTGAAGCCCTCGATCTCGAGGCCGATGCGAAGCACGGAGACGAGATCGGACTCGTCGTCAACGATCAGAATGCGGGGCTTGCTCTCGGACATCGTGTCCCTCGGCGTGGGGCGTAATCCCTCGCGCCGGTTATCGGTCTGGCGCGCCGCGTTCTAGAGCGTTTTTTGGAGTCGCGGGCGTACCCTCGCGCGTGAATTCCACGCTGCCGGTGGCGTCGCCTCCCGCGATCAGATCGCGAACCCGGATTTCGAGCCGGTAGCGTCCCGCGGGGAGCGCCTCGATCGGGACGCTCACGAACTGGCGGCGCAGCGCGCCCTCCTGCTCCTCGGCACGGGAGGCCGAGATCAGGGGAAGTCGCCGCGGTCGCGGCTGCAGCGCGCGCTGGATCCAGACCCGCCGGTCGCGCTCCGCGGTGCTCACGGTGTACACGTACTCGAAGTGCGCGCGCCCGTCGGGACCCGCGGCCAGGTGATAGATCTCGAAGTAGGCCGTGAGCGGATCGCTCCCGCTCACGCGCGCCGCCGGATTGGGCTCGAGCCGCACGGCCGGCGCGCCCGAGGCCAGGCTGCCCGGGAACGGCAGTCCGCAGGAGACGACGACGTCGCTGAGGCCGAGCGCCGAGTCGGATCGCGCGAGATCGGCGGATGCGCGGAACAGCCCGCGCCGCCCCTCGCGATCGCGCACGGTGAGCCCGACGACGTAGTGCCCGGGGGGAAGCTCGGCCGCGAAGTCTCCCACCTGGGCTTCCGCGGGATCGCACGCCGACGGGATGAGCACGCGCGCGGCGCGTGCGACCTCCGCGCGCGCCGAGTCGAGCACCACCCACTCCGCGCTGAGGCTGTCGCCCGGATCGCCCGCCGCCTCGAGCTGCGCGAGCAGTCGCGGTCCGCCCTCTCCCTCGAAGCGGGCCAGCGCCCCGTCGATCGGCCGGGGCTTCACCCCGGGCGGCAGCATGGGAAACACGCCGCGCCCCCCCGCGGTCGCGATCGCGTCGCCGCGGCTCGCGAGCGAGTCCGGGTCGGGCGCCGGATCGGGATCTTCGTACAGGTCGATCGGGAGCTGGAAGTATTCGGAGAGCAGGCGATCTTGAAGCGCGACCCGCATGCCGAGCGTCGGCCATTCCCACAGCAGGATGTTCGCGGGGAACGCGCGGCCGAATGGCGACGTCACGTAGAGCTTCTCCCCGACCGGGTTGTAGTCGGCGGTCTCGGGCGCGCCGTAGCGCACGTAGAGTTCCCCCCGCTCGTCCCATGCGCGCCGCTTCGGGTCGAAGTAGAGGAAGTAGGCATGGCTCACGCGCGACCAGTACTCGAGCAGCGCCTCGTTCTCAGGGGTCGCGAGGTCGGGATCGTGCTCCTTCCAGAATTGCCGCACGAACTTCGCCTGCTGGGCCTGCGAGAGCCGGTGGAGCACGAACGTGTCGCGCGCGGTCGCGACCGGAGCGATGTCGTCGAACAGCTCGCGCACCGAGCGCCGCAGCCGCGGGACCGCGACCGCGAACAGGCTGTCCGCGCGCGCGACCCGCCCGAGCCGGTACGCGGTGTAGGCCTCCTCGATCAGCGCCTCGGGGCGCGACGGATCGGCCTCGGCCGCGCGGGCCGCCGCCGCCGCCGCGGCTTCGAGCTTCTTCTGCTCCACCAGCAGCGGGACGATCGTCAGCCACGCATCGATCCGATCGGGATCGAGCCGCGCCGCGATCGAGAGCTGATCGACCGCCCGCGCGAGGGAGGTCTGGTCCAGGTACTTGAGCCAGTCGCGGCGCCACACCTGCGCGAGGCCGATGCGCGCCTGCGCGTCGGAGGGCTCGAGCCGCGCGACGCGCTCGAACCGTTCCCGGGCCAGGCGCAGGAATCCGGCCTCGTAATAGATGCGGGCGAGCGTGATCTCGTAGGTGGCGCTCCCCGGGGCCAGCCGAGTCGCCTCCTCGAGCGCTTCGATGGCGAAGCGACGGTCGTCGATCGTGTTGCGCCGCAGGTGCGCGAGCGCGCGATCGAACAACACCTGCGCTCGAGGCGGGGCCGCGCCCGGCGCGGCCGGCGCCGAGGCCGGCGCGAGCAGCAACAGCACGGCGAGCAGCGAAGTGGATAAGCGCAAGTGTTCTCGGGCCTCCGTTCGGGCGGCGGAAGTATGGCGGCGACCGGGAGAGCCGGTCAACGTGACGGTGCCGCGCGCCGATGCCGAGCCCGCCGCCGCGCGGCGCTTGACGGGGCGGGTTCGGCTCGGACAATATGCCGACGCATGAACACTTCCTCAAGTATTCAATCTCGCTGACGTGTCAGCGCACGCCACCCTCACGCGCGCCCGCGCGCCCGCGCGCCGCGCGCACCGCGCGGAGCCGCGGCCGGAGCCCGCTGGCGTCCGCGCCCAGCGCGTGCGACGCGCTCTCGAGGACCACGCTCTGGTCGAGCGCCTGTCGCGCACGTTTCGGGCGCTGGGCGATCCGACGCGCAGCAAGCTGGTGTTCGCGCTCTCGCTCGCGGAGCTGTGCGTGAGCGATCTCGCGCACGCGCTCGGCGCCTCGCTGTCTGCCACCTCGCACCAGCTTCGAATCCTGAGAGACCTCGACATCGTGCACGTGAGACGCGAGGGCAAGAGCCAGCTGTACACGCTCAACGAGAAGGCGTTCGGATTCTGCGCGCCGCGGGTGTGCCGCGCGTGGAAGCAGACCCTCGAAGGCGACGCCGAGCGCGGCGAGGCGCTGGTGCGCTTAGGCCCCCGCCGCTAGCGGGAGACGCACGCCCATGTTCGAAGCCCTGGTCATCACGTTGCGGGAAGGCGTCGAGGCGGCGCTGGTGCTCGCCCTCGCGCTCGCGCTGCTCGAGCGGCGCGGACTCGGCGTCCTGCGCGGCGCCCTGTTCGCGGGCGCCGGCGTCGCGCTCGCGGCGTCGGCCGGCATCGCGCTGCTCGCGACCCGCATCACCTGGAACGCCGAGCTGGCCGAGGGTTTCGCGATGCTGGCGGGCGCCGTGCTGGTGCTCACGCTGGTCGCGTGGATGTGGCGGGCGGCGCCGCGCATGAAGGAGGAGATCGAGGGCGGGATCACGCGCGCGACCGGCGGCGCCCGCGGTGGCGCGGCCGGCGTGTTCCTGTTCGCGTTCGGCATGGTGCTGCGCGAGGGCGTCGAGACCGCGCTGTTCCTGTCCGCCGCGAGCTTCAACAGCCAGGGCCTCGCGCTGTGGCTCGGGGCCGCGATCGGTCTCGCGCTCGCCGCGTGCTTCGGCGTCCTGTTCGTGCGCGGCACGCTGCGCGTTCCGCTCAAGCCGTTCTTCTCGCTCACTTCCGCGGTGCTGCTCCTGATCGCGGCCCAGCTCCTGGTCGGCGGGCTGCACGAGCTGTCCGAGGCGGAGCTGCTGCCATCGAGTCGCGCGGAGATGGCGCTGATCGGCCCGCTCGTCAAGAACGAGCTGCTGCTGTTCACCCTCACGGTCGCGCTCGCGGCGGGCTGGCTGCTGTTCGGGCCGATGCGCCGCGCGGCGTCCACCGGCGCGGCATCCGGAGAGGCGGCGAGCGGCCCCGAGGCCCGGCTGCGGCGCGCCGCGGCGGCCCGCGACGCCGCGCGGCGCCGCTGGACCGGACTGCTCGCGATCATCGTCGTGGCCTTCCTCGCGACAGCGTTCGCGCAGAGCGCCCGCGTTCCCGATCGCCCTCCCGCGACGCCGCTCGCGGTGGAGGCGGGCGAAGTGCGCATCGATCCCGCGCCGCTCGACGATCGTCACGCGCACTTCTTCGAGGTCTCGCTCGACGGCGCGACCACCCGGATCTTCGCGATCTCGGTGGGCGGCGAGCTGCGCACCTGCTTCGACGCATGCGAGATCTGCGGCGACCGCGGATACTTCGAGTCGGGCGGCTCGATGCTGTGCCGCAACTGCTCGTCTCCGATCGCGCTGTCCACCATCGGCCGCGGCGGCGGCTGCAATCCGATTCCGATTCCGCATCGCATCGAAGCCGGCCGGCTCACGATCTCGGAAGCCGACCTGCGCGCCGGACTGCCGCGGCTCAAGGGGCGCTGAGACCGTGTTCGCGCGACTGCTCGGCGCATCGTTGCGCGCACGCCGCGGGCGGCTCGCGCTCGCGCTCACGGCGGTGGCCCTCGGGGTCGCGGTCGCGATCTCACTCGCGACCCTCGCGCTCCAGGTGGGCGACGATCTCGCGCGCTCGCTGCGCGCCGCCGGACCGAACTTCGTGGTGCTCCCGGCGGGCGCGCGAATGAGCGTCGATCTCGGCGGTCTCGCCATCGAGCCGGCCCGCGCGGGGCTCACGCTGCCGGAGGCCGACGTCGCGCGGCTCAAGGATTCGTTCTGGAAGCACAACGTGCTGGATGCCGCTCCCGAGCTCGCGGTGACGGCCGGCATCGGAGGCACGCCCGCGCGCCTGATCGGCACCTGGTTCGACCGCGCGATCACGAGCGCCGACGGGCCGTGGAACACGGGGCTCATGCGCCTCCATCCCAACTGGAGCCTCGCGGGACGCTGGCCGCGCGATGGCGAGGACGAGATCGCGCTGGGCCGCGAGCTCGCGGCTGCGCTCGGCGTCGTCGCCGGCGCTCGCGTCCGCGTCGCGCTCGGCGGGCACGAAGCACAGTGGCGGGTCACGGCCGTGGTCACGGCGGGCGGGCTCGACGACCGCCGCGCGTGGGCGCCGCTCGATCGGGTGCAGGCGCTGGCCGACCGCCCGGGCGCGGTCGACCGCATCTGGCTCTCGGCGCTGGTGCGGCCGGCATCGCGCGAGATCGCGCCCGATCCGAAGCGCGATCCGCGCGGCTACGAACGCTACATGTGCACGGCCTATCCATCGGTGGTCGCCCGCGAGCTGGAGGAGCGCCTCGGGGCGGTCGAGGTGCTGCCCATGACCGAGGTCGTGGCGGGCGAGGCCAGCGTGGTCGAACGCCTCAACCTGCTCATGCTGCTGCTCGCGCTGGCGGCGCTCACCGCATCCGTCCTCGGCCTGCTCTCGACCACGACGGCGGCGGTGGTCGAGCGCAGCGTGGAGCTCGGATTGCTGCGCGCGCTCGGCGCGTCCGCGGGCCAGATCGCGGCGCTCCTGCTCGGTGAGACGATCATCGTCTCGCTCGCGGGCGGCGCGCTGGGCTTCTGGCTCGGGAGCCTGGGCGCTGCCGCGATCCGCGGGCAGACGTTCGGCACGGCGGCGCCGATCCAGCCGTTGCTGCTCCCACTCGCGCTGATCCTCGCGCTCGCGGTCGCGTGCCTCGGAACGCTCGCGCCGCTGCGACTCGCGTTGCGCCTCGATCCCGCCGCGGTGTTGCGTGGCTAGCCCGCGCGCGCGCATGGAGCGCCGGCTGCTGCAGGCGGCGTTGTGGCGCAAGCGCAGCACCGTCGCGCTCGCGATCGTCGCGGTCGCGATCGGGGCGTCGGTCGCCTCCGCCCTGCTGCATGTCTCGGGCGACGTCTCGCGCAAGCTCACGCGCGAGCTGCGCGCGCTCGGGCCGAATCTGATCCTGGTCTCGAGCCCCGAAGCCGGGGCCGGCGCGGCCGCGACCGCTTCCGGGTTTCTCGATGAAGGCGTGGCGCGCGAACGCCTGGCCGCGGCCGGCATCGAAGGCGCCGCCCTGCTGGTGGTGATGGCCCGCGTCGGCGATCAACCGGTGCAGATCGTGGGCGCGGACCTCGCGGCGCTCAGGCGCCTGCACCCGTCGTGGCGGATCGCCGCCGGCGCGCAGGGTTCGCTCATGGGCGCTCGGCTCATGAAGCGGCTCGCGGTGCGCGCCGGCGATTCGCTCACCGTCGCGTTCGCGGAAGGCGGCAACGTGCTGCGGCTCCCGGCCGGCGCGCGGCTCGAGGCCGGCGGCGCCGACGACGAAGCCTGGTGGATCCCGCTGGCCGATGCCCAGTCGCTCGCGGGTCTCGAGGGACGCGTGAGCCTGGTCGAAGCGCGGATCGAGGGCGACGCCGGCGCGGCGGCCGGCACGGTCGCGTCGCTCGAGCGCGGCGGCGGCACGCACGCGCTGTTGCTCCACGCGCTCTCCGCGACCGAGGCCGGGCTGCTCGCCCGCATGCGCCGCCTGATGGCGATGGTCACCATCGCCGCGCTGGTGGCGGCCGGGCTCTGCGCGTTCGGCACCCTCACCGATCTCGCGCTCGAACGGCGCCGCGAGATCGCGCTCATGAAGGCGCTCGGCGCCTCGCGCCGTGAAGTCGTGCGGCAGCTCGTCACCGAGTCGCTCGCGATCGGGTTGATCGGCGGCCTCTGCGGGTGGCTGCTCGGCCTGTTCTTCGCGCAGGTCATCGGCCGCGAGGTGTTCCACTCCGCGATCGCCGTGCACTGGCAGGTGCCGCCGTTGGTGCTCGCGCTCTCGCTCGCGATCGCGGGGCTCGCGAGTCTGGGTCCGGTGCAGCTCGCGCTCGCGATCGAACCCGCCGCCGCGCTGCGGGGGGAATGAGATGGCGGCCATCCGGGTCCGACTCGACGGCGTGTCGCGCCACTACGGAAGCCTCAAGGCGCTCGACCGCGTCGACCTCGAGATCCGAGCCGGAGAATGGCTCGCGGTGATGGGGCCGTCGGGCTCCGGCAAGAGCACGCTCGTCAATCTGCTGGGCGCGCTCGACCAGCCTACCGCCGGGCGCATCACCGTCGACGGGATCGACATCACGGCGCTGGGCGAGAGCGAGCGCGGCCGATTCCGGCGCGAGAAGGTGGGCGTGATCTTCCAGCAGTTCCACCTCTTTCCGTATCTGGACGCGGTCGAGAACGTGATGGTCGCTCAGCATTTTCATTCGGTCGCGGACGAGGGCGAGGCGCTCGAGGCGCTCGCGCGAGTGGGCCTCGCGGATCGCGCGCGTCATCTGCCCTCCCAGCTCTCGGGCGGCGAGCAGCAGCGGGTGTGCGTCGCGCGCGCGCTCATCAACGCGCCGCGCCTGATCCTGGCGGACGAGCCCACCGGCAACCTCGACGCCGAGAACGAGGACCGTGTGCTGCGGCTGCTCCAGTCGCTCCACGCCGAAGGCCACACGCTGGTCACGGTGACCCACGCGGCCAAGGTGGGGAACCTCGCCGATCGCCGCGTCGAGCTGCGGCATGGCGCGCTCGCCGATCTCACCGTGCCCAACGAGGAGATCGAGCGCCGCTACGACGAGGTGCTGGTGCAGATGTGGACTCTGATCGAAGACCGCCGCGTGCCGGACGCCAACCGGGTGCGCGTGCCCGACGTCGTGGACAACCGCCGCACGCTGCTCGGCATGGTCGAGAGCGGCCTCATCCAGCAGGACGGCGCGTCGCTCGACTTCACCCCGCGCGGGCGGATCGCGGCGCGGGACCTGGTGCGCCGCCGGCGGCTGGCCGAGGTGCTGTTCTCCTCAGCGCTGCATCTCTCGGCCCCCGAGGTCGAGAACGTGGCCTGCCGGATGGAGCACATCATCGATCCCGAGGTCACGAACTCGATCTGCTCATTCCTCGGACATCCGCGTCAGTGCCCGCACGGCAAGCCCATCCCCTCCGGCCACTGTTGCGAGCTGCCGATCATCTCCTGAGCGCGCGACCATGATCGCCATCGGCTCGCGCGACCTCCCCGCGCTGCGCGCGCCTTACGCCGTGCTCGACGTGCGCGACGACGAAGCCTTCCGCCGAGGCCACCTCGAGGGGAGCGGCCACGTGCCGGCCGCGGCGCTTCGCGAGCGGCGCGCGGAGCTGCCATCGCGCGAGGCTCCGCTGCTGGTGGTCGCGGATCTCGGCGCGCGCGCGGCGGCGGCCGCGGCCGACCTCGAATCGCTGGGCTACTCGCGGGTCGCGTGGCTCGACGCGCCGCTCGACGCGGTCGGCGGCGGGCTCTCGGACCGAGCGCCGGCCGTTCCGCTGTGGCGGCCCGCGCCGTTCCTCGAAGAGGTCCTGCCCCGCCTCCCACGCGCAGGCAAGCCGCGCGCGCTCGACGTCGCGGCGGGAAGCGGACGGGACTCGGTGTACCTCGCGCTCAACGGCTACGCCGTTGAAGCATGGGACCGCGACGCCGAGGCCCTCGCGCGGGCCTCCGCGCTCGCCGCTCGCCACGGCGTTTCGATCGAGACCCGCACCATCGATCTCGAGCGCGAGGGGGTGGCGCTTCCCGCCGGGCGCTACGCGCTGGTGGTCTGCTTCCGCTACCTGCATCGTCCGCTGCTGCCGTCGATCGAGCGCGCGATCGCGCCCGGCGGACATCTCGTGCTCGAGACCTTCCGCGCGGGGCAGGAACGATTCGGGAAGCCGCAGCGCGAGCGATTCCTGCTGCGGCCCGGTGAGCTGCCGAGCGCGTTCGCGTCGCTCGAGATCGTCCAGTACGCCGAGCTGGAGCCGGCCGGCGGCCCCGTCACGGCGCGCCTGCTCGCGCGCAAGCCATCGGGCTGAGGTGCGCTCCCCGCCTGAACCAGCGGCCGTCGCCCGATCGACCGCGCTGGTCGCGAGGCGATCGGGACGGCGTGCATCCCGGGCCGCACAACGGGTATGCTGCCCCACCCCATGAACCGTTCGCCCTCTCCGATCACGGTGACGACCGCCGCGCGCAGGCTCGCGGCGCCGCTGCTCGCGTTCGCCATCGCCTCCTGCGCCAAGGGCGGAGCGCGCGGGCCCGGCGGATTCGCCATGCCGCCCACTCCGGTCGAGGTCGCGGCGGCCCGGTCGCAGTCCGTGCGGGACCAGTTCCGCGCGCTCGGCAGCATCCAGTCCGACGCCACCATCCAGATCGTCAGCGAGCTGAGCGCGACCGTGACCTCGCTGCCGTTCGAGGAGGGTCATGCGGCGGCCGAGGGCGCGCTGCTCGCGCAGCTCGACGACCGCGAATTTCGGGCCGAGGCCGAGCGCGCCGAGGCCCAGCGCGATCAGGCGCGGGCCAACTACGAGCGGGCGCTCAAGCTCGCCGCGCAGAACACCATCTCGCCCCAGGAAGCCGAGGACGCTCACACCGCGCTCAAGGTGGCGGAGGCCGACGCCGCGCTCGCGGGTGCGCGGCTCGAGAAGACCCGGATTCGCGCGCCGTGGCCGGGGCTGGTCGGCGTGCGCCGCGTCTCCTCCGGCGCCTACCTCAAGGCGGGTGACGTCATCACCGAGCTCACCCGCGTGGACCAGATGAAGGTCGTGTTCTCCGCGCCGGAGCGCTACGCCTCGCTGCTGCGTCCCGGGGTCGCGGTCGTCATCACCACCCCGCCCTACCCCGACGAGTCGTTCGCCGGCGACGTCAGCGCGGTCAATCCGGTCGTGGATCCGCAGTCCCGCTCGATCCAGGTGGTCGCTCGCATCCGCAACGCCGCCGGCAAGCTGCGTCCCGGCATGTCGGCCGACGTCGCGGTCACGCTCGCCGAGCGCACGCGGGCGCTGGTGGTCCCGGACGAGGCGGTGTTCGCGGAGGGCAATCAGAGCTTCGTGTACGTCGTGAAGGACGACAGCACCGTGACGCGCACCGCGGTCGTACTCGGCACGCGCGACTCCTCCCAGGTCGAGATCGTCCGCGGCCTCGCAGCGGGAACCCGGGTGGTGCGGGCCGGATACCAGAAGCTCTACGAGGGCGCGCACATCATGCCGGTGGCCGAGGCGGGCGAGCCCGCCCCGCGGGGCGGCGGCGCGCCCGCGAAGCACGGCCCATGAAGCTGAGCGAGACCTCGATCCACCGTCCGGTGCTCGCGACGGTGATGAGCCTCGCGATCGTGTTGTTCGGCGCGCTCGCCTTCACGATGCTGCCGGTGCGCGAGTACCCGGACATCGACTCGCCGGTGGTCTCGGTCTCGACCTTCTATCGCGGCGCCAATCCCCAGGTGGTCGAGACCGAGATCACCGACGTGCTCGAGGAACAGCTCTCGACCATCGAGGGCGTGAAGCTCATCACCTCCTCATCGCAGGAGCAGTTCTCCAACATCACGATCGAGTTCAATCTCAATCGCGACGTCGACAAGTCGGCCAACGACGTGCGCGACCGGGTGTCGCGGGTGCGCAGCCAGCTCCCGAGCACCTCCGACGAGCCGGTGGTCGCGAAGCAGGACGTCAACGCGCAGCCCATCGTGTGGCTCGCCCTCTCCGGGCAGCGGTACTCGACGCTCGAGATCGCGGACGTCGCCAACAACATCCTCTCGGAGAAGCTGCAGCGCCTCGAGGGCGTCGGCGCGGTGTTCGTGGGCGGCAACCGGCGCTATGCGATGCGCATCTGGATCGATCCCCAGCGGCTCGCCGCCTATGGCCTCACCGTCTCCGATCTGGAGCGCGCGCTGCGCGCGGAAAACGCGGAGATTCCATCGGGACGCGTCGAGGGCCGCGGCCGCGAGTTCGCGGTGCGCACCCGCGGGGACCTCACCACCCCCGAGCAGTTCGCGGCGATCGTCGTCTCCCAGCAGGGCGACCGACCGGTGCGCCTCGGCGACATCGCGGTGGTGAAGCTGGGCGCCGAGGACGAGCGCACCATCGCGCGTTACAACCGCGCGCCGGCGGTGGGCCTCGGCATCGTCAAGCAGCAGAAGGCGAGCACCGTCGAGGTCGCTGACAACGTGCGCAGGGCGCTGCCCGGGCTGCGCGCGCTGCTGCCCGCCGGGATGGCGCTCGAGGTCGCGTACGACTCTTCGACCTTCATCAAGGACTCCATGCGCGAGGTCGCGCTCTCGCTCGCGGTGGCGGTGCTCCTGGTGTTCATCGTCATCTTCGTGTTCCTGGGCAGCCTGCGCGCCACGCTGATCCCGGCGGTCGCGATCCCGGTCTCGATCATCGGCACCTTCACCGCCACCTACTTCCTCGGCTTCAGCCTCAACATCCTGACGCTGCTCGCGCTGGTGCTCGCGATCGGGCTGGTGGTGGACGACGCGATCGTCATGCTCGAGAACATCTACCGCCACATGGAGATGGGCAAGCCGCGGATGCAGGCCGCGCTGGAGGCCGCGCAGGAGATCGGCTTCGCGATCGTCGCGACCACCGTGGCGCTGGTCGCCGTGTTCGTGCCGGTGGCCTTCCTCACCGGACGGATCGGCCGGCTGTTCAACGAATTCGGCGTGGCGGTGGCGATCTCGGTGCTGATCTCGGGTTTCGTGGCGCTGACGCTCACCCCGATGCTGTGCTCGCGCATCCTGAGGCGGCACACGCTCGGCCACGCGGCGGACGTGCCGGACGATCCGGAGGCAACGGTCGCCTCCGATGACGCCGGGTTTCCCGCGCGCGGCTGGCGCGCGGCATTCGACCTCGCGTGGGGCCGCTTCGAGCTCGCGTACGCCTCGACGCTGCGCTGGGTGGTCCACCACCGCCGCACGGTGCTGGTCGGCGCGCTGGGGGTCACGGCCTCGATCGCCCTCCTGTTCCGCATGCTGCCATCGGAGCTGGTGCCCAGCGAGGACCGCGGGCTGATCTTCAACATCCTGTTCGCCCCGGAGGGCTCGACGCTCGAATACACGGACCGCTACATGCGGGTCGCGGAGGCCATCTACGACGGCGTGCCGGAGAAGGAGAGCATGTTCACCGCGGTGGGGCTCTCGGGCGGCGGCGGCGGCCGCGTGACCGACGGCTTCATGTTCGTGCGGCTCAAGCGGCCCGATCAGCGCAAGCGTTCGCAGCAGCAGATCGTGACCTCGCTGTTCCCGCGCATGCTCGGCATTCCGGGCGTGCTCGCGATCCCGATCAACCCGCCGAGCCTGGGCGGCGGGTTCGGACGGCCGGTGCAGTTCGTGCTGCAGGCCGAGACCTACGACCAGCTCCAGAGCGCGGTCGGGATCATGATGGCCGAGGCGCAGAAGCTGGGCTACCTGCTCAACCTCGACACCGACCTCAAGCTCAACAAGCCACAGCTCGAGGTGCAGATCGACCGCGACCGCGCGGCCGAGCTCGGGGTCTCGGTGGCCGACATCGGAAACACGCTCCAGACGCTGCTCGGGGGGAGCCAGGTCACGCGCTTCAAGCTCGGCAACCACCAGTACGAGGTCATGCTCCAGCTGCCGCCCCGTGACCGCTCCAGCCCCTCGATGATCGACGGGCTCACGGTGCGCGGGCGCGAGGGGCTGGTGCAGCTCGCGAGCGTCGTGAAGGTGGTCGAGAAGGTCTCGCCCCGCGAGCTCAACCACTTCAATCGCGTGCGCTCCGCGACGCTGGTCGCGAACCTCGCCCCCGGCGTCACCATCGGCAAGGCGCTCGACGATCTGCGCGGCGTCGCGCGCCGGGCGCTCCCGGCCGGGGTCCGCACCGATCTGGCGGGCGAGTCGCGCGAGTTCGCGGAGTCGAGCGGCGGCCTCTACTTCCTGTTCGTCATCGCGCTGGTGTTCATCTTCCTCGTGCTCTCCGCCCAGTTCGAGAGCTTCGTGCACCCGCTCACCATCCTGCTCTCGGTGCCGCTCGCGGTGTTCGGCGCCCTGGTGTCGCTGTACGCGCTCCACATGACGCTGAACATCTACTCGCAGATCGGGCTCATCATGCTGATCGGGCTGGTGACGAAGAACTCGATCCTGATCGTCGAATACGCCAACCAGCGGCGCGCGCGCGGGATCGAGCTGATCGAGGCGGTGATGGGCGCCGCGCGCGTCCGGTTGCGTCCCATCCTCATGACCACGCTCTGCACGGTGTTCGGCGTGATGCCGATCGCCCTCGGACTCGGCGCCGGCGCAGAGTCCCGCAAGCCGATGGGCGTCGCCGTGGTGGGCGGCATGCTGTTCTCGACGTTTCTCACGCTGGTGGTGGTGCCGGTGGTGTACACGCTGCTCGCGAGGTGGGCGGGCGCGCCGAAGGCGGTGACGGCTCCGGCCCGCGAGACGCCGGACGCTCCCGCCGCCGCCGCCGCGCTTGCGCGCGGCGCGGCCGAACCCTTCTAGTCGCGCTTCAGACGGCGGCCGATCACGTCGACCACGACGTAGAGCGCGAGCATCACCGTGGCGGCCGCGACGAACCACAGCAGCTTCGTGCGCATCAGGTGGCCCAGCGCGTCCGGGTTGTCGAGCAGGCCCGGCTGGTCCGCCAGCACCCGCGCGCCGAACCACGCGAGCACCGTCGACCACAACCCGGAGCCGATCAGCGTCGTCACCGAGAAGCGCGCGAAAGGCATGCGCGCCGCGCCGGCGGGCAGCGACACCAGGTGCCGCACCACCGGGAGCAGCCGCGCGAAGAAGATCCCCGCCGTCGAGTAGCGGTTGATCCAGCGCTCGGCGAGCATCCACTTGCTCTCGGGCACGAGGACGAAGCGCCCGTAACGCAGGATGAGCGGGCGCCCCACGCCGCGCGCGACGCCGTACGAGAGCGAGGAGCCGGCCCAGGATCCGAGCGTCGCGGCGATCACGACGCCCCAGAAATTCATCTCGCCATGCGTCGCCCAGTAGGCGGCGGGCGGAACCACCAGCTCGCTCGGGAGCGGCAGCACGGTGGACTCGATCGCCATGAGCACGAAGATTCCGGCGTAGTGCCAGTCACGGATCAGGTGAAACCACTGGGCGAACAGGTCGTGGAACACGCCGCCTCCGGGTCAGGGGGTGGACGACGCGCCGCGCTCCGCGCCGGCCGCCTTCGCGGCGAGCGCGGGCCGCGTCTCGTCCCATGCGAAATCGTCGCCGTCTGCGACCGGACGCGCGAGCGCGACGTCGGGATCGTGCTCGAGACAGATCCACGCGCGCTCGCGGCACGCCCGCTCGAGCAGCTCGCGCTTCTCCGCCATGGTCTCGATGGCCGCGACGTCGTAGCCCATCACGTACGGAATGCGCACGTGCGAACGGGTGGGAATGAGATCGGCGACGAAGTAGAGAACGCCCTCCGGACCCGAGACGCGCACCAGCTGCTGCCCGCGGGTGTGACCGTCGGCGGTGAAGAGCTCGATGCCCGGCCATGGCGCCTGCGGGCCGTCCCAGAGCGTGAGCACGCCGGCGTCCATGAGCGGCACGTAGTTCTCGGGCAGATAGGACGCGCGCTCGCGCGGGTTGGGCGATCGCGCGTTTTCCCAGTTCTTTCGCTGCACGTAGTAGCGCGCGCGCGGCAGGCGCGGCACCAGCCGCTCGCCATCGCGGCGCGTCGAGCCCCCCGCGTGGTCGAAGTGCAGGTGCGTCAGCAGCACGTCGGTCACGTCCGCCACCCCGAGCCCGAGCGCCGAGAGCGAGCGTTCGAGGGTGTGCGGCTCGAGCTCCACGCGATAGATCTCCCCGAAGCGCGCCGGGAACTTGTCGCCGATTCCGTCGTCCACCAGCACCCGCCGGCCCTCGCCATCGAGCAGCAGGCACCGCATCGAGAGCCGGATGCGGTTCCGCTCGTCGGGGGGATTCGTCCGGCTCCACAGGGGCTTCGGGACCGAGCCGAACATCGATCCGCCATCGAGCCAGAGGCCGCCGGTCTCGAGCGTGTGCACCTGCCAGCCACCAAGCGTGAGATGAGCCATGGCGGCAGAATCGCCGAAGGGCGATGGACCGTCAACCACCGCGGCTCGCGCCGGGTCCGGACGGCGCCACGACCCGCATTCCCCCGTGGAGCGGCGTCCGCACGGCTCCTCGTGAGGGACGGAGCGTGCGAACGCCGGCGGCAGGGGCGGGAGGGAAACTAGCGGTAGCGCGCCTTCAGGGCGCCGAACGTGAGGGGAATGGTGGGCGTCGCGCCGAACGCCGTCACCTCGAATACGAAATCGTTGAAGTCGTTGTCGGTCGGAGTGCAGCAGGGCGCGGGATTCGCGCCGGTGTCGAGATCCTCGAAGCACACCAGCCACGTGTTGGGGGAGGTCCAGCGCGAGATGTCGAACACCAGCGCCTCGACATCCCCGTCGAACGGGGCATGCACCGCGCCGCTTCCGTCGGGACCGCGATCGTTATATAGGCGGTTGGTGAAGAACTTCTCCGGCTCGGGAGCATTGATCGCGTCCCCGGGACCGTTCGGATTCATGTAGAACCCGAACCGGGTCATGGTGTGCGGAAAGATGACCACTCGAGTCGTGCCGCTGCCGGCTGGGCCGTCGAACACCACCCCGTCGTCCACTCCATCGATCACCGGCGGATGGCCGTTCTCGAGATACCAGCCCACCACGTTCCGATTCGCGTTGCCCGCGATCTCCCGCAGCAGCAGCGCGGAAAACTGGTTGTCCACCCAGAACCAGGGATCGGGGTCCCCGGGGTGCGCCCCGATGTAGTCGTGAGCGACGTCGATCCTTCCGGGGCCGTAGACCGAATCGACGATCTTCTGCAGGGTGTTGGTGGGCCCGTCCCAGCTTTGTCCGAAGACCACCGGGACGATTGCGTGGGCGGGAGTCGTCAGGCAGGCCGTCGCGGCAACGGACAGCATGACGAAGGTTCTCGCGCAATTCCTCATGGGAACGCTCTCCGGTGGTGCAGCGCAATAGCTGTCTTGTCTCGGAGGGGACCTCACGGGATTGGCGCCCCGCAGGTTCCGCGCCCAGGAGGGGGGTACAAAGGGCGGGCGCAGAAGTCCGAATGCGCGAAAATTCTACCAGTGCGGATTGCCGAATGACAAGCGGATTTCAAGTCGAACCGGGGCGGGCGCGACGCGCCCCGGCCCCGAATGCGGTTCGCATTGCGAATCGCACGGTGGGTACCCGAAAGGTCACCCCTAGATCTGGATGGAGCGGCCGGCCACGGCGAGCGCGGCCTCCTTGACGGCTTCGGGCAGCGTCGGGTGGGCGTGCACGGTGCGCGCGAGGTCCTCGGCGCTCGCGCCGAGCTCCATGGCCAGCACCAGCTCGGCGATGAGATCGCTCGCCCGCGGCCCCAGGATGTGGGCCCCCAGCACGCGATCGGTGCGGGCGTCGGCCACGATCTTGACCTGCCCCTCGCGCTCGTTCATGGCCCGGGCCCGGCCGTTCGCCAGGAATGGAAACGTGCCGATCTTCACCTCTTCGCCCCGCACTCTGGCCTCTTCTTCGGACAGTCCGACGCTCGCGAGCTCCGGCCACGTGTACACGACGTTCGGAATGCACTCGTACGCGACGTGGCCCGCCTGCCCGGCCATCCGCTCCGCGGCCGCGATCCCCTCCTCCTCCGCCTTGTGCGCCAGCATCGGCCCGGGAATGACGTCGCCGATCGCGAAGATCCCGGGCACGGCGCTCCGATAGTCGCGGTCCACGACGATGCGGCCGCGCTCGTCGAAGCGGACGCCGGCGGCCTCCGCCCCCAGTCCCTCCGCGTACGGACGGCGGCCCACCGCGACCAGCAGCACGTCGCAGGTCTCATCGCGCGCCGCGTCCCCGGAGCGCAGCGTGACCACGACGCGGTCGCCTTCGACGCGAGCGCCCTCCGCCGATGTGCCGAATCCGAAGCGGATCCCCTGGCGCTCCAGCGAGCGCTGCAGCAGCCGCCCGCTCTGCCGGTCCATCCCGGGCACCACGCCATCCATGAATTCATATACGGTGACGTCGCTGCCGAGCCGCCGCCACACCGAGCCGAGCTCGAGCCCGATCGCTCCCGCCCCGATCACGATCAACCGCTTCGGCACCTCGGGGAGCGCGAGCGCGTCGGTCGAGTGCACGATGCGCCGGCCGTCGAACGCGATGCCGGGCAGCGCAGCGGGCTTGCTGCCGGTCGCGATCAGGATGCGCGGCGCCCGCAGCGTCTGCCGCGCGTCGCCGCTCGCCACCTCGACCTCGCCGGGAGACACGATGCGGGCCGTGCCGCTCACCCGCTCGACCTTGTTCTTGCGGAACAGCCCTTCGACGCCGCGCGTGAGATCGCGCACCACGCCATCCTTGCGCTTCATCATGGCCGCGAGGTCGAGCTTCACCGTGGCAATCACGCCGTGCGCCGCCAGCCCCTCGCGCGCGTGCGCGTAGTGCTCGCTCGAATCGAGCAGCGCCTTGCTGGGAATGCACCCGACGTTGAGGCAGGTGCCCCCCAGCGACGGGTACTTCTCCACGCACGCGGTCCTCATCCCGAGCTGCGCTGCGCGAATCGCGGCGACGTAGCCCCCGGGGCCGGAGCCGATCACGATCAGGTCGAATCCCGGTTCGCTCACGAAGCGCCTCCGCCGGGGGCGCTACACATCGAGCAGCATGCGCTCGGGGTCCTCGAGGCGCTCCTTCACGTGCACCACGAAACTCACCGCCTGCTCGCCGTCCACGAGGCGGTGGTCGTAGGAGAGCGCGAGGTACATCATCGGTCGAATCGCCACCTGATCGTCGATCGCGATCGGGCGCTTCTCGATCTTGTGCATGCCCAGGATCCCGCTCTGCGGCGGGTTCAGGATCGGGGTGGAGAGCAAGGAACCGTAGACGCCGCCGTTCGAAACGGTGAACGTGCCCCCGGACAGCTCCTGGATGGTGAGGGTCCCTTCGCGTCCGCGCTCCGCGAGCCGCGCGATCTCGCGCTCGATCCCGGCGAAGCTCATGCGATCCGCATCGCGCACCACCGGCACCACCAGTCCGCGTCCGGTCTGCACCGCGATGCCCATGTGGACCCGCCTGCGGTAGACGATGTCGCTTCCGCGAATCTCGGCGTTGAGCTCCGGGACCTCGGCGAGCCCGAGGACGGCCGCGCGCGTGAAGAAGCTCATGAAGCCGAGCCGCACGCCGTGGCGCTTCTCGAAGCTCTCGCGGTAGCGGGCCCGGAGCGCGAGCACCGCGCTCATGTCGACTTCGTTGAAGGTCGTCAGCGTGGCCGTGGTCTGCTGCGAGCGCACCAGCCGCTCCGCGATGCGGGCACGGATGCGGCTCATCGGCACCACGCGCTCGTCGTCCGCCGCCTGCTCCGGGGCGGCGGGCGATTCGGGCACCGGGGCTGCGGGAGGCTCCGCCCCGGACGCGTCGGGGCCGGCGGATGCCGCACGCTCCGCCGCGGCCGGCGCGGAAGCCTCCGCCCCGCCGGACGCGCCGCGCTCGAGATGCTGGAGCACGTCCTCCTTCAACAGGCGCCCGCCCTTTCCGCTCGCGGGGATGCTCGCCGGATCGAGATGGTGCTCCTCGACCAGCCGCCGCACGGCGGGGCTGAGCGCCGGCGCATCCCGCGCCGTGCCCTCGCCGTTTCCGGCGGGCGCCTCGACCGGAGGGGCGGGTGACGGTCCCGCCGACGCCGCGTCGATGCGCGCGAGCAGGTCGCCCACCACGACGCGGTCGCCGGGCTGGCGCGCGTGACGCAGCACGCCGGCTCCCGGAGATGCGAGCTCCATCGCGGCCTTGTCGGTCTCGAGCATCGCCACCGGCTCGTCCGCGCGCACCGCGGCGCCGTCGGGCTTCAGCCACTCGACCAGCACCGCGTCCGAGATCGACTCCGCGAGCCGCGGCACCGTGAGCTCGAGGCTCAAGTTGCGCCTCCCACGCGCCGCGCGCGGAGCGGCGCGTCTCCCGCCAGGCGCTCGACGATCCTCGGATCGGGCGCCGCGAACGCGGCCTCGAGCAGCGCCTGTTCCTGGTCGACGTGCATCTGGTAGTAGCCGGTGGCCGGCGTCGGCGCCTCGTCGCGGGAGATTCGGAGCAGGCGCGCGCCATCGGGCACGACGGCTTCGAGGCGATGCCGGATGTTGCGCCACGCCCCCATGTTCTCGGGCTCTTCCTGCACCCAGCGGAGGTCGCGCGCGCGCGGGAATCTCCGGCACACCCCCGCCAGCTCCGCGCGCGGGAACGGATACAGCTGCTCGATCCGCACCACCGCCACGTCCGGCCGCTCGAGCTTCTCGCGGGCCTCGATCAGCGTGTAGTAGAACTTGCCGGAGGTGAGCAGCACGCTGGTGACCGCGCGCGGGTCCGCGATCGAGAGGTCGTCGATCACGGTCCGGAACGAGGCCGATGTGAAGTCGCGAACCGGCGAGACCGCCAGCTTGTGCCGGAGCAGGCTCTTCGGGCTCATGATCACGAGCGGCTTGCGAAACTTGCGGTGAAGTTGCCGCCGCAGCGCGTGGAAGAGCTGGGCGGGCGTGGTCAGGTTGCACACCTGCATGTTGCCGTTCGCGCACAGCGCGAGGAAGCGCTCGAGACGCGCGCTCGAATGCTCCGGCCCCTGCCCCTCGTAGCCATGCGGCAGCAGCAGCGTGAGCCCCGACATGCGCCGCCACTTCGATTCGCCGCTCGCGAGGAACTGATCGATCGTGACCTGCGCGACGTTCGCGAAGTCCCCGAACTGCGCCTCCCACATCACCAGCGCGTGCGGCTCGGCGGTCGAATAGCCGTACTCGAAGCCCAGCACCGCCGCCTCCGAGAGCATGGTGTCGATCACGTCGAACCGCCCCTGATCGGGGGCGAGATGCTGGAGCGGGACCCAGCGCCGCCCGTCCGCAGCGTCGCTCAGCACCGCGTGCCGGTGGCTGAAGGTGCCGCGGCCCGTGTCCTGTCCGGTGAGGCGCACCGGGTGGCCCTCGAGCAGCAGCGATCCGAGCGCGAGCATCTCGCCGCATCCCCAGTCGATGCGGTCCTGTTCGATCATCGCGATCCGATCCATCATGAGCTTCGCGGCGCGCGGGTGCGCCTGGAACCCGGGGGGCAGCGCGGCCGCGCCGCGCGCGATCCGCTCCAGCATCTCACGCGCGACCGCCGTGTCCGCGCTCCAGTCCTCGCCCGCCCACTCGAGGCCGCTCCACGCCCCGCCCAGCCTGGGCTCCCCGTTCGGACCGGCCTGCGCGCGCGCCCGGGCGTGGGCGTCCCGCAGGTGGCGCTCGACCTCGGCCTCGAGCGCCTCGTAGCGCGAGCGGTCGAGCACGCCCTCCTCGATCAGCCGCTCGGCGTAGCGCTGCGCGGCGGGGCGGTGCGCGGCGATCGTGCGGTACATGACGGGCTGGGTGAAGGTCGGGTCGTCGAGCTCGTTGTGCCCGTGCTTGCGGTAGCACACCAGGTCGATGAACACGTCGCGCTTGAAGGTGGCGCGGTACGCGACCGCGATCCGCACGGCGTGCACCACCGCCTCGGGATCGTCCCCGTTCACGTGGAATACCGGGGCATCCTCCACGCGCGCGACGTCGGTCACGTAGCGCGTTCCGCGTCCGTCCTCCGGCGAGGTGGTGAAGCCCACCTGATTGTTCACGATCACGTGGATGGTCCCGCCGGTCTTGTACGGCTCGAGCTGCGCGAGCGCGAGCGTCTCGGGCACGATCCCCTCGCCGGTGAACGCCGCGTCTCCGTGGATCAACACCGGCACTCCGCGGCTGCGCTCGGGATCGCCCATGACCTCCTGGCGCGCGCGCATCGAGCCGAGCACCACCGGATTCACAAACTCGAGGTGGCTGGGATTGAAGTTGAGGTCGAGGTGCACCGCGGGGCCGGCCAGGGTCTGGTGGAGGGACGAATACCCCATGTGGTACTTCACGTCGCCGTGACCCTGCACCGCCTCGGGAAGGAAGTTGGACTCAAATTCATTGAAGATGAGCTCGAGCGGCTTCTTCATGAGATTCGCGAGCACGTTGATCCGCCCGCGGTGCGGCATCCCGATCACCACCTGCTCCACGCCGATCTCCGCCACCGCCTCGACCAGCGCGTCGAGCATCGGGTAGAGGCTCGCCGCCCCTTCGAGCGAGAAGCGCTTCTGCCCCGGGTAGCGCGCGTGCAGGAATTCCTCGAAGCGGTCCGCCGCGAGCAGCTGCCGCAGGATGCGCACGCGCTCCTCGGGCTCGAGCGCCGCGCGGTTGAAGCCGGGCTCCATGCGCTCCTGAAGCCAGTCCCGGCGCTCCTGATCCGTCAGGTTCATGTACTCGACGCCGATCGACGCGCAGTAGGTCGCGCGCAGCGCGGCGAGCAGGTCGCGCAGGGTGCCGCGGAACGCCGCCTTGAACGGCACTCCGGAGACCTCGCGGTCGAGATCGTCGGCGTGGAATCCGAAGGTGGCCGGATCGAGCAGCGCGAGCGCGTGGGGCTCCTCGCCGAGCGGGTCGGTGTGCGCCGCCAGATGCCCGAACACGCGGAAGTGCTGGACCAGCCCGAACACCTCGCCGGTGGGCTGGCCGGGAACCGACGGCGTCGCGGCGCGGGAGCCGGCCAGCTCGAAGCCCGCGAAGAACAGCGCCCATTCCTCTGGCACCGAGGCCGGGTCCTGACGGAAGCGCGCGTACTGCTCCTCGATGTAAGGCAGGTTCGCGCGTTGGATGAAGTCGAGCCGGATCGACATCGGGTCCCTTCCGAAGAGGCGTCGCCTGCGCGGGCTCGAGGCCCGGGGCGAGAGGTGCTAAGCGTTTGCCGGGCGCGGAGGTTAGCACGAAACCGGGCGCCATGCGCGGCGCCGGAGCGGCCGGCGCGCCTTCGCGTTTGCGCTCGTCCGCCGCCGCTCCGTAATCTTCGGCACCTCCATGCCCGAACTTGTGAAGCCCCCGCCCGACACCGGCCCCGCGCTCCTCTGCCGCGGCGTGGTCAAGCGCTACGCCGACGTCACAGCGGTCGACGGACTCGACCTCGAGGTCCGTCCCGGCGAGTGCTTCGGCCTGCTCGGCCCCAACGGCGCGGGCAAGACCACCACCATCGAGATCCTCGAGGGCCTCAACACCCCGGATCGCGGCGAGGTGCGCGTGCTCGGCCAGCGCTGGGGTGGCGGCGATCGCGCGCTGCGCGAGCGTCTCGGCATTCAGCTCCAGGAGGCGAAATTCCAGGACAAGCTCTCGGTGCTCGAGACGGTGCGGCTGTTTCGGAGCTTCTATCGCCGCGGTCCCGAGCCCGAATCCGTGATTCGCGCGGTCCAGCTCGATGAGAAGCGCAACGCCTGGGTGGTGAAGTTGTCTGGCGGTCAGCGCCAGCGCCTCTCGCTCGCCTGCGCGCTCGTGAACGAGCCCGAGGTGCTGTTCCTCGACGAGCCCACCACCGGCCTCGATCCGCAGTCGCGCCGCCAGGTCTGGGACCTGATCGACGATTTTCGCCGCCGGGGCGGCACCACGCTCCTGACCACGCACTACATGGACGAGGCGCAGCGGCTGTGCGATCGGGTCGCGATCATGGATCATGGCCGCATCATCGCGCTCGACACGCCGGCCGGGCTGATCGCGACGCTCGGCGCGGACCACGTGGTCGAATTCAGCGTGCATGGGGAGCTCGATCTCGAGATCGTCGCGGGGCTTCCCGGGGTGAGTCACGCGCGGCGCGAGGCGGGCGGGGTCGCGCTGATCGTGAAGGAGCCGCACGTCTCGATCCCGGCGCTGCTCGCGACGCTGGCGTCACGCGGCGCCACGCTCCAGAGCCTCACCACCCATCACGCGACGCTGGAGGACGTGTTCGTGAGCCTGACCGGCCGCACGCTGCGCGATGAGTAGCGCGCTCGCGAAGAACGCGCTCTGGCAGCTCACGCGCGCGCGGGTCGTCTCGTTCCTGCGCGAGCCCGAGGTGGCGTTCTGGGTGTTCGCCTTCCCGGTGCTCATGACGCTGGCGCTCGGCATCGCGTTCCGAAGCGGTGGCCCCGCGAAATCGCGGGTCGGGGTCGAGGACGGGCCGCGGGCGGAGGCGCTCGCGGCGGCGCTGGCGCGCTCGAGCGATCTCGAGATCGTGCGGGTCGCGCCCCATGACGCGGTGGGCGCGCTCAGGCGCGGACGCATCGCGGTGCTGGTGCGCGCGAGCGCGGACAGCGCGCCGGCGCTGATCGCGGATCCGACCCGCCCCGAGACGCGGCTCGCGCAGCTCGCGACCGCGGATGCGCTGGAACGCGCGGCGGGCCGCGCCGACCGGGTGGGCGCGCGCGCGATCGCGCTGGTGCGGCCCGGCAGCCGCTACATCGACTTCCTCGTCCCGGGCCTGATCGGGCTCAACCTGCTCAGCACCGGGCTGTGGGGGCTCGGCTTTCCGATCGCGAACTGGCGGCAGCAGAAATTGCTGCGGCGCCTGATCGCCACGCCCATGAAGCGCAGCGACTTCCTGTTCTCGCTCATGCTCGCGCGCATGGTGTGGCTGGTGCTGGAGGTCGCCGCGATCCTCGGGTTCGGCGCGCTCGCGTTCGGCACCATCGTGCGCGGCTCGTGGCCGGCGTTCGCGATCGTCGTGCTGGTCGCGACGCTCGCGTTCTCGGCGATCGGCCTGCTGGTGGCGGTGCGGGCCCGCACCGTCGAGGCGGTCTCCGGTCTCATGAACGTCGTGAGCCTGCCGATGTGGCTGCTCTCCGGGAGCTTCTTTTCTTCCGAGCGCTTTCCGGAGGTCATGCAGCCGCTGGTCAGGGCGCTGCCGCTCACCGCGACCAACGACGCGCTGCGCGCGATCATGAACGAGGGCTCGGGCCTCGGCGCCGTGACCCCGCAACTCCTGGTGCTCGCCGCGTGGGGCGTGGTGTGCTTCGTCGCGGCGTTGCGCTGGTTCCGCTGGGAGTGAGCCGGCGCGAACCCGCGGCGCGCGCGGCCCGGGCCGGAGTGCGTGACTAGAGCTTCGCCGCCGCGACCCGGAGGTGCGAAGGCTTCCCGGGCTCCGTCCACGCGAAGACGATGCGCGATCCGCTGCGAACGAAGCGCGGGAAGCCGCTCGCGCGCGACGACGACAGCTGCGCGATCGTGACCGGCAGCCACGGCGTGCCGTCGCGTCCCACGCGCCGCAGCCTGAGGCTCGCGTTCGGCCCATCGCCCTCGACCCAGATCACGAGCGCCGCGCCGTCGTCGAGCAGCGCGACGTCCACCCGGCCGAGCGGGGCGCCCGCGTCGACGGAGGCCGCGGGTCCGAAGCTGCGCCCTCCGTCCTCCGAGAACGCGACCCGCACGCGCGGCGTGTCGGCGGCGGCCGTGTACCACGCCGCGACCACTCGATCCCCGATCGCGTCGAGCGCGGGGCCGTTGACCGGGCATCCGTGGATCGTCCAGCCGTCGGCATGCACCGGTCGTGGCTCGCTCCAGCGCTCGCCCTCCTCGCGCACCACCGCGACGTCGCGCACCTCGGCGGCGCCGCGATCGCGGTAGGCGACGAGCGCGGCGCCCGATGCGCTCGCGATCGCGGTGCCGCAGCAATCGCAGACGCGCGCATCGAGCAGCGCCTCGTCGCTCAACGCTCCGCCGGGATGGAGCACCGCGGTGCGCAGCGTCATCTCCGCTCCGCCCCCGTGCGCTTCGTCGTGTCCTGCGCCCGCTGCGGAATCGCCGGCAGGCCTCGCGAAGTTGCGCCCGTCGAGCCACACGGCGCGCACGCCGTCGCCCGCGGGAAGCAGCGAGACGAATCCATGCTCGGTCGCCGTGCCGTCGCGATGCGGAACCACCGGCGCCGACCAGCTGCGTCCGTCATCGCTCGAGAGCGCGAGGCGCACCTCGGAGGCTTCGGGATCGGGGCCGCTCGCCCACAGCCACGCCGCCGCGAGTCGCGTGCCGCCGAGCGCGATCACCTGGGGAACGTTGGCCCAGTTGCCGACCAGCGAATCGCCGTCGGCGACCGTGCGAGGCGGCGACCAGCGGTTGTCATCGAGCTTCGCGATGCGGAGCGCACCGCCGCCCGATGTGCGCGGCTCGATCCAGCTCAGCCATGTCGCGCCGCCTTCGCCCGCCGCGAGCCGCGGCGCGATGCTCCCCGCGGCCGCGGGCGGGGGCAACGGCTTGAGCGCGGCCTTCGGCGGGCCGGATGGCCGCCCCGCCAATGCCGTCGGGCCGGGTACGAGCGCCAGCACGCATGCGAGCGCGATCGGCATGAAGCGCGTGCGGATCATGAGCGGTGCAGGCTACGCGATCCGGGGCGGGAGCGCATCCCGGGAACGGCGCCACGGCGTCTCTCTCGCGCCGGTCCATCTGCCGCCCGCACCACGGACCAGCGCGCGAGGCGCCTGCACCATTGACATCGCTCTACGTGCTGATGAAGATCGGCGCTGCACGTTGTCCCCCGCGTGGGGGCTCCCGTGGGGGAATCGAGATGTTCGAAGATCCGTGGGGTTCTTCGTCACCTCCGGCGTCGTGCGGGCTCGGAGGCTGCGTGCGTGAGGGCAGCCCGGTCGTCAGTGTCGTGGGCGCTCCAGAGCCGCGGCTGCTTGATCGGCTGCGCGAAGCCATCCGCGTAAGGCACTACAGTCGCAGGACCGAAAAGGCCTTCGTCGGGTGGGTGAGGCGCTTCGTCCTATTCCACGGCAAGCGCGATCCGCGGGCGATGGGAAAGGCCGAGGTCAGCGCGTTCCTCTCCCACCTCGCAACCGAGGGTCGCGTGAGCGCCTCTACTCAGAATCAGGCGCCGAGCGCCGTGCTGTTCCTGTACGCACAGGTGCTCAACCAGGATATCGGCTGGCTCGACGAGTTGGTTCGAGCGAAACGCCCCGCCCGCGTACCCGTCGTGATGACCGGGGATGAGGTGCGCTCGGTGCTCGGGCAGCTGGAGGGCACAGAGCACCTCATGGCCTCCCTGCTCTACGGCGCGGGACTGCGGCTGCTCGAATGCTGCCGGCTGCGGGTGAAGGACGTCGATCTGGAACGCGGCGAGATCGTGGTGCGCGATGGCAAGGGCGCCCGCGATCGCAGGACCATGCTCCCGGTTCGACTCGTGCCCGCGCTCGCCGCACAGCTCGAGCGCGTGCGGGCCCAACACGCCCGCGATCTAGCCGCAGGGACCGGCAGCGTTGAACTTCCGCTCGCGCTGGAGCGCAAGTACCCGCGGGCGCCCTACGAGATCGGCTGGCAATGGGTGTTCCCGGCGACGCGGTTCTACACGGACGCCGCGAACGGCCGGCGTCAGCGGCACCATCTGCACGAAATCGTGCTCCAGCGCGCCATGCATGGGGCCGTGCGACGCGCCCGCGTCATGAAGCCGGCCAGCTGCCACACGCTTCGGCACTCGTTCGCGACCCACCTGCTCGAAAGTGGCTACGACATCCGGACGATCCAGGAACTGCTCGGCCATCGTGATGTAAGCACCACCATGATCTACACGCATGTGCTGAATCGCGGCGGGCGGGGCGTGCGGAGCCCGCTGGACAGGGGTTTGGGATGACGCGCTGCTCGCGCACGCGCTACACGGCCGCCGGCTCGCAGCGTATCTGCTTATCCCGCGAGCGGCGGAGGTGCAAAGCGTTGCGGCGGAGGCACAGAGTCGGGAGGCCCGCGACGAACGGCACCATTGGCCAGACGAAGCCCTGCTGCATATTTGGTTACACTGACCCGTCTACTACTCGTTAGGCGGCTGCTGTTATGTCCCGACGGAGTGGAGGCAAGACGTGAGGGCTTCTCTGTTTTATCGAATCGCGGCTGTTCTTCTGCTGTTCTTTGCGGTCGGCCATACACTTGGTTTTCGCCAGTCCGATCCCACATGGGGAGTTGATACGCTTCTTAGCTCAATGCGGTCAATTCACTTTGACGTACAGGGGTTCAGCCGGACATATTGGGATCTCTTTGTCGCGGCTGGATTTTCGGTCGGCGTGTTCTATCTATTCGCGGCGGTATTGGCATGGCAGCTAGGCAGCCTTCCGACAGAGGCTTTGGCGGCCATGCGCGTCACTGTGTGGGCTCTCGCTCTTTGCTTTGCCGCCATCACCATTGTGAGCTGGAGATACCTCTTTGTCCTCCCTATCGTGTCTTCAGTCGTGATTACAGTGTGTTTGACTGCGGCGGCATGGCTTTCAGCGAGGCCAATTCGTGGTTCCTCGGGAGCCTGATTGTCGTCGGACCTCTCCTTGTCGTCGAGGCTGCCTCGCAGGCATGGTGAATTTAATGGTGACCACAAGAACCGAGCCGCCTAACAACGCGCTGCAGCGGACTCGCTACGCTCGCCGCTGAGCTTGATATCGTTATCCCGCAGGAGGAACCCACATGTACCAGATGAAGCTCGACACGTCCGCCCTACCCTGGTCGCCGACTGGCTGGCCCGGCGTCTCAATGAAGATGCTCCAGCAGGTCGAGTCGACCGGCGGCATGACGGGGATGATGCGAATGGAGGCCGGGAGTTCGATTCCGGCACACAGCCACACAAACGCCGACCAGATGGTCTTCGTGATCGAAGGGGACCTCGTCGAAGACGGCGTGAGTTACGGGCCCGGCAGCTTCTTCGTCGCCAAGGCGGGCTCCCCGCACGGCCCGCACGGCTCGTCGGGCGGCTGCGTCCTGCTGTCCTGGTATTCCGGCCCGCCGGACTTCGTTCCCGTCGGGTAGGCGGCTGGGCTGCGGCATAACCAGCCAATGCAGTGGACCGAGCCGGCGGGTAAGCTTCCTGTGGTTCGAGAGCCTGCGAGGTGCCGGCTCGGCCACTGATCGGCATTACGTTAGGCACCTGGAGGAGCGATGATTCTCTCTACCGCACTGACAGTCACAGTCATATTCTTCCCGGTCTCGGAGATTGCGCTGGCTATGCTCAAGCGTGCGACGCCGGCGGACTCGGATGTCGAAGATCGAGGCTCGATGCGTTTGCTGTGGGTGGCCATCGCGTGCGGCGTTGGTTCGGCGATCGCAGCTCAGTCATTGCGCCTGGCTCCTCTTCCCGGCCCGTTACGCATCCAACGCCTCGTCGCGCTCCTTCTCATGGTCGGCGGCTTGAGCATCCGGTGGGCAGCAATCCTCACTCTGGGCCGGTTCTTCACGGTCGATATCGCCACTCAAGCGCAGCAACCGGTGGTCCAGACTGGAGCTTATCGCTTCGTCCGCCACCCGTCGTATGCCGGTCTCCTGCTGAGCTTCGTGGGGCTTGGTGTCTATTTTGCTAACTGGCTCAGTCTCCTCATGCTCTTGGTTCCGATCACCGCGGCGGTGGTGAATCGCATCGTCAAGGAAGAAAGCGTGCTCCTCGTGACGCTCGGGACTCCATATGCAGAGTACTGCGCACGAACCAAGCGGCTCATCCCTGGTCTGCTGTAGCGCCCACGAGGCCAGGTGCCTGACCACCCGCTGCAGCCGGCGACGGGCGGCAGGTGCTGGGTAGTGTTAGCGGGGACATCGCCCGTCGCGGCTGAGCCGGAGCGTTACGCGGGCAGGAAAGACGGGGTCATGGCGTTCGCCGAACTGGAGCTCGGGCGAGTTAACCGAGTGGTCGGGGAGTTTTGCCGGCGGAAGTCTCCGCAGAAGCTCCATGATCGGGTCAGGATCGAGTTTCGCGTGGAGGGACACGAAGTCCTGATCTACGAGACCCGGCCGGCGTTCCGTGATCCATCCCACTGGGTTGAGCAGGGTGTTGCGAAGCTGCGATTTGTACGCACGGCCGGCGAGTGGCGCTTGTTCTGGCAACGTGCGAGCTTGAGGTGGCAGAGCTACGAACCGCTGGCGTCGAGCCGCGACATCGAGATCCTGCTCGTCGAGATCGACCGTGATCCCCACGGCTGTTTCTTTGGTTGATCGCAAGCCTACTTCACGCTGGAGCGTCCGAGCGTCGCGCGCCGCACACCGTGAGCGCCACGCCGCGTCTCGCGGGCTCGCCTCTCCCGGGAGAGGACCCCCCGCTCGCTGGGGAACAATCCGATGAAACTGGACTCAAGATCCGATGCCCAGCGCCGGAGCACTCGGGCCCGCTCTAAGCGAGCGGCCGGCCCGATTTGCCACGCCACCCCCCGGACCCCTACTCTGCACGCGGTTCATCCTCTTTCGCGCCATTCCAACATCCGGCGATCGCACCAGCGTGCGGCGCCACCCCTGGAGGTTTCTCTGCCTTTCACAGCACTTGGCCTGCCCGCCTCGATCGTGCGCGGGGTGCGCGCCGCCGGCTACACCGAGCCCATGCCCATTCAAAGTCGCGCGATCCCCATCATTCTCGAAGGCAAGGACCTGATCGGCGCGGCGCAGACCGGCACCGGCAAGACCGCGGCGTTCATCCTCCCGATGCTCGCGCGCCTGCTCGATGGCGTTCGCGCGCTGCGCGCGCTGGTGCTCACGCCCACGCGTGAGCTCGCGGCCCAGGTCGAAACCAACGCGCGCGACTACGCGCGCTTCACCCAGCTCAAGGTGGGCGTCGTATACGGCGGCGTGCCGATCCCGCCGCAGGAGCGGATGCTGCGCAATCAGGGCGTCGATCTGCTGGTCGCGACCCCGGGCCGCCTGCTCGATCTCCACGGCCGCCAGTCGCTGAGCCTCGAGGAGGTCGAGATCCTGGTGCTCGACGAGGCCGATCGCATGGTGGACATGGGCTTCGCGCCCGATCTCAAGCGCATCCTCAATCTGCTGCCCGCGCACCGCCAGACCCTGATGTTCTCGGCGACCATGCCGCCCGAGCTCAATCGCGTCGCGAAGGAGGCGATGCGCGATCCGGTGCGCGTGGACCTCGCGCCGCCGAGCCGCCCGGCGGCCGGCATCACGCAGGCGATCTACCCGGTGCCCCGCCACCTCAAGACCGACCTCCTCGACCAGATGATGGGGGGCACGGAGGTGACGAGCGTCATCGTTTTCACCCGCACCAAGCATGGCGCGGACCGCCTCGCGCGCCAGTTGTCCCGGCGCGGTCACAGCGTGGCCGCACTCCACGGCAACCGCAGCCAGAGCCAGCGCGAGCGCGCGCTCTCCGATCTCAAGCGCGGCCGGGTGCAGGTGCTGGTCGCGACCGACATCGCATCGCGCGGGATCGACGTCAAGGACATCTCGCACATCGTGAACTTCGACGTGCCGCACACGCCCGAAGACTACGTGCACCGCATCGGCCGCACCGGTCGCGTGGATGCGACCGGCGACGCATTCACGCTGATGAGCCCCGAGGAGCAGAAGGACGTGACGGCGATCGAGCGCTTCCTGGGCAAGTCGATCCCGCGCGTGACGCTGCCCGACTTCGACTACAGGAAACGCGCGACCGAGGAGCCGCGCGGACACGGCGACGAGTCCCGCTTCGAGCGGGGCGGACGCGGCGGACGCGGGCGGCATGGTGAGCGCGGCGGGTCCGGGCAGGGGGCGCCGCGCGCGGCCGCGGCCGCGCCGTCCGAGCCAGCGCACGGCCGCAGCCTGCGCCGCGCGCGGCCCACCGACCGCCGCGGCCGCGGCAAGATGTGATCAGGCCGCTCTCGGCCCCGTCCTCCACACCCGCCCCACCAGCTTCGATCCGTCCTCGAGCAGCGTGTAGAGGCATGGCACCAGGATCAGCGTGAGCACCGTCGCCGCCAGCAGGCCGCCGATCACGGTGCGCGCGAGCGGGAAGTAGAGCACGTCGCCAACGTGCTCGCTCCCGAACGCGAGCGGGATCAGCCCCAGCGTCGTGGTGAGCGTGGTCATCAGGATCGGCCGCAGCCGGTCGTGGGCTGCGTCCATGATCGCGCGCGCGCGCTCCACCCCACGCTCGCGCAGCTGGTGCACGTGGTGAATGAGCACGATGCCGTTGTTCACGACGATCCCGACCAGGATCAGCAGGCCGATCTGCGCCATCAGGTTGAACGGTGATCCGGTCAGTACGCAGATCCACGCGATCCCCACGAACGCGAACGGCAGCGCGAACATGATGGCGAACGGGTGTAGCAGCGACTCGAACAGGCTCGCCATCACCAGATAGACCAGCATCAGCGCCAGCACCAGATTGATGAGCATCTCCTTCTGGGTCTGGTCCTCCTCCTCGAATCCGTTCCCGAACGACCACGAGTACCCGCTCGGGAAGCTCATCGCTCCCATCTCGCGGGTCAGGCTCTTGCGCACCTCCCCGGCCTTCTTGGGATCGCAGGTGGCGTTCAGCTCGAGCACCGATCTCCGCTGCTGGCGCTCGATGGTCTGCGGCGTCGCGACCACGTGAAAATCGGCGACCACCGAGAGCGGGACCGCCTCGCCGTGCGCGCCGGTGAGCCGCAATTCCTGGAGCTTCGCGAGGCTCGCGCGATCGTCTGCGGCGAGCCGCGCCTGCACCTGCACCTCGCCCTCCGGCCCCCGGAAGCGCGCGAGCGGCCGGCCGCGGAAGAACAGCGAGACCGCACCCGCAATGTCCGCGGTGTTCAGCCCGTAGCGCGCGGCGCGATCCCGGTCGACGTGGAGTTCGAGCTCCTGCGCGCCCTTGTCGTTTCCGATGTGCACGTCGTCGAGACCGGGCACCAGCGCCATCCGCCGCGACATCTCGCCCGCCAGCTCGTCGAGCCGCGGACCGGGCTCGCCGAACAGTCGAAGGGTGAGCTGCGATGGGCCGCTTCCGTTCTCGCGGTCGTCGAACTTGACCTTCACCCCCGCCAGCGGCGGCAGCTGCGCGCGCAGCTTCTTGCGCAGCGCGTTCGCCCCCTCGTCGTCGGTGTAGCCGGAGGCCAGATACGCGCGCGTGAAGGCCAGGTTGTGGGTGAAGTACGAATACGTGGACCGCACGTGCAGCGAGTCCTTCCGCCCCTGGATCCAGCTCTCGAGCTTCGAGACCACGCGCTCGACCTCGCGGTAGTTGAGATTGTCCGCGAACTCGTACTCCATGCGCACCGCCTCGATCTTGCTGGCGGTGAACGCGCTCTTGTCGACGCGTCCGAATGCGACCGCCGCGGTGGCGACCACCAGCAGCGCGAGGCCCACCGTGGCCGGCCGGTGTGAGAGCGTCCAGCGCAGCGCCCGCAGGTAGCGCTCGGTGATCCAGGTGATGACCCCCAGCTGGCGGACCGGCATCGAGGGCAGCAGGCGGCCCATCGCGAGCGGGATCGCGGTGAGCGACAGGAACAGCGAGCAGCAGAGCGTGAAGATGATGGTGCGTCCCACCTCGCCGATCCAGGTGGTGATCTCGGTGCGCCCGCCCAGCACCAGCGGCAGGAACACGATGATCGACGTGGCGGTCGATGACACGACCGCCGGGAGCACCTCGCGCGAGCCGACCAGCGCCGCGCGCAGCGGCCCAGCCCCGCGCTGCCGGTGGCGGTAGATGCTCTCGAGCACCACCACCGCGTTGTCCACCAGCATGCCGACCGCGAGCATCAGGCCCATCATGGACAGGATGTTGAGCGTGCGGCCCGTGAAGCGCAGCAGCGCGGCCGCCGCGAGCAGCGAGAACGGGATCGCGAGCCCCACCACCAGCGTCGTCACCCAGCTGCGCAGGAACAGGAACAGCACGATGATCGCGAGCGTGCCTCCGATCAGGCCGGCGCGCAGCAGGCCGGTCAGCGAGTTCTCGATCTCCTCGGCCTGATCGGTGAACACCAGCACCCGCACCCCCTGAAGCTGCGGATCGCGCCCGATCGACTCGAGCACGCTGCGCGCGCGGCGCGCCACCTGCACCGTGTTCGCGCCCGACTCCTTGATGACGTTGAGACCGATCGCGCGCGACTGGTCGAGGTGCCGCCCGTAGTCGAGCTCGGGTTCCGCGTAGCCGACGGTCGCGACATCCGTGAGCCGGAGCCCGCGCTCGGTGAGCGGGAAGTTCTTGATCTCGTCCAGGCTCGCGAACTGGTTGACCACGCGCAGCGGCCACGACTCGTCGCCCGGATGGATCTGTCCAGCGCTCATGCTGTGGCTGGCGGCATCGAGCCGGTCGAGCAGCGTGCGCGTGTCGATCCCGTGGCGCTCGAGGTCGGCGAGATGGAAGTCGATCTGCACCTGGGGCGGCTCGATGCCGTAGAGCTCCACCTTCGCCACCCCGGGCACGCGGCGCAGCGGGTCGGCGATGTGCCGGTTGAGCAGCTCGTAGTCGCGCGAGAGGTCGCGGGAGGCGGAAACCCGGCACTCGAGCACCGGGATGTCGCTCGAGCGCTGGCTGTTGACCTGGATCACGTCGACATCGGCCGGGAGCTGGTCGCGGATGCGGTCGAGCTTCTCGCGCGCCTCGGTCCGCAGCGGCCCGATGTCCTCGCCCCAGTCGAACTGGATGTAGATGTTCGACTCGTTGGCGGACGACGACGACTGGATCCGCCGCACCTTGGAGAGGGTCGAGAGCGCCTCCTCGGCGGGGCGCGTGATCTCCTCCTCGACCTGCGCCGGCAGCGAGTTGGGGTAGGGAATGCTGATCTCGATCCCCGGGAACTCGACGTCGGGCAGGAAGGCGAGCGGCAGCTTGGGCGCCGCCAGCGCGCCCAGCACGACGATGCAGAGCAGCACCATGCCCGCGGTGATCGGGTGACGCAGGCTCCAGCGCGACAGGTTCATCGCCGGCCCGCCCGTGCGCGCCCGGACATCACGGCCGGCGGTCCAGCGTCGCGTACACCACCGGGATCACGACCAGCGTGAGCAGGGTCGCGAACGAGAGCCCGCCCATGATCGTCATCGCCAGCGGCGCCCCCACCTCGGAGCCCTCGCCGATCCCGAGCGACATCGGCAGCAGGCCGAGCACGGTGGTGAGCGTGGTCATGAGGATCGGGCGGAGCCGCACGGTGCCCGCCGTGATCAGCGCCTCGCGCTTCGGGCGTCCCTCCGCCCGCAGGCGGTTCGTGTAGTCCACCATGATGATCGCGTTCTTCACGACGATGCCGGAGAGCACCAGCAGCCCGATCAGCACCATCACGCTCACCGCGTTGTGCGTCAGCACCAGCGTGAGCACCACGCCGATCACGCCCAGCGGGAGCGTGAACATGATGACGAACGGGTGGAGCAGGGACTCGAACTGGCTCGCCATCACCAGGTAGACGAGGAACACCGCCAGCAGCAGCGCGAAACGGATCGATGCGAAAGAATCACCCAGCTCGCGATTCTGGCCGGCCAGCGTGACGCGCGCCCCGGGCGGGAGCGCGAGCCCGTCGAGCGAGGCCAGGATGTCGCGAGAGGCCGAGGCCAGGTCGCGGCCCTTGAGATTCGCGGAGACCACGGCGGCGCGCTGCTGCGCGATGCGCCGGATCTCGCCGGGTCCGCGTTCGACCGACACCAGTGCGACGCTCGCGAGCGGAACCGGCCGGTCCGCGTTGCGCCCGACCTCGAGATTCGCGAGCTGCGCGACCTGCGAGCGCTGGTCTTCGGTGGCGCGCACCCGCACGTCGAGCTTGCGATCGACGTCGCTGAACTGCGTCGCGGCCTCGCCCTGCACCGCGTTGCGCACCAGGCGCGAAGCCGAGACCGGATCGAGATGGAGCGCGGCGAGGCGCTCGCGGTCGAACGAGATCCGGACCTCGGGATCGCCGAAGCGCATCGAGGATTCGACGTCTTCCACCCCGCGGATATCCGCGACCCGGCGCGCCACCTGGGAGGCGAGGGTGCGGAGCGTGTCGAGGTCGTACGCGTAGACCTCGACCTCGACCGGGCTCTTGAAGGTGAGGAGCTGGGGCCGGCCGAACTCGTAGGAGAGCCCCGGCATCTCGTTCATCGAGGCGCGGAGCCGGGCGGCGATCCCCTCCTCGGCTTCACCCGGGCTTCCCGGCTTGAGCACCACCGCGAGCTGGCCGCGATTGGGCTCGCGCGACCCGCCCGCGAAATCCGAGAGGTCGGTCTGCCCGGCGGTCGTATATGCGAAGCGCACGTGGGGATCGTGCTCGATGGTGCGCGCGAGCCGCTCCAGGGTCTCGTCCGTGACATGCAGCGCGGTCCCCTCGGGGAGGCGCAGGTTGAAGTGGAACTCGCCCTGCGCGAACGACGGGAACAGATTGCGCGGCAGCAGCAGTCCGGCCGTGACCGCCGCCGCGAGCGCGAGCGTGGCCACCGACAGGACGCGGCGCGGATGGCCCAGCGCCGAACGCACGATCCGCGGGTAGACGCGCTCGAGCGCGTCGTAGCCGGCCTCGACCGGGTAGAAGAGGCGCCGCACCCAGGGACGGAGCACGGGGCCGAGCCACCGCGTCGCGCGCACGATCATCCGCGGGACGAACAGCACGGCGAACAGCGTCCACGCGATCACGGCGCTCCAGCGTCCGCGGCGCTTCGGGGTCTCGACCAGCGTGGCGTCCGGATCGGCGACCGGCACGTCGTGGCGGCCGCCGCCGCCGAGCGCGGCGATGGTGGGCACCACGATCAGGGCCACGATCAGCGAGGCCATCAGCGAGAAGGACACGGTGAGCGCCTGGTCGCGGATCAGCTGGCCCGCCACCCCCTCGACGAACACCAGCGGCAGGAACACGACCACCGTCGTGAGGGTCGATGCCGTGATCGCCATCGCCACCAGTCCGGTGCCGCGGCTCGCAGCCGAACGCGCGTCGTGACCCTCCTGGCGGAAGCGGAAGATGCTCTCGAGCACCACGATCGAGTCGTCCACCAGCATCCCGACGCCGAGGGCGAGCCCGCCCAGCGACATGAGATTGAGCGAGAGCCCCATGCGGTACATGGCGATGAAGGTCGCGAACACCGAGAGCGGGATCGAGAGGCTGATGATGACCGTCGATCGCAGGTCGCGGAGGAAGGCGAAGATCACGAGCACCGCGAGCAGCCCCCCGATCAGGGCGGAGTTCACGACGTCGCGCACCGACTGCTCGATGAAGCGCGACTGGTCCGCCACCGTCAGGAGCGTCATGCCCGCGGGCAGCGGGATGCGCTTCATCCGCGCCTTCACGGTGCGCGCCACCGCCACGGTGTTGGCGTCGCCTTCCTTGTAGATCGCGATCTCCACCGCCTCGTCGCGGTTCACGCGGGTCACCAGCTCGCGCTCCTTCGCGCCGCGGCTCACCGTGGCCACGTCGGCGAGGCGGACCGCGCCATCGGGGCGCGACACGAGCACGATGCCGCCCATCTCCTCGGGCGTGAGGAACTGATTCGCGACCCGCACCAGGTACTCGGACCGGCCCTCGGTGAGCGAGCCCCCCGCGAGATTGATGTTCTCCTGCCCGAGCCGGCGCGTGACGTCCGTGAGCGAGAGCCCCGCCGAGGCGAGGCGCTGCGCGTCCACCTCGACGTGGATCTCCTCCTCTTCGCCACCCGCGACCCGCACCGCGGCGACCCCGGGCGCGCCTTCGAGGTCGGTCTTCAGCGTGCGCTCGGCGATGCGGCGCAGCCGCTGGAGGTTGCCGCCCCCCGCGAGCCGGTAACGCAGGATCGGATCGAGCGACGGGTCGAATCTCAGGATGGCGGGACGCTTGGCCTCGCGCGGCAGCGCGACCAGGTCGAGCTTCTCGCGCACGCCCAGCGATGCGAGGTCCATTCGCGTGCCCGAGCCGAATTCCATCGTGACCTCGGACTGGCCAGGGTGGGAGACGGAATGCATCCGCACGAGTCCTGGCACCACGCCCACGCCCTCCTCGACCGGGCGCGTCACGAATTGTTCGACGTCGCTGGGCGCGGCGTCCGGCAGGTCGGTGCGAACGGTGAGCGATGGGTACGAGATGTCGGGCAGGAGATCGACGGACAGCCGTGAGGCCGCGACCAGGCCGAACACCACGAGCCCCGCGGTCACCATGAACACCGTGACCGGCCGCTGCAGTGACGAGTCGACGAGGCGCATCGGATTGCCTCCGGAAGAGGGTGCTCCGCCCGCGCATGCGGGCGACACGAACGCGCGGGCGCGCGGCGCGGACCGCTAGGAGCGCACGACCCGGATCTTCGAACCCTGCTTCAAGCCGCCCTGCCCCACCGTGACCACGCGCTCTCCCGCCCTGAGCCCGGCGAGGACCTGCGCCGTTTCGTTCTCGACCGCGCCGAGCTTGACCGGGAGCCGCACCGCGCTGTCACCCCGTGCGACGAACACGAAACTCTCTCCATCCTCGCTCACCACTCCCCGGCGCGGGAGCAGGAGCGCACCCGGGAAGCTTCCGGTCTGCAGGCTCACGCGCGCGAACGCCCCGGGGCGCAGCGCGCCCTCGGGATTGGGCAGCTCGAGCGTGACCTTGCAAGTGCCGTTGCTCTGGTCCACGACCGGATTCAGGCGCACCACGCGCGCCTCGAACGTGCGGCCGGGTTGCGAATCGATCGTGAGGCGCGCCGACTGTCCGACGCGAATCGCGGAGAGATCGCGCTCTGGGAAGAACAGCCGCACCAGCAGCGGGCTGAACTCGACGAGCTGGAAGCAGGCCTTGCCCGGCGTGACGGTCTCGCCCATGTTGATCTGGCGCTCGGTGACGCGCCCCGAGAACGGCGCGGTGATGCGGGTGAGATCCAGGTTGTGCTTCGCCTGCTCGAGTTCGACCGAGGCGGTGCGGCGCTTGAGATCGAGGTCTTCCTGCTCGCGGGGGGAGAGGTAGCCCTGCGCGTGCAGCTGGTCGCCGCGTTCCGCCTCACGCTTCACCACCTCGAACGAGAGGGTGGCGCGGTCCACCGCCAGCGAGGCCTCCCGATCCTCGAAGCGCGCGAGCACCTCGCCGGCCTTCACCCACTGGCCTTCCTCCGCCAGGAGCTCGATCACCTGCCCCTCGCGCCGCGCCATGAGCACGGCGCTGTTGCGCGGCTCGAGCGTGGCCGAGGTCTGGAGGTAGGTCGAGATCGGACCCACCGTGACCGTGCTCAGCTCGACCGGCGCGGCGGGCGCGGTTTCCTTGTCGGACTTCTTCTTGGCGGGCGCGTTGCTCCCTGCGCTCTTGAACGCGAGGCTCAGGACGACGGCGCTCGCCACCAGCACGAAACCGACGGACGACCAGATGATGACGCGCCGGCGGCGATGGCTTGCATGGGCTTCCATGACGACCTCCCCAACGCGATCTCGCTCACCGGCGCCGCGGCCCGGCGCGAATCCGGGGCGAGGGGCCTTCGAGCGTCATGGCCGGACCGGGACGATCGGGCCGGCCGGAATGCCGCATCTACGGCTTCCGCCCGTTGCAGGTTGCAGCGGGCGGCTAGAGAGGCGCGAACTGCGCCTCGGTGGGTTCCGCTCAGCAATACCATGGCTCGGTGAGAAAGGGCACCGGCGGCCGGTGCGGCGCCCGTGCGGCGGCCGCGAGCGGCCGCACGCGCTCCCCGGACGCCTCGACCGCGAGCGCGTACGCCCGATCGAACACCACCCCCCGCGCTTCGCCCCGGCCTGAGGCCTCGGCCACCATCGACTGCACCCGTCCGCACAGCGCGTCGACCCGCGGCTCGGGATGCCGCCACGGATGGCACAGCAGGACCGGGTCGAGCGGCTGCGCGAGCGCGCGGGCCTCCGGCAGCTCGAGCAGCCGGGACCCCGGCGGGATCAGCAACCGAATCCCGAGCTGAACCGGCGCCACGTGCTCGATCAGCCCGAGTTCGGCGATGGTCTCGAGCAGCTCGGCGTAGCCCGCCCGCGAGATCCACGGGGTGAACGCGACGAAGGTGGGATGCAGGATCAGGGACTCCTCCCGGAACAGTCGCACGACCTCGACGAAGTCGGCGCGAGTATGCCCCTTCTCGAGCCGCTCGAGCACGCGGTCGTCCACCGATTCCACCGCGCTCGTCACGAATCGGCACCCGGTCTCGCGCAGGGTGGCGAGCTGTTCACGGTGCGCGAGCAGATGCTCGATCTTGATCGTGACGTCGTAGGTGAGGGCGGGGAACTCGGCGTGCAGCGCCCGCACCAGCGGTATCGCGTGCCCGATGCCGTTCCAGAAGTCGGGATCGCCGAACGTGACGTGCCGCGCCCCGGCCTCGACCTGGCGTCGCACGTCATCGAGCACGATCGCGCGCGGCACGACCCGGAAGCGCCCGCCGTAGATCGGAACCACCGGGCAATGGCGGCACAGGTGTTTGCAGCCACGGCTCGACTCGGTGTAGCCCACGGTGAGGAGCGAGCCGTCGCCCGGATCGAGCCGCGCGTAGCGATCGAGCGCGGGCAGCCCCTCGCGATCCGGCGCGAGAAACGCGAGGCGTTCGAGCGAGACGCCGTCGTGCGCGCGTGCGTCGGGGCCCCGGCCCGCGAGGCCCATCGCCCATTCGGTGAGCCCCCGCTCGAACTCACCCGAGAAACACGCCTCGACGCCCAGCGCCCGCAGCGCTCCCGCGTTCATCGCGGCATAGAGTCCATACGCGGAGAGCGGCGCGCGCGGGTTGAGCGCGCGGACCCGCGCGATCACCGGCGCCGCGAGCCGGGTCGCGGTATGCATCGGGAGGAAGAAGGCGACGGCGTCGGCCGACCCCGCCGCGACCTCGTCCAGCGGATCGACCGCGAGATCGCAACAGACGACCGAGGCCCCCGCGCGGCGCAGCCACGCCGCCGGGGAGGCGAGTCCGAATGGCTGACGGCCGAGGTCGTAGGTCGAGATCAGCACCACGCGCGGCGCATGGCGCGGGGCGCGGGACTCGGGCGCCTCGGACGACACCGCGCTCTTCATCGGCCGACGGTTCCGGCGTCCAGGAGCCCGGCGCTCATTCGAGCGGCGAGCGGCCGCCTTTCGCGGGCTGGTAATAGGGGTTCCTCCCCCCCGCGTGATCGGTGCTGTCCACGATCTCGCGGATCGCGGGGACCGCGTCGCGGATCCGCACCTCGATGCCCTGCTTGAGCGTGACGTCCACCATGCCGCAGCCCTGGCAGCCGCCGCCGAGGCGGATGTACGCGACGTCGCCCTTCACGTCGAGCAGCGTCACGTTGCCGCCGTGCGAGGCCACGGCCGGATTGATCTCGTCGTCGAGCACCTTCTGGACCGCCAGCGCCGTGGGGTCCGACCACAACGGGTTCGGGTTGTCGATCTTGAATCCGCTGCCGTATGACGATTCGACGTAGTCGATGCTCGCCCCCGTCAGCAGCGGCACGCTGGGCTGGTCGATCATCACCGGCAGGCCGCCCACCTCGAATCCCACGTCCTCCGGCGTGCGCTCGCTCTCCGGCACGAACGCGAGCCGGTACTGGAATCCGCCCGGGCCGCGGCCCACGACGCCCATTCGGAGGCCGAGCCCGTCGCGGCCCTCGGCCTGCATCAACTCGCGAATCTTCGCGAGCCCCGCCTCGGAAATCGTGATCAACGCTGCCGTCATGCCTCGCTCCCTTCAACCCCGGATGCCCGCGCCCCGGCGCGCGGCGTGCGGGGATCGATGTCGAACGTCAGGTGCCGATGCGCCTCGCGCAACGCCGCCTCCACCTGCTCGGGCAGCTCGCCGCGCGCGAAGATGAAGCCCAGGTAACGATCCCCCTCCGGCAGCGGTACGAGCTCCTGCCCGGGCGGAACGGTGATGCGCAGCTCGTCGATCAGGTCCACGCCGCGCGCGGCGTCAACGCCGCCCACGGCGCGCAGCACGCCCGCCCGCGGGATGGGAATCATCATGACCCCCGAGGCGCAGCGTTCGCGCTCGAGCGCCGCGACGTCGACGCCGAGCGCATCGCTCAGAATCAGCGCCTCGAGCGACACGCCGTCGCCGAATCGGAGCGAGCGCGAGCATAGCCCGCCGATGCTGCGCGGGGCAATCTCGAGCGGCCACGCGCCGGCCGTGTTCCAGCGCAGCTCGGCGTGCACCGGTCCCTGCCCGAGCCCGATCGCGGCGACGGCCCGCGCGGCCGCCGCCTCGATCGCCCGTTGCGTCGCACGATCCAGGCGTGAAGGGGTGACGTAGATCGTCTCCTCGAAATACGGGCCATCGAGCGGATCGGGCTTGTCGAAGATCGCGAGCACCCGCAGCGCCCCGCGCGTGACCAGCCCTTCGACCGCGACTTCGATCCCGGGAATGTAGTCCTCGATCAGGATCTCCGTGGCGAGCGCCCCACCCGCCGCCGCGACCTCGGGGCGCGCGAGCAGCGCTGCGATGCGCCGGAACGCCACGGCCAGCGCCCCGGGATCGTCCGCGCGGATCACCCCGCGGCTCGCCGCGAGGAACAGCGGTTTGAGCACGCAGGGGTACTTGACCCGCGCCGCGATCGCCTCCGGCCCTGCGCTCACCGCGCAGCGCGCGATCCGCGGCGTGAGCAATCCCGCGCGCGCGAAGGCCTCGCGCGTCGCGAGCTTGCTGCGGGCGGTGCGCACCGCCGCTGCGGAATGGTGCGGCAGGCGCAGCGCCTCTGCGGCGCGCGCGGCCAGCAGCACGCCCTCGTCGTCGGCGGCGATCACAGCGTCCAGCGGATGCTCGCGCGCGAACGCCTCGATCGCGCGGGTCGCGGCGTCCGCGTCTCCGAACGCGAGCGCCAGGTTCCCGGCCGGGTTGAGGGGCGCGAGCGCCTGCGGCCGGTCGGTCGCGACGACCGCCTCCGCGCCGATGGCCCGCGCGGCGTCGAGGAACGCACCGGCGCGGTAGGACGCCGTGGTCATCAGCAGCAGCACGCGCGGTCTGCGGGATGCGCTCAACGCCGGCCCCGATTCGCGAGCCGCTCGAGCTCGGCGCGCGCGTCGCGCCCCACGTCGCTCGCGGCCGGGGCGCGGCCCGCGACCCACTCCAGCTCGCCGCGCGCGGCCGATGCTGCGCCCAGCCGCGACAGCGCGCGTCCGTGCTGCAATCTCAGATACGGCAGCAGGGGATCCGCGCCGCCCGCGCGAGCGAGCGTGCGCTCGATCGCGACGTTCGCCTCCCGCCACGCCCCGAGCTCCGCGGCGCAGGCCACGTACGCGAGACACGGGAGCACTTCGGCGGGCCGCATGACGTGAATCGCCTCCGCGAGCGGCATCGCCGCGGCCATGCGGCCGAGGCCGGCGAAATCGTAGGCCATCCGTTCGGCGAACGGGCGGACGTTCGATGCGAAGAACGCATCGAGGCCCAGCACCCAGGGCGCTGGCGAACCGTCCGGCCGGCGCAGCGCGCCGCCGGTCCGCCCTTCCGGCGGAACCGCGACCGACTCGAACTCGAGCCGGTAGGGACGCGGCACCGTGGCCGCCCACCACAGCGGATCCAGATCGCCGAGACGCTCGAGCGAGGCGCGCGCCCGCTCTCCCAGGCGGTACACCCGGATCTCGGGACCGGTCACGTCGCCCCCGGGATCGAATCGCGCGGCGAGCACCGCGCTCGAGTCGAGAAACGCGTAGAAGCGGCGCTGGGCGGGGAAGCTCGACGGCTGCGCCTCGTAGCGGCCTCGAATCGCCCCGCTGGTGAACACGTAGTCCACGCCGTGCAGCAATCGCAGATCGTAGAAGATCTGGTTGATCGCCTGGGGCTGCGGGTACACGACGAGCCGCCGCTTCGTACCGTCCGGCAGATCCAGCATCGCGGTGGCCTGCCCGGCCACCACCAGCGGGAGATCGACCGATGAATAGGTGCGACGCGCGAGGAGACGCCGCTGGAACGGCGCGCTCGCCGCCCCGAATCCGCGACTCGAGCGCACCACCGCGACCCGCTGGCGCGTGAGCAGCTCGCCGCTGTACCCCTCGCGCAGCAACAGGTCTTCCGGCTTCACGTGCGACTCGCACCAGCGCCGCGCCTCCACCTGGGTGTCGTCCCTTCCGCTCGCGCCGGTCCGTACCCCCGCCGGCAACACCGGAAGCGCGAGCGACAGCGCCGCCAGCGCCCCCGCGAACCGCCGCACCCGGCCGATGCGGCCGAACAGGTCGACGGCGGCGGCGGCGGCCAGCAGCGCGGCGATCGGAATCAACGGCATGAGATAGCGCTCGGCCTCGACCCGCGCGAGCGAGATCGCGACCCCGAGCGGCAGCATGAACAGCCAGAGCGCGGCGCGGTCGGCGTTCGCGCGCGGATGACGCAGCGTGAACGCGAGCGAGGCGCCGAGCAGGGCGAGCCCCGGCCAGCCGATGTCGCGCGCGAGCGTGCCGAGCTGGAACAGGAATCCGCGCCGGTCCGCGCTTCCGAGATGGCCCTGCGCCATGTGGAGGCTCTCGAACGCGAAATCCTTTCGGAACTGCGCGAAGTCGATGGCGACATAGGGCGAGCTGATCAGGAACACGCCGAGCGCCGCGACGCAGGCCAGCGCCCACAGCGGCAGCGCGCGCACCCCGCGGCGTTCGAGCAGCACCCATGCGAGCGGAACCACGAGCGCCGCGGCCGGATACTTGCAGCCGGCCGCGAGCCCCAGGCACGCGGTCGCGGCGATCAGGGCGCCGCGGTGACCGGTCGCGCGCCAGCTCAGCATGCGTTCGAGCGCGACCGCTGCGAACGCGGTCATCGGCGTGTCGGTGTAGATCGCTCGCGAGGTCAGGATCATGGTGGGCGCGATCGCGACCACCGCAGCTGCCGCGAGGCCCGCGCCGCGCCGCATGCGCTCGCCGATGCGCACCACGGCGATCAGGGTCACAGCATCCGCGATCACCCCGATGAGCCGCGCCGCGATCACCATCGGCGTGGGATCGGTCTCGTAGGCGGTGAGGTAGTCCGCGAGGCTCGCGTAGTAGTGGATCGCGCGTCCCGCCATCAGGGTGATTCCCTGCACCAGCAGCTGAAGGTAGATGGTGAGCGATGGGTAGTTGAAGAAGTGCGGGTTCCAGTCGACGCGGCCCTCGCCTGTCCACATCCGGAGCGCGATCTTGAAGGGAATGGCCTCGTCGAGGACATCCGGCAGTCCGTAGCCGATGTGCCACAGCCGCAGCGCGAGGCCGGCCGCGAGCAGCGCGATCGCGGCCGCGATCGTGCGCGCGTCCATCGACGCCCGCCCGGCTTCCGCCGGCGGCGCCGGCGGCGCCGGCGCGCCCGGCGCGGCCGCGGCCGCCGCCGCCGCGCGGGCGGCGCGTGCGCGGCCGCGCCGGGGGGGTGGCTTCATCCCGCCGCCATCACCCGCGCGGCCCGGCCGCCGCGCGGCGCCCGCCCAGTTCGATCGCGGTCCCGGCCCCCGCCGCCTCGGCCCGAACCCACACCGCGTGCGCGGCCGCCAGATCCTCGACCGCGAGCCCCAGCGACTCGAAGAGCGTGATCTCGTCGCGGGTCGCCCGTCCCGGATGCGCGCCGCTCACCAGCTCGCCCAGCTCCGCGCGGATGTGCCCGGCCCCGATCGCGCCCTCGGCGATCGGGATCAGGATGTCCCCCGCTTCCTGCAGCGCCGATTCGCGCCGGTCCACGAAGAGTCGCGCCCGCGCGACCGCCGCGGTGTCGAGCTCGCGGGCGTCGCGGAAGCACGCGCCCACCGCGTTGACGTGCGCCCCCTCCGCGAGCCACGCGCCATCGAGCACCGGCGTTCGCGAGGCGGTGGTCGTGCACACCAGATCCGCGCCATCGACCGCCGCGCGGGCCGAGGCGCACACCTCGATCGCGAGCCCGAGCCGCGCGGACTCCCGCGCCGCGAAGCCACGCGCGCTCGCGGGGCTCCGGCTCCACACCCGGACGCGCCGCAGCGGCCGCACCGCGGCCATCGCCCGGGCGTGGCTCGCCGCCTGCACCCCGGCGCCGAGCAGCGCGAGATCGCCGGCGTCTTCGCGCGCGAGGCACCGGGTCGCGAGCCCGCTCACCGCGGCGGTGCGGAGCGCCGTGATGGCGCTCGCGTCCACGATCGCCCGCAGGCTGCCGCGTACGGTCTCGAACACCAGCACCACGCCCTGGTGGGAATCGAGCTCGGTGCCGTGATTGCCCGGCATCACCGTGACCACCTTGATGCCGATCGCGAGCGGGCTGCCGGTGTACGCCGGCATGAGTCCGAGCAGGCCGCTGCGATCGGGGAGCCAGACCATCGAGCGCAGCGGTTGCACGGCGTCGCCGCGCGCGAGCGCCTCGAACACCTCGCGCATCACCTCGATGCACTCGAGCATCGGGAGCAGCGCCTCGACCTCCGCCTGCGCGACGACCCGCACGCTCACGGGGCCGCCCGGCTCGCGGCATCGAGCGCCGCCGCGAAGCGCGCCGGATCGATGTTGCCGCCCGAGACGATCGCGGCCACGCGCGCCCCGCGCGGCAGGCTCACGCGACCGGCGATCAGCGCCGCGGTGGCGGCGGCGCCCGCGCCTTCGGCGCAGAGCTTCGCCCGGCTCGCGAGCCACAGCATCCCCGCCCGGATCTGCGCCTCGCTCACCGTGACGATCTGGTCGACGCACTCGCGCGCGATCGCGAGCGGAAGCGCTCCCACGAAGGGCGGCGTCATGCCGTCCGCGAGCGTGTCCGCGGGCCTCGCCACCGGGATCGGCTTTCCAGCCGCGAGCGCCGGCGCGAGGCCCGGACCCGCCTCGAGCTCGACCGCGATCACGCGCGCGGCCGGGCGAAGCTGCTTCACAGCGCTCGCGACGCCGCCCATGAGTCCGCCCCCTCCGACCGGAACGACGACCGCATCGACCCCGGGCAGATCTTCGACGATTTCGAGCCCGACCGTTCCCGCGCCGGCCAGCACCACCTCATCGTCGAACGGATGGACGAAGGTCGCGCCGGTCGCGGCGCGCACCGCTTCGAGCTTCTCGAACAGCGTGGCGCGATCCGGGTGGAGGATCACCTCGGCGCCGTAGCCGCGCACCGCTTCGATCTTGGCGCGCGGCGCCGAATCCGGCATCACCACCGCGCACGGCACCCCCACCGCGCGCGCCGCCCACGCCACCGCCTGCGCGTGGTTGCCCGCCGAGACCGTGACCAGTCCGCGCGCGCGCTCCTCAGGGGTGAGCGTGAGCACGCGGTTCAGCGCGCCGCGCGCCTTGAACGAGCCCGTCTTCTGAAAGCTCTCGCACTTGAGCAACAGCTCCACCCCGGCGCGCGCGCCGATCGCGCGGCTCGAGAGCAGCGGCGTGCGATGCAGCTGGCCGCGGATGCGGGCGGCCGCCGAGCGAATCGCCTCCAGCTCGATCATGCGCGGGGAGGGCGAGCGCGCGGAGCGGCAGGGCCCGGACCCGGGCGCGGCGAGCGCATGGAACGATGGGCGGACATCGGGGCGGCGGGGCTCCTCGCGGTGGGGGTCTCGGCCATCTTAGCATTCCCGCGGCGAGCGGGGCGCTGGCCGCCGCGCCGCTCGACCCGCGATCCGTCCCATCATTCCGGCCTCGACAGGCGCGCGCCGCCGATTCTACACTCGACGCTTCGCATCCCTTCATCGCGCCGGCGCCCCGCAGCGGGCCGCCGGTGCCGCGCCGCTCCATCGACTCACGAGGCCGCCATGTCACCGCCGCATTCGCTTCGATCTCGGGCGAGCGCCATCTCCGCGCTCGCGCTGATCTGCATGGCGCTCGCGCCGGTGCCCGCCGCGGCGACCGACCCTCAGCCCCCCACGCCGCAGGAGCAGCAGATCTTCCAGCAGAAGCTGGCCCGGTTGAAGTCTCACTCCAACCTGTACCCCGCGAACGGGGGAATCGCGAGCGTGCTGAACAGCCTGGACCACATGGTCACCATCCCGCTGATCTGCGGCACCGGGGATCCGGTCACGCGCGTCGAGGTCCGCGTGAACACCACGTTGAAGAAGTGGGACGCCGCGCTGGTGAAGGCCCGGCTCGGGAGTGAAGGCAAGGTCGGCGCCTACCTCTGGAACTACGAGGTCACCGTGGTCGACGGGGTCAAGATCATCACTTGCGACAACTGGATCATGCTCGACCCGGCCGTGAGCGGGCCGCAGGAGGGCAATCCGCCGATCGGGCCGATCGCCGACGAGACGCTTCTCTACCACGAACTGCTGCACGGGCAGCTGCTGCTCGACTCGGTGATGACGTCCGCGGCCTGGAAGCAGAACGTGTGCGCATGCAACGCCCCCGACCTCGCATCGAGCGACCCCGACCACGCCGTGATCGCGGGACTCGAGGAGGCGTTCATGACCGCGCTCGCGGGCGGCACCTCCGCCGTGCGCATGGTCCGTCCGCCCGCGCAGCCCGCGGACGGTGACGGCAAGTTCTCGATCGACCTGGGCGCGATCGAGAAGGAGAACCTCACGGTCACGCCGTACTATCCCGACGGCAGCAACGTGGATCCGGCAGACGTCACCGTCGAGCTGCCCGAGAACGGGCACGTCATCGTCAAGGGCAAGCTCACCGACAAGACGAAGCGCGGCTACATCCTGGTGCACGTCGATCCGCCGACCCTCTACGTCGTCGCGGGGATCGAGCAGGCGATCGTGATCCTTCCGACCTCGGTTGCCCCGGGGCTCGACGGATGGCGGCTCGGCCTGCTGGCTGCGCTGATCCTCGCGAGCGCGCTGGTGGTGGTGAGGCGCAGGGAGCGCCGGGGCTGATTCGGGTAGCGGGCGCGCGGCCCCGTGAGTCGCGGGGCCGGCGCGCTCACCCGATCGAGCGCGCCCGGGTCTCGGGCAGCAGCCACACCCACGCCCCGGCCGCGAGCGCGAAGCCCGCGGCCAGCGCCACCCCGCCGAGCAGCGAAGCGCCGCCCACCGCGACCACCAGCAACGGCGCCGCGAACTGGATTCCGCGCGCCACGTTCATGCAGATTCCGGACGCCGTGTTGCGCACCCGGGTCGGGAACAGCTCGGCGTAGAGCGGCCCGTAGTTCGACCAGGTGCCGGTGCCCACCCCCGCGATGAAGATGAACGCGAGGATGATCGCGGGCTGGCCGCGAATCGCGCCCTGGAACACCGTGATCATGCCGAGCCCGATCGCCATCACCGCGCTGAAAGCGCTGAACGACCGCCGCCGCCCCCAGCGATCCGAGCTGAGACCGTAGAGCACGTAGCCCGCCAGCGACCCGGCGACGAACACCATCGTCCACGCGCCGGAGCGCTGGATCGTGAGGTGCCACTGCCGGCCCAGGTACTCGGGGAGCCACGAGGTGGTGAACCAGTAGCTCGCCATGTTGAAGATCGTGAGCACGAACGCGATCGCGAAGGCGGCCCTCACGTCGGGCGCGAACAGCTCGCCGAGCGGCGCGCGATCGGGCCGCTCGCCCGCCGCGATTCGCGAGCGATGATCGAGCCATACCGGCGATTCCGGAACGAGCGAAAGCACGAACGGCGAGTACAGCGCGGGCGCCGCCGCGAGCAGGAAGCAGGCGCGCCATCCGATCGCGGGCGCGAGCTGCGTCGCGCAGAGCGTCGCGAGTCCGAGTCCGAGCGGGGCGCCGGTCTGCGCCAGCGCCCCGAACCGCCCGCGGGTTCCGGCCGGGACGCTCTCCGCGAGCAGCGTCTGGCCCGCCGCCCATTGCCCGCCGATGCCGAGCCCCGCGACCCCCGCCGCGACCAGCATCACCGCGAGCGAATGCGCGAGCGCCGCCGCGATCGCGCCCGCCGCGTAGATCAGGATCGACACCAGCATCGCGGGCCGGCGTCCGGCGCGGTCCGCGAAGACTCCCAGCAGCAGCCCGCCCGCGCCGCTCGCCCCGAGTATCAGCGACTTGATGTGCTTCACCGCCTCGTCGTCGAGGCCGAGATCGACGCGATAGAGCAGCGAGAGCTGGAAGAACGTGAGGAGCGCGAAGAACACCGCGAGCCAGCCGAGCCATGTGAAGAGCAGGACGCGGCGGTGCATGCGCGCGGTGTCGGCGGAGGCCTGATCGGGCATCGTCGGGTGGCGACTCACGGTGGATCGGTCCCGCGGCGGGCGCGTCTCGCCTCCGCGATCGAACGTCATGGGCTAGGTGGGATTCGAACCCACATGTCCGCGAGGACACGACATTTTAAGTGTCGCGCGTCTGCCAGTTCCGCCACTAGCCCCTGTTCCGAGACACGAACGCCCGGCGTCCTCGTGCTTCGAGGACCCGGGCGCCGTTGCGCGCGGAGGAGTCGGACCGCGCGCTAGTGCCCGTGCCCTCCGCTCCGGGATAACACGTCGGCGACCACCACCGACGGGTAGCGGCTCAGGAAACCCTGCACCACCCAGCCGAACAGGCCGAGAAATCCGATCGTCACGCCGATCTCCGGCAGGCCCAGCCACACCCGGTCGGGGTTGAGCGACGGCATCACCAGGATGTGCCGCTCCATCCACAGGCCGGAGAGGATGATCAGGCTGAACAGCGCGAGCCAGAACGGGCTCTTCTTGGTCGCCATGTTCATGAGCCCCAGGAAGGGGAGCAGGAAGACGAACGTGAACGCCGTGAAACCCAGCGCCCGCCACGGCTCCTCGAAGCGCAGGAACACCCAGCCGGTCTCCTCCGGCAGGTTGCCGTACCAGATGACGAGATACTGCGCCCAGAATTGATAGACCCAGAAGATGCTGAAGCCGAACGCGAGCTTTCCGATGTCCCAGAAATGGTCGCGCGTGATATAGGCCTCGAGGCGATAATGCCCGCGTAGGCGCGTGAGGAGAAACGCGACCATCGCGATGCCGGAAAGGAACGCGCCCATGAAGAACCACCAGCCGAACAGCGTGCTCGCCCACTCCGGCGTGAGCGACATGACGTAGTCCCAGCACATCACCGTGTACACGATCGCGTACAGCACGCAGATCAGCGGCGCGCGCTTGGCGAGGCGGTCGCGCTGCCACTCGACCTCCTCCGCGTCGCCGCGCCAGCCCTCGCACAGCTTCTCGTAGGCGGGCCGGAGCGTCGGATCGACGTGCGACTTGAGCAGGTAGGCGTCGGTGCGCAGCGAGACCCGCACCATGTCGCGCGACAGCCACCACAGCAGGCCGAGCCCGATCAGGGTGCGCGCGTAAAGGAACGGCACGTTAAGATACGCGGCCTGCCGCGGCTCGACGTATTTCGTCCACGGCAGATAGGTCCGGATCCCCATGACGAGCAGGATCACCATGAGCCCGTAGCCGATCGGCAGGAAGGCCGAGAGCGATTCGGCCACCCGCACCACCGGCCCGGCCCAGCGGCCGTTCGCGAGCCGGATGCCGCATGCCAGCACGATCGCGCCCTGCGCGATGCCCATCCAGTAGAGCGTGTTGATCGCGTAAGAGCCCCACGCCCGCTGCGGCTCGCGCACGAACAGGAACGCGAGGGAGGCCAGGCCGATCGCCATGCACAGCATCCACAGCTGGCGCCGCCGCGGATTGGGCGTGACCGGCAGCTTGCCGGCGATGTCCGCGAGGATCGCGTCGTGGCTCATCGCGGGCTCGTCTTCTGCCGGTGGCGGATGAAGTTCACGATGTTCCACGCCTCCTCGGCGGTCACCTGCGCGCCGTAGGCCGGCATGACCACCCCGCCGAAGCGGATGTACGAGTAGATGAATCCGTCCTTGCGATTGCGGGTCGCCTCCGCGAGCAGATCGGGCGGCGGCATGAAGAGCGGCGCGACCGGACCGTCGCCGGCGAGGGCCGTGCCGTGACATGGCACGCAGGTCTTGATGAACTTCTGCTCGCCACGCGCGATCGAGGAGTCGGAGGGCTCGACCGGGTTCACGCGGGATTGCCCGCGCTCGTACGGCGGGTCCTCGCCGGCCTGGTCGCGGCCGGTCACCGGCACGCTCGCATCGTCCGGCGCGCGCACCACGAGCTTCTGCGGCGGGATCGCGACCGAGGTGCGCATGTCGCGGATCGGGTAATAGCTCAGGTGAGTCGCCGAGCGGGTCGCGTCCCGGCAGCCCTGCTTCGCGTTGCCCACCGTGAACATCGTGAGCACGCCGAGCAGCACCACGCCCACGATCGCCTTAGGCATGGACCGTCACCTCCTCGGCGCCGTGGCCACGCATCGTCTCCTGCGCCCGCAGCGCCTCCTCGCCGGAGCACGGGACCCAGATGCCGATCCGGTCCTGGCTGAACCTCGGATCGTACGGGGCCTTCGCCTTGAGCTGCGGCAGCCGCGCCAGCGCCAGCATGCCGAGCAGGTTGGCGATCGAGCCCAGCAGGATCATGGACTCGTAGCCGATCACGACGAACGGCGGCAGCGAGATCAGCTCCTTGCCGCCCACCACCAGCGGGTAGGAGAGCACCGAGTAGATGCACAGCGCGAAGCCTCCCGTGAGGCCGCACACCGCGCCGCCGAACGTCACCCATCGCACCAGCGACGGACCCTTCTCGAGCGCCGATTCGATCGAATGATACGGCACCGGCGAGTACACGCTCAGCTGCCGATGCCCCTGCTGGCGGAGCGTGCGCACCGCCTCCGTGGCGTCGTCCACGTAGTAGTAGATCCCCATCACGCCGTGGAACTTCTGCGGCGGGCCGGCGATGAGCCTTTCGACGGTGCGCTCGACGGTCTGCATCAGGCTCACGACTTCCTCCGCATCGGCGGCGCGAGCGTTTCCTTGATCTCGGCGACCGAGAACGCGGGCAGCAGCCGGACGAAGAGCAGGAAGTACATGAAGAACCACGCGAAGGCGCCGGCGGTCACGGCCGCCTCGGTCCACGACATCTTGTAGTAGACCCAGGTGGCGGGATCGAACGAGCGCGACAGCGAGGTCACGATGATCACGAAGCGCTCGAACCACATGCCGACGTTCACGAACAGGCACAGGATGAAGAGCACGACCAGATTGCGGCGCACCGACTTGAACCACAGGCTGAGCGGGATGATCACGTTGCACGTGAACATGATCCAGCCCGCCCACCAGAAGTGGCCGAAGAAGCGCCAGTAGAACAGGTCGCGCTCGAACTTGCTCGGCCCGTACCAGGCGCAGAAGAACTCGACCAGGTACGAATAGCCGACGATGGTCGAGGTGAGCAGCACCAGCTTCGACAACTTCTCGATGTGGTCCAGCGTGACGATGTGCTCGAGCTTGAACGCCTTGCGGATCGGTATCAGCAGGTTGATGACCATCGCGACGCCCGAGAAGATCGCGCCCGCCACGAAGTATGGCGCGAAGATGGTGCTGTGCCAGCCGGGGTTCTGGGCCATCGCGAAGTCCCACGACACCACGCTGTGCACCGAGAGCACGAGCGGGGTGGCGAACGCCGCGAAGTAGAGGTACGCGCCGTAGAAGTGCTTCCACTGGTTGTCCCCGCCGCGCCAGCCGAACGAGAACAGGAAACCGAGCAGGCGATGCAGCCAGGTCTTGCCATGATCGCGCTGCGCGGCGGCGTCGGGAATGATGCCGACGATGAAGAAGACGCTGGACACCGTGAGGTAGGTCGTCACCGCGAACACGTCCCACTCGAGCGGCGAGCGGAAGTTGGGCCACAACTGGCGCTGGTTGGGGTACGGCACCAGCCAGTATCCGAACCACGGGCGTCCGGTATGCACCAGCGGGAACAACCCGGCGGTGAGCACGCCGAACACGGTCATCGCCTCGGCGACGCGATAGACCGCCCGCCTGAAGTGCGAGCGGAACAGGAAGAGGATCGCGGAGACCAGCGTCCCGCAGTGTGCGATGCCCACCCAGAACACGAAGTTCGTGATGTACGAGGCCCACATGACCGGCCGCGACCAGCCGCCGACCCCGAGGCCCAGCACGATCTCGTTGCGCAGCGCGAACCCGCCGATCCCGAGGATGGTGAGGTCGAACAGGAAGGCCGTCCACCAGATCCGTCCCGGGGGCTCGAGCAGCCGCATGACGTCGAGATTGATCGACTTCTGCGTGATGGGCGGCGCCCCGTGACCGGTCTCGCCCGGCTGCGCGGCGTGGGTGGTCGTGTCGCTCACGCGCGGCCCTCGTTCATACGGTGTCCTGCTTCACCCGCTTCAGGTAGGTGACCCCGGGTTTGGTGTTGAGCTCGTTGAGCACCCAGTAGCGCCGCGCTCCGAACGAGCGCTGGTGCACCGCGCTCGCGGGATCGGCGAGGTCGCCGAACACGATCGCCTGGGCCGGGCAGGACTGCGCGCACGCGGTTTGAATCTCGCCGTCGCGCAGCTTGCGGTTCTCGTCCTTCGCGTTGCCCTTGCCCTCGAGGATGCGCTGGACGCACATCGTGCACTTCTCCATGACGCCCTTCGAGCGCACGGTGACGTCTGGATTGAGCTGCCAGTTGAGCGGTTCCGGGAACGCGAAGGTGGCCTTCTCGGGCGCCGCGTAATCGAACCAGTTGAACGCGCGCACCTTGTACGGGCAGTTGTTGGAACAGTAGCGGGTGCCGACGCAGCGGTTGTACACCTGGGCGTTGAGGCCCTCGGGGTTGTGATAGGTCGCATAGACCGGGCACACCGTCTCGCACGGCGCGTCGCCGCAGTGCTGGCACATCATGGGCACCATGCGAACGTCGCTGGCGCCGGGCTCCAGCCTCTCCTCGAAGCGCTCGATACGGATCCAGCTCATCTCGCGTCCGCGCTGGATCAGCTCGGGGCCCACCGTCGGGATGTTGTTCTCCGCGTAGCACGCCACGACGCACGCTGCGCAGCCGGTGCACGCGTTGAGATCGATCGCCATCGCCCAGCGGTGCTCGGCGTGCTTGTAGCTGCCCTGGTCGACCGGGATCGCGCGCGGGCCGCGCGTGTGATGCTCCGGCTCGAACGCCGTGATCGCGTGGGCGGGCGGCACGTAACCCTCGGGGTGCTGCATCGGCGTGGTGTGGAGCCCGGGCCGGGTCTGCGATGGCTTAGGGGGCTCCGGACCCTCGAAGTGGCCGGAGAGCGTCTGGTGAATGTTGTAGATCGGCCGATCGGCGGCGCCGCGGGTCGCGACCTGCGCGAACAGCGCAGACACCGGGATGACCTGCGCGATGCCGCGGTCGTGCTGCCGCTTCTCGCGCTGGGTGGTCACGAAGTCCATCGCCTTCGCGCCCTTCGCGAGCCGCGCGCGCGTGCTGAGATACGCGACCGCGCCGGAGGCCGCGTCCTGCGCGGGCGGGAGCAACGCGAGCGCGTTCACGCCGCGGTCCTTCGCGTAGCGCCCGTACGCCGTGTGGCCCTGGCCGAGCGGAACCGCCGCGACGTCCCTGCGCATTCCGCCGTAGAGGTAGGCCGGCAGCTCGATGGCGCCCGCCTCGGTCTCGATCCGCACCGGATCGCCGGTCTGGACCCCCAGCTTGCCCGCGGTCTCGGGATGGATCTCGACCCAGGTGCCCCACACGCCCTTGCTGGTAGGATCGGGAAGCTCCTGGAGCCATGGCTTGTTCGCGCCGCGCCCGTCGTAAAACGCCTGCGATGGGTAGAGCAGGAGCGCGACCTCGCCCGGGCCCCTGAGGCCCGGGGAGGCGAACGCCGGTGTCGCGTTCCACCGCACCGGCGTCGGACTCGCGTCCTCCCACACCCCGCCCTTCGCGAGCGAGTCGCGCCAGAAGGTGTCGAAGTCGCGCCCCGCCCCGAATCGCTGATGCTGGGGCTTCCACTGGGCCTTGAGATAATCGGCCCAGGTCGCGGGCCATGCCGCCCCGCGGCCGGCCGCCTTGCCGAGCGCCAGCAGCGTTTCGCCGGCGGGCCGGGCGTCGAACATCGGGAGCTTCTGCATCGCGGGCTGCGTGAGCGCGTGCACGCCGCGGGCGGTCTCTGCGTCGCCCAGGGTCTCGAGCCAGTGCGTGGAAGGCAGCAGCAGGTCGCAGCGGTCCGCGGTTTCGTCCAGCACCGGCGAGAGCGAGATCTTGAAGATCACCCTGTCCATCGCCGCCGCGAACTCGGCCCAGGCCGGCACGGCGTAGACGGGATTCGCGCCGCTGACGATCAGCACGTCCACCTTGCCGTCGCCCATCGCGCCCATCAGCCGCTGCAGCTCGCCGAAGCCGCCGACCGCCTCGTAGCTCGGGGTGCGATCGAAACGCACCGTGCGGCCGACGTTGCCCGCGACGTAGTTCAGGAGGTTGACCGCTGCGTGGAGCGCGACCGACTGATCGCTCTGCGCCGCGATGCCGCCGGTCACCGCCAGCGACGGCCCGGCCTTCGCGAACGCGCGCGCCAGCTCCCGCACCTTCGCGGCCGGCACGTCGCTCTGTCGCTCGACCGCCTCGGGCGTGAACGCGGCCACGGCGTCGCTCAACGCGCCGCGCTCCGCGAGGGCGGGACCGAGGCTCTCGCTCAGGATGACGCGGCTCATCCCGAGCGCGAGCGCCATCTCGCCGCCGGGACGTACCGCGATCCACTCGTCGGCGTTGGCGCCGGTCAGCGAGAGCCGGGGCTCGACCGTCACGAAGCGCGCCGGATTGTCCGCGGTGCGCGCCGTGGCGAGGCCGCGCGCGTGCCCGACCGGCGAGAGCCAGGTCTCGACGAAATCGGCGCCGAACGCGACGATCATGCGCGCGGCGGCGAAGTCGAAGTTCGGGATCGACGCCTGTCCGAAGGTGCGGCGGTTGGCCTCGCGCAGACTCTCGTGCGCGAACGGCTCGTATACGAGATGCGTCGCGCCGATCGCCGCGCTCCACTCGGCGGCGAGCCGCTGGAGCGAGCCGGTGGCGTTGTCGGTGAGCAGCGCGACGCCCCGCTTCGCCTTCACCGCTTCGCCGAGCTTCCCGGCCGCGAGCTGCAGCGCGGCCTCCCAGTCGATCGTCTTCCACGCGCCGTTTTCCTTGACCATCGGCGAGCGCACCCGGTCGGGATCGTAGAGCCCCTGCAGTCCCGCCTGCCCGCGCGAGCACAGCCCGCCCCGATTCACGGGATGCGCGGGATTGCCCTCGATCTTGATCGCGCGGCCCTCGCGCGCCTTGACCAGCACGCCGCACCCCACGGGGCATTCGCGGCAGGTGCTCGCGTACCAGTAGGGCACGCCGGGGAGGATGTCGGTGGGCGCGACCAGGTACGGGATGAGCTTCTCGACAGGGGGCTGCGCGCAGCCCGCCGCCGCGCCGGCGACTCCGATCCCGACCAGTCTCAGGAAATCGCGGCGATTGAAGACGAAGTCGTCGCTCATCTGGCCCCTAGTGATGGCACGCGATGCAGTCCATGGTGGTCGGGAAGCGCGGATCGTCGAGGCGCTGGCGGTGGCAGCTCAGGCACCAGCCCATCTTGAGCGATGGGTACTGGTAGACGACTGCCATCTCCTGGACGGGGCCGTGGCATTCCGCGCACTGCATCCCGGCGCGCACGTGCCGCTTGTGATTGAACTTCACGTGCGAGGGCAGGCGGTAGACCTCGGCCCATGGCACCTGCTCGCCCCGCTCGAAATAGCCGGCCAGCTTCATGATCTCGGGCCGGTCGGCGCGGGCCAGCTTGTGGCACCCCATGCAGGTGCTGACCGGCGGGATGTTCGCGATCGGGGACTTGTCTGCGCTGTAATGGCAGTAAAGGCAATTCATGCCGAGCTTTCCGGCATGGATCTGGTGGCTGAAGTTGATGGGTTGCGCGGGCCCTTTTCGGTCGCCCATCTGCACCGAAAACGACTGCGTGAAGGCCGCGGTGCCGGCGGCGAGGGTGGACAGCACGGCGACGACGACGAGGGCTCTTTTCATAGTAAGGCGCGGAACTTACGCACCCGTCCCGACGCTGTCAACCACTTTGAGAATGCGCGATCAATCCGGCGCGAACGCGCTGAGGAGCGCGGCGCTAGGCGCGCGAGGCGCGTCGGTCAGAGCGCTCGGACGTCGTGCGGGCGGGCCGCGAAGGGGACCAGGACCCGCGCATTTCGAGCGCGGGACGCCCGGATGTCAGGCGGCGCGGTCGGTCGAGTCCGGGAGCTCGGCGGGCCTGGATTCGCGGCGCGAGTAGCGGCGCATCGCGTCACACGCGAACACCAGCGGGAGCGCGACCAGCAGCGTGCCCGCCATCCCGATCGCCGAATAGTGCGTCGCGACCAGCACGCCCAGCGAGAACACCGCGCCGCCCGAGAGCAGCTCGTACTGGCTGCCGAAGTTGCTGCGCCATGCCGCGAGCGGCGAGACGCCGGTGCTGGAGGCGACCGCCAGCGAGACCGCTCCGCGGTTGACCGCGTAGTAGCACGCGGCCGCGAGCGCGAAGGGCAGCAGACGGAAGCTCGAGATCATCGCGACCAGGTCGTGGGATCCGCCCCCCGCCCAGTCGAACATCCACACCGCGGACGTGACGGCGAGCGCGGTCTGCGATGCGTTGAAGAGCGCGCGCACCGGCGACTTGCGCATGATGGCGATCTCGGCGATCAGCGTCGCGAGCGCGGTGACGGCCATTGCCTCGCCGCGCGTGACCACCAGCAACGCCGCGAAGTTGAAGCACGACGCCATGCTGATGGTGGCCGACCCCAGCGGCAGGCGGATCCACAGCACCTCGCCCGCCACGCACGCGATCAGCCAGTAGGCGAAGGTCGCCGGCGTGGTGCCGGCCCACGCGCGCCACATGGCGATTGCGGCCACCAGCACGGTGGTCGCGACCAGCGCCGAAGTGCGGATGCGGGCGTGCGCGTTCACCCCGGGCCTCGCTCCCGGCGCCGCATCGCGCACACCGCGCACGCTTGCCACGCGTTCATGACGATCACCAGCCCGCCTTCGCCCTGAAGATTTCCTGAACCGAGTACTCGGAGAAATGTCCGAGCGGAGCGCGAATCACCCGGTGGGCGGCATCCACCGTGCTCGGGATCTCCACCCAGATTCCGCTCTGCTCGTCGAGCCACAGCACGCCCATGCCCTGCGGGTTGGGGAAGTGCGAGAGGTCGGCGGAGAGCGTCACCGGAATATCGAACTTGTTGGGCACGCCCTTGATGCGGAGCGTCACGCGCATCCCGATCGAGTCGCGGACGATGAGCGAGACCTGCGCCTTGCCGTGGAACGCGCCCTTCGGGATGCGAAGCTGGAACGGGCCGGCCTTGAGCGTGGCGCCGTCCTCGCCGAACACCGGCGAGACCTGGCTCGCCACGGCGGCGGCGATCGTGTCGATCGAGCCGTCCTCCACCGGCGACACCGGCGGCAGCGCAGGCGGTCCGGTCGGATGCCCCGGAGCATCGTCGCCGTCGTCGCCTTCCGGAATCAGCGCGCCCGAGACCGTCGCGTCCGCGTGCTTGATGGTTTCGGTCCCGGCAGCCTTGCGGGGTGCGGTCGGCAGCGTCGAGCAGCCGGCGATGAGCGCGAGGCACACGAGCACCAGCGTGAGGCGCATCGGATGCCGCACGCGACCGGGTCCGGGGATGGGCCGTTCGCGGCGCGCTGCGTGATGGACGAACCGTTCGCTGCTGCCCATGGTGTCGCTCCTCCGGCCGGTCGTTCCGGCCGTCGTTGGGGCCAGGAGCCGGCCAACGAGCCGGCCCTCTCGACGCACTCTCCCTATTTAGAACCGCATCGACCGTGCCGGGAACGCGCGGCGCGGGGACATGGCCGAGCCTCTTGCGGCGCAAGCGATTCGAGGGACGCGCGCGGCACGGGACGCCCGGCGCCGGAGACTGCACGGTGCGCAATGGCGGAGTGCACTGGGGCGATGGGGAAGATTGCGCGAGCGCTGGACGATTTCGCCCGATCCGCATCGCATCGCGGCGGGGCGGCAGGACGCAGGACGACGGGTCAGCGCAGCTTGCCGGCCACCACGATCTTGAGCGACTGCCCGGGAAGCACCTGCTCGTCGGTCTGCAGATTGTTCAGGATCGACGTGCCTTCCGCGTCGATCGCCTGCGCGGGAAAACGCGGCAGCAACTCGCCCAACGTGCCCGCCGCCGGGACGCGCACCACACTCACGCGATCCGGCGTGGCGCGCAGACGGCCGGGGTCGGTGAGGGGACGGAGCGAACGCACGCTCGTGACGATCCGCGTCTCGTCTTCATCACCGGCGGCGGCGCTGCGGCCCAGCAGCTGGAGCATCGATTGCGGGCCACGGCGAACGAACGCCGCGATCAGGGTGGTCGTCGTTCCGCCGGTCCCCGCCACCGCGACGTGTCCGACCCAGGCCTCGTAGCCGCCGATCGTCTCGGGCGCGCCGCGCGCGTCCGCGATGCTGCCGCGGCGCAGAAGCTCCGTGACGAAATCCGCAGGGCCGAACGCGCCGGCGTCGGCCAGCGAGAGATCCATCTCCGCGTGCTGCTGCGGCTCGAGCGCCGACAGGCCGCGATGCGAATCCTGGATCGTCCACCCGGCGGGCAGGGCGATCTGGAAACCGAGCTGCGGGTGATAATAGCGATCGCCCTCCGCGTAGCCCTGCCTCGGGTCCCTGCCGAACACGATCTGATCCGTGCGCGCGAGGTAAGAGCGGGTGCGAATCTCGAGCCCGGTCTTGCCGTACACCGCGGCGGCCGCCAGTTCGCGCGTTCGCTGCTCGCGATTTCCGGGATCGGGATGCGTCGAGAGGAATCCCGGGAGCCGCTGCCCGGCGCGGTCGCTCACGCGCTTCAGCATCGCGTAGGTGCCGGGGATCTCCCGCGGATCGTAGCCCGCCTTCGTGGAGTACTCGACGCCCAGCTCGTCTGCCTGCGTCTCGTCGTCACGGCTGTACTTGAGGAACACGAGGCCGAGGGCCTGTTCGGCCGCCGCGCTGTACTGCCGGAATCCGCTCGAGAACGCCGAAGCCAGCGACAGTCCGAAGCCCGCGAGCTGCTGCTGCGTGAGCTGCTGCGCGGTGTGACGCGCCGTCACGTGTCCGATCTCGTGGCCGAGCACGCCGGCGAGCTGCGCCTCGGAGTTCAGGTAGGCGAGGATGCCGCGGGTGATGTAGATGTAGCCGCCGGGCATCGCGAACGCGTTCACGGTCGGATCGTCGAGCACCGTGAACGTGAACTTGAGGGTGGGCAGGTGCGACACCCGCGCCAGCCCCTGTCCGACGCTGTCGACGTAGGCCGCGATCCGCGCGTCGTCGTATGCGCCGTACTCGGCGAGCACGGCGGCGCGGCCCTCGGTCCCGATGCGCAGCTCCTGCTGCGTGCTGACCAGCGAGAATTGCCGACGGCCGGAGACCGGATTGGTCGCGCAGCCCGAGAGCACGATCAGCGCGACGGACGCGGCGAGGGCGAGGGGGAGCGGCCGATTCATCATCGGCCGAGTAAAGCGCGGCCGCCGTTCGCGGTCAACTCGCGGCGCGCGCTCGCGGGGCGCGCCCCTCAGTAGCGCGGCACCGCCGGATCGATCTCGCGCGACCAGGAGTCGATCCCGCCTCGCAGATTGCGGAGCTTGCGGAATCCCGCGCGCCTGAGCATCTCGAGCGCGCGCATGCTGCGGGTCCCATGGTGGCAATGCAGCACGATCGGGCGGCTCGAATCGAGCTCCGCGAGCCGTTCCGGCAACGTCGCGAGCGGGATCAGCCGCGCGCCCGGGATGCGCGCGATCTCGAACTCGTGAGGCTCGCGCACGTCGATCAGCACCAGGTCCTCGCCGCGCGCCTGAAGCGCCTGCAGCTCCTTCACCGTGAGCTCGACCCCGTCCGCTTCTGCGTTCGCCTGCTCGGTGGGCGTGAGCCCGCAAAATTGCTCGTAGTCGATGAGCGCCGTGATGCTGCGGCGCTCGCCACACAGCGGACAATCGGGGTCCTTGCGCAGCGTGAGCTCCCGGAAGCGCATCGCCAGCGCGTCGAACAACAGCAGCCGACCGATCAGCGTCTCCCCCACCCCCAGAATGAGCTTCAGCGTCTCGATGCCCTGGATGACGCCGATCACGCCCGGCAGCACGCCCAGCACGCCGCCCTCTGCGCACGATGGCACCAGCCCCGGCGGCGGCGGATCAGCGTAGAGGCACCGGTAGCACGGGCCGCGCGCGGCGTCGAAGACACTCGCCTGCCCCTCGAAGCGGAAGATGCTGCCGTACACGTTGGGCTTCCCGAGCAGCGCGCAAGCGTCGTTCACCAGGTAGCGCGTTGCGAAGTTGTCGGTGCCGTCGGCGACGATGTCGTAGCCGCGGATGATGTCGAGCGCGTTCCCGCTGGTGAGCCGCGTCTCGTGCGTCTCGACCCGCACCCCCGGGTTGAGATCGGCGAGCCGCGCCCGCGCCGATTCCAGCTTCGGCCTCCCCACGTTCGCGGTGCCGTGGAGGATCTGGCGCTGGAGATTGCTCTCGTCCACCACGTCGAAGTCCACGAGCCCGATGCGGCCGACGCCGGCCGCCGCGAGATAGAGCGCGAGTGGCGAGCCCAGCCCGCCGGCGCCGACGATCAGCACGCTCGCGGCCTTGATCTTGCGCTGGCCGTGCAGCCCGACCTCGGGAAGGATGAGGTGGCGGCTGTAGCGGAGCAGCTCCGGCTGCGAGAGCGGCGGCATGCCGTCCTCCCCGGTCGCCCACGCCGGCGCGCGGCGCGGCGGCGGGCCCGCCCCGCCCGCGATGCTCGGCACGATCGAGAGCGCGTCGTCCGGGCCGAGCGGCGTCGCCTCGCGCTCGAGATGCCGCACGTCCACGTCGTTGCGATAGACGTTCACGAAGCGCCGCAGCTGGCCCGCCTCGTCGTACAGATGGCGGCGCAGCCCGGGATGGCGGTCCACCAGCGCGCGCAGCGCTTCGCCAACGGTCGCGGCCTCGACCTCGACCGCGGGGAGCTGGCCGGCGTAGGCCCGCAGCGGGGTCGGGATGTGAATGCGGGTCGTCATGATCTATCTCCGGTCGCGCGCTGCGCCGCGGGTGCGGCGCCCGGCACGAGCTCCAGCGGTTCGGGTTCGAATCGCGAGCGATCCTCGGCGAGCCGCCACGCGCGCGAGTCGCGCGCCGCGCCGCCCTCGACGCTCACGATCAGGTACGAATAGTAGGGCCATGCGTGCTCGAGATCGAATGCCGAGGGCCGGGCGGGGTGATCCGGGTGCGAATGGAAGAAGCCGAGGACCTCGAGCCCTTCCGCGCGCGCCGCGCGGTCCGCCTCGAGAAATTGCTCGGGGGCGATCAGGTAGCGGTTGCCCCTCGAGTCCTCGCGCCGGTTCTCGAAAGCGACCACACGCTCGACCTCGCGCCACGCCCCGGCTTCGCGCCCGAGCATCACGCCGCAGCCCTCCTCGGGATACGCGCGACACAGGTGTGCGTGGATCTGCTCGGTGTGCAACGCGCGCATGCGCAGGCTCATGCCTCCTCCCAGAGCGGATCGCCTAGGTAGCGCTCCGCGCCGTCGGGGAGGATGCACACCACCACGCCGCGTTCGATCCCGCGCGCGACCCGCTCCGCCGCGACCACCGCGGCGCCCGCGGACCAGCCGAGCAGGAGTCCGCGGCGCGCCTGGGATTTCGCCATCGCGATCGCGTCCTCGCTCGTGACCGTGAGGGTCCGCTGGTGCGCGCGCGGGTCGTAGATCGCTGGCACCATCGCGGTCGGCAGGTGCTTGAGCCCTTCGAGCGCGTGGTACGGCGAATCGGGCTGCACCGCGATCGCCTCGAGCGACGGGTTCAGCTCCCGCAGCCGGCGCGCGCAGCCCACCAGCGTGCCCGAGGTGCCCAGCCCCGCGACCAGATGCGTCACGCGACCCCGCGTCTGCGCCCAGATCTCCGGGGCGGTGCCGTGATAGTGGGCGCGCCAGTTCGCCGGATTCGAATACTGGTCGGGGTAGAAATAGCGTTCGGGGTGCGCTGCGAAGCGGCGCCGCGCCTCGAGGATGGCGCCGTCGGTGCCTTCCATGGGATCGGTGAGCACCAGCGCCGCGCCCAGCGCCGACATCAGGCGGCGCCGGCTCTCGCCGGCGTTCGATGGCACGCACAACTCGACGGGAAAGCCGAGGGCGGCTCCGATCCAGGCGTATGCGATGCCGGTGTTGCCGGAGGTCGCGTCGATGAGCGTGCGTCCCGGCGCGAGCGCGCCCGAGCCGCGGCCGGCGTCGATCATCGCCCGGGCCGCGCGATCCTTCACCGAGCCGCCGGGATTGAACCACTCGGCCTTGCCCCAGACCTCGACCCCCTCGCGCAGGCCATCGAGGCCCTCGATCGAAGCCAGCGGGGTATCCCCGATTCGATCCAGGAGGCCGGGGTTCGAGCGGGCGGCGGTCAGCAGGCGGTCTTCGATGGGATCCATGGTGAAGCCGTTGGATGCGGCCCCCCGCCCCGGGTTCGCTGCGGATTCCGGGGCAGCTGCCCCGCCGCGATCCCCGGAAGCCGCGCGGGACGCGCCCGCGAGCGCCCTCGATCACGGACCTGGCGCGGTTTGCTCCCGGTCGCATAGGATGCGCGATCGTGATCCTCGCCGGGGACGTAGGCGGCACCAAGACCCAGCTCGCGCTCTTCGAGCCCGGGGCCCGCGCACGCGCGCCCGCGCACAGCGCCAAGCTCGCGAGCCATGGGCACGCGTCGCTCGCGGCGCTGGTGCGCGAGTTCGTCGACCCACTGGGCGCGCGGCCGGCACGCGCGGTATTCGGGATCGCGGGTCCGGTGGTGGGCGGCCGCTGCGAGGCGACCAATCTCCCGTGGATCGTGAGCGAGCCCGAGATGAGCGCCGCGCTCGACGGAGCGAAGGTCACCCTCATGAACGATCTCGAGGCCACCGCGTGGGGCCTCGAACAGCTCGACGCCTCCGATCTCGTGACGCTCCAGCCGGGCGAGCCTCACGCCGGCAATCGCGCGCTGATCGCGGCCGGCACCGGTCTCGGTGAGGCGCTGCTGGTGTGGAACGGAAGCCGCTGGCGCCCGAGCGCCTCCGAGGGCGGGCACGCCGACTTCGGCGCGCGCGATCCGCTCGAGGACGAGTTGCTGTTGTGGCTGCGCGCGGCGCACGGCCGCGTGAGCTACGAGCGCATCCTCTCGGGACGCGGCCTCGCCGATCTCTATCGCTTCCTGACCGCCACCGCGCGCGGCGCGGAACCGCCGGCGTTCGCATCGCGCTTCGCGGCGGCCGAGGACCCGGCCGCTCTGGTGACCGAGGCCGCGCTCGACGGATCGTGCGGGCGCGCGCGGCTCGCGGTCGAGCGCTGGGTGGACATCTACGGAGCCGAAGCGGGAAACCTCGCGCTCAAGGCGCTGGCGGTCGCCGGCCTGTTCGTGGGCGGCGGCATCGCGCCGCGCCTCATCGACGTGATGCGCGACGGGCGCTTCGCGCGCGCTTTCGGCGCCAAGGGACGGCTCGCCCCGATGCTCCGCGAGATCCCGATCGCCGTGATCCGCGACGAACGCACCGCGCTGTGGGGCGCGGCCGCGGTGGGGCTCGCGGCGTGAGCGCCGAACGCGAACGGGATCCGGCCGCGGCGACCGGCGGCGAAGGGGACCGCGCGGCGCTCGAGCAACGCGCTGTGAACACCATTCGCTTCCTCGCGGCAGACGCCGTCGAGCAGGCGAAGAGCGGACATCCCGGATTGCCGATGGGCATGGCCGACGTCGCGTTCGTGCTGTGGACGCGCTTCCTGCGTTATCAACCGCAGGACCCGGCGTGGCCGGATCGCGACCGCTTCGTGCTCTCGGCCGGGCACGGCTCGATGCTGCTGTACGCGATGCTTCACCTCTCGGGCTACGACCTGCCGATGGACGAGCTGATGCGCTTCCGCCAGCTCGGCAGCAAGACCCCCGGCCATCCCGAGCACGGCCTCACCCCCGGCGTCGAGACCACGACCGGGCCGCTCGGCCAGGGGTTCGGCAACGGCGTGGGCATGGCGCTCGCCGCGAAGATGATCGCGGCGCGCGTGGGCGACGGATTCGCGCCCGCCAGCTTCCGCGTGTTCGGCATCGTCAGCGACGGCGACCTGATGGAGGGCGTCGCGTCCGAGGCCGCCTCGCTCGCCGGACACTGGGGCCTCGGCAACCTGGTCTACGTGTACGACGACAACCACATCACGATCGAGGGCGACACCGCGCTCGCGTTCGGCGAAGACGTCGCGATGCGCTTCGCGGCTTACGGCTGGCACGTCGAGCACGCGAACCCCTACGATCGCGAGGCGCTCGCCGCCGCGATCACGCGCGCGGTCGACGAGGCCGCGCGGCCGAGCCTGGTCATCGTGCGCAGCCACATCGCCTACGGCGCGCCGAAGAAGCAGGACACCGCTGGCGCGCACGGCGAACCGCTCGGCGCGGAGGAGCTGGCGGCCGCGAAGCGCGCGCTGGGCTGGCCGCCATCGCCCTCGTTCCTGGTCCCTCCCGAGGTGCGCGAGCTGTTCGCCGCCCGCGCCCTGGCGCTCCGCCCCGGCTACGATGCGTGGCGCTCCGGAATCGAGGCCTGGCGAGCACGCGCTCCGGAGGACCACGCGCGCTGGCAATCGCTGATCGAGAAGCGGGTGCCGGCCGACGTGCTCGAACAGCTGGTGGCGCGCGCGCCCCAGGGCGCCGCGGCCACCCGCGCGCACGGCCAGGCGGTGCTGCAGGTCGCGGCCGCTCTCGCGCCGTCGCTCGCGGGCGGCAGCGCCGATCTCGAGCCATCCACCAAGACCTGGATCAAGGAATCACCCGCGATCGCCCGCGGGCAGTTCGGCGGCCGGAACTTCCATTTCGGAATTCGCGAGCACGGGATGGGCGCGATCCTGAACGGCCTCGCGCTCGCCGAGGGATTCATTCCGTACGGCTCGAGCTTCCTGGTGTTCACCGATTACGCACGCCCCGCGATCCGGCTCTCCGCGCTCATGCGCCAGCAGGTGATCTGGGTCTTCACGCACGACAGCGTGTTCCTCGGGGAAGACGGGCCGACCCACGAGCCGATCGAGCATCTCACCACGCTGCGCGCGATCCCGAATCTGCTGGTGGTGCGCCCGGCGGACGGCGTCGAGACCGCCGGCGCATGGGGCGTTGCGCTCGAGCGGCGCGAGGGCCCCACCCTGATCGTGCTCACGCGCCAGTCGCTTCCCGCGCTCGATCGGAGCGCGACGTTCGAGCCGTCGTGGCTGCGGCGCGGTGGATACGTGCTGCGCGAGACGCCAGCGCGCGGGGCGGTGACGCTGATCGCGACCGGCTCCGAGGTCGCGCTCGCGCTCGACGCCGCGCGGCGGCTGGAGGCGGGCGGGCTCGCGACGCGCGTGGTGAGCATGCCCGCGCCGCAGCGCTTCTTCGAGCAGGAAGCGGCGTGGCGCGAGGCCGTGCTCCCCCCGGGCGGCTTCCGGGTCTCGATCGAAGCCGGAGCCACGCTCTACTGGCGGCACGTCGTCGGCGAGCGCGGTCTCGCGATCGGGATCGACCGGTTCGGCGAATCCGCGCCGCTCGCGCAGATCCAGGAACACTTCGGGTTCACGCCCGATCGGGTCGCGGCGCGCGTGCGGGAGTGGGCCGGGCGCTGAGACGCCGCGGTCGAGCGGCGCTCGCCCCCGCTCGCACTTTAGGGGTTGATTCCCGAAGCGCCCGGCGGAACACTCCGCGCACCGCGGTTCCCCGACGCGCGCACTTCAACATGGAGGCCCGCCCATGCGACGCTCGCTCGTGATCACGCTCATCCTGCTCCTGGTTCCAACGCTCTCCCTCGCGCAGCGCAGCCCACGGAGAAACTTTCCGAAGTACGAGGTCACCCTCGGACTGGGAGGCGCGGCCGGATTCGAGAAGAGCATCTTCAACCTCCAGGCCGACGAGAAGTCCGCCCCCGAGGCGGCGTTCTCCATCGAGGGCCGTCAGAATCTGGACGAACACGTCGCCGTGGGCATCCATGCGTTCGGCGTCGGAGAGGACACCCCCGAATACGCGCTGGTCGACGCGCAGGGGACCGCGTTCGTCACGACGTTTTCGCTGGTGAGCGTCAACTTCGGCCTCGACGGGCGTTACACGCTCATGCGCGGCCCGCTCACGCCGTACGTCTGGGGCGGGCTGGGCGTGGTCAGCGGCAGCGCCGATGCTTCGCGGGCGGGCACCCTGAATCTCACCGGGTTCAGCGCGGGCTTCGGCCCGGGTGTCACCATCGCGCTCGGCCCCAATTTCGCGCTCGGCGCGCAGGGATTCGCGTCGTTCGGCAGCGCGAAGTGGGAGAAGGCGCCGTTCGTCAACTCGAGCGGCCGCGACTTCAATCCGTCGCTGCTCGGAGCGCTCGTGACCCTCAACGTGATGTGGGGCTACGAGTAGGTCCCGGTTCCGGGCGTCTCGACCGCTCCGCCGATCGCGCGCGGTTCAGCGGGCCGCGGCCGGGGCCGTCCCCGGAAGCGCCCGCAGCGCGGCGACGAACGTCAGCAGGAACGCGAGGTCGATCCACGCGAACGGCACCCACATCGCGGGCATCTGGCCCTGGGCGTAGTACGTCAGCACCGGCAGCGCGTAGGCGAGCTTGAGCATGATGCCGAGCTTGATGATGTCGCGATTGCGCTCCGGCGCCTGCGCCACGAACCCGAAGCCGATCCCGAAGATCGCGATCAGGAGCGCGGGCACCTGGATGTAGGCCGGATGATTCGGCAGCGTCACCCCGAACCGCGCGTAGACCGCGCGCCACGCGAACAGGAACCCCGCGCCGAGCAGGAAGTCGTAGAGCCCGGCGACGACGAACAGCGGACGGATCCATTCACGCTTCATGGGACGGTTCCTCCCTCGTGGCGGGTGGCGCGGCGTGGCGCGAGTCGCGCAGGTCGCGGAAGAAGCGCGTGCGGCGCGCCTCGATGAAGCTCTTCTCGTACAGCCGGCGGCTGAGGTCGACCAGACCCTGCTGGAGCCGCTCTGGCGACATGCCGGCCGGCACGAAGTTCACGTCGAACAGCGTGCACCGTTCCCACGCGCCGTCCTCGATGATGCGGCCCTCCCGCCGCAGCCGCTCGTGGAGCGGCGTGCCGGGGAACGGCGTCAGCACCGTGATCTGGACCTCGTAGAGGCCGGAGCGCTCGACGAACTCGTACACCTGGTCGAAGATCGCATCGGTGTGGCCGTCGAGCCCGAGCACGAAGCAGCCGTTCACGGTGACGCCGTGCGACTGGATCACCCGCACCGCGCGCTCGTAGTCGTCGAGCCGGCGCCGTTTCCAGTTGCTGCGCAGCTCGATGCCGTCGAGCCCGGCGGCGACCGGGCTCTCGAGCCCGATCAGCACCTGCCGGCAGCCGCTCTCGCGCATCAGCTCGAGCAGCTCCTCGTCGCCCGCGATCGAGACGTCGGCCTCCGTGAACCACTTCACCCGCTCGTCGCGCAGCGCGGCGAGCAGGCGCTTCGCGTGCTCGCGGTCGACGAAGCTGTTGTCGTCCGCGAACTCGATGAAGGGATTCGGCCAGAGCTCGCGAATGCGGCGGATCTCGGCGATCACAAGCTCGACCGGCTTGAGCCGGTACTTCGGCGTGAGCAGGATCGAGCTGGCGCAGAAGTCGCAGCGATGGGGGCATCCGCGGCTGGTCTGCACCGTGAGGCGGTTGTAGCGGGCGACGTCGAGCAGGTCGTAGCGCGGCATCGGCGCGTCCGCGAGATCGAACCATTCGTCCGGCGGGGGGCGGTACTCGCGCCGCAGCCGCCCGCGCCCCCAGTCGTCGATCACGCGCGGCCAGCTCATCTCGCCCTCGCCCACCACCGCGACCGCGCCGTGGGCCAGCGCCTCCTCGGGCCGCACGCTGACGTGCAGCCCGCCCATGACCACCGGGACGCCGCGCTCCCGGTAGATGTCGGCGACGCGATACGCGTCGGCGATCTGGGCCGAGTACGAAGCGACCGCCACCAGGTCGTAGCCGCGCGGCAGCTCCGGCTCCTCGCGCAGATCGGGGATCTCGCGGTACTCGATCTCGACGTCCGGCGGGGTGAGCGCGGCCAGCGTCAGCAGCGACAGGCTCGGGAGCGACGCGATCACCTTGCTGCGCTCGACGAAGCCCGGCAGCGTGAGACCGATCGCGGTGAGCTCGGGATCGGCGGCGCGCACGCCGCTCATGGCGATCAGCCCGAGCTTCACGGCCGCAGCATCCCGAGCACGATCAGCGCCGTGCCCAGCACCAGGCTCACGACCGGCACCGCGAACAGCGGCTGCAGAGCGGGCCTCCACGCCATGAGCCCGCAGCAGGCGGGCATGGTGACGCCGCCCGCGATCAGCGCCCAGGACGCGACCTCGCCCGCTCCCGGCGCGAGCCGGAGGCGCTCGCCGCCGAGCGCGAACAGGATGTTGATGATGCCGAGGCCGAGGAAGGAGATGTGACCGAGGCGGATCAGCCGACGCGGGTGGGATGCGTACCCGCCGAGCCAATCCTGGCGCTGGAAGCGCATCCCGAGCGTGAGGCCCGCGAGCAGCCCGGCGAGCAGCCAGATCCAACCGAAGAGTTCGTTGCGCGGCATCGCGACCTCGCGTCCACAGGCGAACGCATGACCCCCGCGTCGCGCGGGGACCTGTGGGAGGTCACGACCGGGACGTTAGCCCCGGAACGCCCGTCGTGTAAAGCGCCGCGGCGCCCGTCGCGCTCGCGGCTCGAAGCTCCCGCCCGGTCAGACCTTGAACTGGATCCACATCGGGCGGTGGTCCGAGAGGTAGTACTTGATGTAGCCGTTGAACGGCACCTTGCCCTTCGCGTCCCAGAGCTCCCGGAACACCGCGCCGTCGAAGTCGAACACGCCCTTCTTGCCCGTGTACTCGGCTCGCGTGTGCTGCGGGAAGAACGCGATCTGATCGTAGTGCTTGTCCGATGCGAGATTCGATCCGATCAGCCCGGAGTGGTCAGGCGCCTCGAGTCCCTTCGCCGTCAGCGCGCGGAAGATGGGATCGCCCGGCTCCGTCATCGGCAGATTGAAATCGCCGACCGCGATGATGTCCTGGGTGAGCGCGTACTTGCTGCGCTCGCGACTCGCCGCCCAGTACGCGACGGCAAAGGTCTCGAGCGCGCGACGCGCGATGTCCTTCGGGTCCGCGTCGCTCCCGAAGAACTGGTGCGCGTTGGCGACCTGGAACACGAACTGGCCCGCTTCGAACGAGGCCATGTAGGGATTGCGGTCGAAACCGTCGAACTTACCGACGATCCCGGGGAGCTTGATGTTCTTGTAGTCCGATGGCGACACGGTGAGGGAGCCCACCTCCTCGCGCAGGCGGATCTTGCTCGAGTCGAAGAGGAACGTCAGGCGCTCGTCGTTGCCCTCGACGCCCGAAAACACCACCCGCCAGGGAGCGCCCAGGAGTCGCAGCACCGCGATCAAGTCCTGGATGTTGTCCTTGCATTCCTGCAGCGCGACCATGTCGAACCAGCCCATGATCTCCGCGATCAGGCGCAGATCCTGGGGGCGCCGCTGCTGCTGCCCGAAGTTCGCGATGTTCCAGGTCGCGAGCAGCACGTTGCCGGCGAGCCTCGCGGGAATCCCTCGTTCGGCCTTCTTCGCGCGCAGGCGGCCGATCTCGACATCGACGTCGTACGCGAACGGGAACTTCGGTTTCGGAAATGCGGGCATCGCGGCACCTCCTCGTTTCGAAATCGGGTCCGGTCGCCGGCGCGCGCAGCCGCGCTCAGCGCCCGGCGGCGACCGCGGCGGCCTGCAGGCGCCGCTCGAGCGCGGCCAGCTCCTCCTTCAAACCCTGTGGCAGGCGGGCGCCGAACTTCTCGAAGTGCTGCTTGATCGATGGCAGCTCGGCGATCCAGCCCTCGACGTCCACCTTGAGCAGCTCGGCCATGCCGGCGTCCGGAATGCGAAGCCCGCCCATGTCGAGCGCGCCCGGGGCGGGGACCCGCCCGATCGGCGTGTCGAGGGCCTTCGCCGTGCCCTCGACGCGCTCGAAGATCCACTTCAACACGCGGCTGTTGTCGCCGTAGCCCGGCCACAGATACTTCCCGTCCCCTCCCTTGCGGAACCAGTTCACGTAGTAGATCCGCGGCAGCTTCTTCTGATCCGCGGCGGCGCCCACCTTGAGCCAGTGCGCGAAATAATCGCCCATGTGGTAGCCGCAGAAGGGAAGCATCGCGAACGGATCGTGACGAAGCGTGCCGACCGCTCCGGCCGCGGCGGCGGTGGTCTCGCTGCTCATGATCGAGCCGAGGAACGTGCCGTGCCGCCACGAGAGCGCCTCGTTCACGAGCGGCACCACCCCCGCGCGCCGGCCGCCGAACAGGATCGCCGAGATCGGAACGCCCAGCGGGTTCTCCCAGTCGGGCGAGATCGCCGGACACTGCCGGGCGGGCGTCGTGAAGCGCGCGTTGGGATGCGCCGCCTTGCGTCCGCTCGCCGGCGTCCACGGGCGCCGCAGCCAGTCCACCATCTCGGGGGGCGCTGCGTCGGTCATCTCCTCCCACCACACGTCGCCATCGGGCGTGATCGCGCAGTTCGTGAACAGCGTGTTGGCCGAAGCGGTGCGCATCGCGTTCGGATTGCTCTTCATGCTGGTGCCGGGCGCGACCCCGAAGAAGCCGGCCTCGGGATTGATCGCGTGGAGACGGCCGTCGAGTCCGAACTTCATCCACGCGATGTCGTCGCCGATGGTCTCCACCTTCCACCCGGGCAGGGTCGGGTTCAGCATCGCGAGATTGGTCTTGCCGCACGCCGAGGGAAACGCCGCCGCCATGAACAGCTTGCGGCCCTCGGGGTTCGTGATCCCGAGGATCAGCATGTGCTCGGCGAGCCAGCCCTCGTCGCGCGCCTGCACCGACGCGATGCGCAGCGCGTGGCACTTCTTGCCGAGCAGCGCGTTGCCGCCGTAGCCGGAACCGTACGACCAGATCTCCCGCGTCTCCGGAAAGTGGCAGATGTACTTGATCTGCCCGTTGCACGGCCACGGCGAGTCGGCCGCGTTCGCGGCGAGCGGCGCGCCCACCGAGTGGAGGCCGCGCACGAACTCGCCGGAGCCGCCCAGCGTCTCGAGCACGCGGGTTCCGACGCGCGACATGAGGTGCATGTTGGCGACCACGTACGGCGAGTCGGTGATCTCGACCCCGATGCGCGCGATCGGCGAGCCGATCGGGCCCATGCTGTAGGGGATCACGTACATGGTGCGGCCCTTCATCGCGCCGGCGAAGAGCCCGCCCAGCGTCTGCCTCATCTCGGCGGGATCGCGCCAGTTGTTGGTGGGGCCGGCATCTTCGCGCTCGGGCGAGCAGATGAACGTGAACTCCTCGACGCGCGCCACGTCGGCCGGGTCGGAACGCACCAGCACGCTGTTCGGCCGCTTGTTCCAATCGAGCCAGGTCGCGGTGCCGGCCTGCACCAGCAGGCGCAGCATCGTCTGATATTCGCGCTCCGACCCGTCGCACCTCACCACCCGGTCCGGCTGGCAGAGGGTCGCGGTCTCGTGGACCCAGGCCTCGAGCTCCTTGTGCGTGGTCATGGTCGATGCTCTCTCCGGTTCGTGATCCACCAGCCATACCCGGGCGGGGCCGACGGCGCGTTCCTCATGATCGGGACGGAATTCGCGAGGCATTCTATCCAAACCCGCGAGGCAGGCAAAGTACGGAGCGGGCTCGTCGCTTGCGCCGCTCGCACGCGTGGCGCATCTTTGCCCCACGAGCCCGCAGTTCCGTGGGCGCCGACTCGGACCGCCTGGAGGTGCTTCGATGGTCGCCCCCAAGTCGAATCGCAAACGCCCCGCGACGACATCGCGCAAGCGGCCGGCGCGGCGCGTCGCGAAGCGCCCGACCGCGCGTGGAGAGCGGCCCGCCGCGAAGCCCGCGGCGCGCTCCGCCGCGCGGCGCCCGGCGAAGCCGGCGCTCCCCCCCGCACCGGCCGCGGGACCGGTCCCGAGCGCGATCGGCGCCTACCTCCATCATGCGGATTACACGACCCACGACCTCGAAGCGATCAAGCGTTTCTACACGGGGGTGCTGGGCTTCTCGCGCTTCACCGAAGACCCGCGTGCCGGTTATCTCTCGATCCGCACCGGAACCTCGTCGAGCCTCGGCTTCATGGCCCCGGCGCCGGGCCCTCCGGAGCAGTGGCGTCCGCCGGGTGAGCCCGGCCTCTACTTTCTCGTGAATGACGTGGACCGCGTGTATCGCGAGCTGCTCGCGAAGGGTGTCGAGTTCGAGCAGCCGCCGAGCGACCGGCCATGGGGCCACCGCATGGCGATCTGCCGGGACCCCGAGGGCCGCATGGTCTGTCTGGCTCAGGACAAGTCGCGCTGAGGCGCGACGACAGAGGAGAACGCACGTGCCCAGCCGCGCCGAACAGCTCCGCCAGCTCGGCCAGAGTGTCTGGCTCGATTTCATCCGCCGCGGGCACCTGCTCTCCGGCGAGTTCGACAGCATGGTGCGGGAGCAGGGCGTGGTCGGGGTCACGTCGAATCCCACCATCTTCCAGCTCGCGATCGCGGAGAGCGACGACTACGACCGCGCGATCGCGCAGCACGTGGCGCGCGGACTCTCGGGTCCCGCGTTGTTCGAGGCGCTCGCGGTCGAAGACATCCAGATGGCCTGCGACAAGCTGCGGCCGGTGTGGGAGTCGAGCCGCGGTCTCGACGGCCGCGTGAGCATCGAGGTCAGCCCCCGGCTCTCGCACGACACGGCGGGCACCATCGCCGAGGCGCGCCGCCTGCATGCGGAGGTCGCGCGCCAGAACCTGCTGGTCAAGGTTCCCGCGACCGCGGAGGGATTGCCCGCCATCACGGCGCTGCTCGCCGACGGCATCTCGATCAACGTCACGCTCATCTTCTCGCTCGCGCGCTACGAGCAGGTGATGGACGCCTACCTCAGCGGCCTCGAGCGGCGCGTGGCCGCCGGCGCGCCGCTCGATTCGATCTTCTCGGTCGCGTCGTTCTTCGTCTCGCGGGTGGACGCCAAGCTGGACAAGGTCATCGACGCCGCGCTCGCCGCGCTCCCGGCATCGGCCCCCGCGCGGGCCGAGCTCGAGGCGGCGAAGGGCAAGGCCGCCGTCGCGAACGCGCGGCTCGCCTACGCGCGCTTCGAGCAGGTCTTCGCGACGCCGCGCTTCACCGCGCTCTCCGCGAAAGGCGCGCATCCGCAGCGCCCGTTGTGGGCGTCGACCAGCACCAAGAACCCGGCCTACCCCGACACGCTCTACGTTGACGAGCTGATCGGGGCGCACACCGTGAACACCATGCCGCCGCAGACGCTCGCGGCATTCAACGACCACGGCACGCTCGAGGCGCGCATCGGCCGCGATCTCGGCGCGGCGCGCGCGTTGTTCTCGCGCCTGCCCGCGCTCGGCGTGCCGATCGACGAGCTGATCGGCCAGCTCGAGCCCGAAGGCGTCTCGGCGTTCGTGAAGTCGTACGAATCGCTGCTCCAGACGCTCGAGGCGCGGCGCGTGCAGTTCGCCGGACGGTGAGCGCGAACGATCCCCGGCTCGCGCTCGGGGCCGCGGCGGAGGCGGTCGAGACGCGGCTGGAACTGCTGGATCGCGCGCGCTTCGTCGCGCGGCTCTGGTCGCGCGACGACGCGCTGTGGGGCGACGATCCCGCGCGCCGCGCGGTCGCGGCGAACCGGCTCGGCTGGCTCGATTCCCCAGCCCGCATGCGGGGCGAGGTCGCGGCGCTCCGCGCCTTCGCGCGCGAGGTCGCGGCCGATGGCTTCACCCACGCGGTGCTGCTCGGGATGGGCGGCTCCTCGCTCGCGCCCGAGATGCTGCGCCTCACCTATGGGGTCGCGCCCGGGGCGCTCGAGCTGACGGTGCTCGACAACACCTCGCCGGCCGCGGTGCGCGCGGTGTCGGCCGCGCACGATCCGAAGCGCACGCTGTTCGTGGTCTCTTCCAAGTCCGGCGGGACGCTCGAAGTCGCGAGCTTCGAGCGCCATTTCTTCGAATGGACGCGCGCCGCGCGCCCCGAAGCCGGCCGCGCGTTCGTCGCGGTGACCGATCCCGGCACCCCGCTCGAGCGGCTCGCGGCGGAGCGCGGCTACCGCCGCGTGTTCGCCGGCATCCCCGACATCGGCGGGCGCTATTCCGCGCTCTCGCCGTTCGGCCTGGTGCCGGGCGCACTGATCGGGCTCGACCTCGATGCGCTGCTCGATGCCGCGCGCGATGAAGCGCGCGCGTCCGGCCCCGAGGCTCCGGCCACCGCGAATCCCGCGGTGCGGCTCGGCGCAGCGCTCGGCGAGCTCGCGCTCGCGGGAGCCGACAAGCTGACGCTGGTGCTGGGCCCGGAGATCGCGGCGCTCGGTTCGTGGATCGAGCAACTGGTCGCCGAGAGCACCGGCAAGGAGGGGCGCGGCATCGTGCCGGTCGCCGACGAAGCGCTCGGGCCGCCGTCGGTCTACGGGAACGATCGCGTGTTCGTCTCGGTCTCGGTCGGCGCGCCGCCCCCCGCGACCACCGCAGCGCTCGCGGCGCTCGAGGCGGCCGGCCACCCGGTGCTCCGCTGGACGCTCGCCTCGGCGCTCGCGCTCGGGGGCGAATGCCTGCGCTGGGAGATCGCGACTGCGACCGCCGGCGCCGTGATCGACGTGGACCCGTTCGACGAGCCCAACGTCACAGAGGCGAAGCAAGCTTCCCGCGCGGTGCTCGACGAGTATCTCGCGGCCGGCCGGTTCCCAGAGGCCTACCTGCTCGCGAGCGCCGCGGGGCTCGAGATCGAAGCCCCCACCTCGGTGGCCGACGCGCTGGAGCATCGCGTGTCAGACCCGGCGGATCCGGCCGCGTGGGCGGCATCGCTGATCAGCATGGCCCGGCCCGGCGACTACTTCGCGCTCTGCGCCTATCTGCATCGAACGCCGGCGCGGCACGCGCGGCTCGAGCGCCTGCGCACGGCGCTCCGCGACCCGAGCCGGCTCGCGACGACGCTCGGATACGGTCCGCGCTTCCTCCACTCGACCGGACAGCTCCACAAGGGCGGGCCCAACTCCGGGATCTTCATGCAGCTCACCGCCGACGAGGGCGAGGAGCTCGCGATCCCGGGCGAGCGTTACGGCTTCGGCGCGCTGCGCCGGGCGCAGGCGGCCGGCGACTACGAAGTGCTCGAACGCCGGCGACGGCGCGTGATGCGCGTCCATCTCGGGAGCGAGGTCGAGCCAGCGCTCGATCGATTGATCGCGGCCGTGACGGCCGGGGCGCGCGCGTAGCTCAGGCCGGCGCCGGGCGCGCGGCCACGCATCAGGCCGTGGCGGCCAGCAACTCCTCTACCGCCTGCAGCAAGGCGGGAAGATCCAGCGGCTTCGACATCGTCCGGTCGGCGCCGAGCATCTCGGCGACCGGCAGCGGATCGTAGTCCGTGCGGCTGCTTCCGCCCGACATCGCGAGGATCGGAGTCGATGGGTGATCGCGCTTCACCTCGCGAATCACCGCCAGCCCTTCCTTCACGGGCATCAGGATGTCGGTGATGATCAGATCGGGGGGCCGCGCGTGGAAGAGCGCGGCACCGACGCTGCCATCCGGCGCATCCACCACTTCGTGACCCACCCGCTCCAGGACCAGATGGATCAGATCCCGCACCGGTTGCTCGTCCTCGATCAAGAGAATGCGTGCCATCTCGGTACCTCCCGTCCAGGGGTTCGAGCGCGTACTCAGGCAGCTTTGTCCAACGCATGATCCGGCACGTCTCGCACCCGTGTCGCGGGCGCGGTGGACGCTCACACTTCGCTCGCCTGGAGGCGCCGCTTCACGATCAGGGCGAATGCCTTGAGCGCGAGCTCCATGTAGAGGAACGGCTTCGCCATCAGGTCGTCCCCGCCGCGCAGCTCGGTCCGCACCGGTTCCTCGAAATCCGACAGGTAGGTGATGAACACGACCGGCAGCTTCTCGTACCCCGGCAAGCGCCGAAGGTGCGCGCACAGATCGGTGCCGCTCATGAGCGGGAGCTCGACGTCGAGGAACGCGAGGTCGATCTTCTCCACGCCGAGCATCCGCAGCGCGGTGGTCGGGTCCGAGACGCACACGGTCGAGAATCGCGCCTTCTCGAGCGCGAACCGCACCGAGCGGAGCGCGATCTCGTCGTCGTCCACCACCAGCACCCGCGGCTCCGCCAGGTTGCCCGCCGGCAGATCGCCGCCCGCGGACACCATCATCACGAGCGCGTCGAGCGCCTGATCGAGGGTGCGCAGCGTCGAGATGTTGATCTGTTCCGGCCGCTTCATCAGGATCTTCACCAGTCCCTCGATGGCGCCGGTGAACCTCGACATCATCGGCAGATCGGCGAGCGCCGCGCTTCCCGCGAGCGAGTGCGCGGAGGCGAACAGCGACCCGACCAGCCCGCGGTGGCGCGGGTTGCGCGCGAAGCCCAGCACCATCTGACGCATGGACTCGATGGTCGCGGGAGCCGAGCGCAGACACGCCGCGCGCAGCTCGTCGCGGAAGCTCGCGTCCACCTGTGTGGAGTCGCCCGCCGCAGCCGGGACCCGGAGCGACCCGTCCGCGACCGCCCCCGCGGGACGTTCGGCCGCCAGGACGGCGGAGGGCTGGCGTTCGTCGGGAGCCCCGCCCGCCGCGCCGGGACGAGACTCGTCGCCGGGCCGCCCAGGGCCCCGGGAGGCGGACCCATGCTCGATGACGTAGCGCACGCGCTCGATGACCTGCCACGGGGTGTGGTCGAACTTGGTGAGGGTCGCGGTCGCGCCGGACAGTTCCGCTTCATGCAGCATGTCCCCAAGGAATCCGTTCGAGAACGCGATCACTGGAAGATCGCGCCACGCCGCCTGCGCGCGGATCTGCCGCAGCACGTCCAGGCCGTCCATGCCGGGCAGCATCAGATCGAGCAGCACCGCGTCGGGATTCATGCTCGCAAGCTGCTCGAGGCCCGAGCGTCCGTCGAGCGCGGTTTCGGCGTGGTAGCCGAGACGCTGGAACATCTGGCGGTAGATCGTTGCGGTCACGGGATCGTCTTCGATGATCAGGATGCGATTCATGTGATGGGTCTCCTGTTCTGCGTACGGGACGCGGTGAATCGGTCGTCGGGATTCACGCCGCCTCCTCCACGGCTTGCGCGGCACCGAGGAAGGGATGGAGCTCGAGCCGGATCTGTTCCAGACGGGCGGCGAGCTGCGCGAACACTTGCGGGGCTTGGGACAGGCGGCCGTCGTGGGCCATCCGCTCCAGATCGCGAAAGCCGGGCACCAGGGCGAGCATGCCGCAGCTCGCGCTCGACCCGGCGCAGCGGTGCGCGATCCTTCGCACGTCCTCGGGGGATCCCGCGAGGATCTCGGCGTGGAGCTGGAACAGCAGCTCGTCCGTGTTCCTGAAATAGAGCCGGATCAGCTCGTGCAGCTTGGCGGTGTCATCGCACGCCGCGTCGCGGAGCAGGCTCATGTCCACCAGCGACCCGGCGGGCGCAGGCACCGCGCACGCATCCGCCCCGCCCGGCGCCGCGGGACCGTCGGCCAGCCAACACTGGATGATGCGGTCGAGCGCGGCGCCGCGAATCGGCTTGCTCAGGTAATCGTCCATCCCGGCGGAGAGACACTTCTCGCGATCGCCCTCCAGCGCGTAGGCGGTCATCGCAATCACGATGGTGTGGCGGCTCGCGCCCTCTCGCTTCCGGATCTCCTCGGTGGTTTCGAATCCGTCGAGGTCCGGCATCTGGCAATCCATCAGGATCATGTCGTAACTCTGGCGCTCCATCGCCGCGAGCGCCTCGCGGCCGCTCGACACCACTTCCGCGAAGTGGCCGTGCGCCTCGAGCTGCCCCAGCGCGACGTAGAGATTGACGGGGTTGTCGTCGACCACCAGCAGGCGCTGCCCGCGCACGGAGCAGGCGGCGGCCTCGCGCGCGTCGGGAGCCCGGGCCAATTCCGCGTCCGTTCCGGCCGGGGCCGCGAGGTCGACGGCCGTCGCGCGCGACTCGGACCGATCCCAGGCCTCGCCCGCGGCGAGAGCGGGGCCCGCCGCAGGCGCGGCTGCTCGCGGGGGATCGAGCAGACTCAGCAGACACTCCCAGAGCTGCGATTGCTTGATCGGGCGCGCGAGGCAGGCCGACACCCCAGCGACGCGCGAGACTTCCTCGCGACTTCCCATCGGCGTCAGCATGACGAGCGAGGGATGGCCGAGCCTCGAGCTGCTGCGAATCGCGAGCGCGAGCGCAAGGCCGTCGATGTCCGGGAGGTAGAGATCGAACACCACGACGTCGAAGGGCGCGCCGGATTCGGCGGCCACCCGCAACGCTTCGAGGGCCCCGCCCCCGGCCGGAACCTCGCGCACCTCCAGACCCCAGGCCTGCAGCGTGCGCAGCAGGACGTCACGGCTCGACGGACTCCCGTCCACGAGCAGCACGCGGCGTCCGGCGACCGCACCGGCGCCGGTCGGCGCGACGGGCGCCGACGACTTCTCGAATGGAAGCGTGAACCAGAAGGTCGAGCCCCGGCCGGGCTGGCTCTCGACCCCGATCCGTCCGCCCATCAGCTCGACGAGCTGACGGCAGATCGCGAGCCCGAGCCCGGTGCCGCCGTGGCGACGAGTGGAGGACGAATCCACCTGCGAGAACGAGAAGAAGAGCGCCTTGCGCCCTTCTTCGGAGATGCCGATGCCGGTGTCTTTGACCTCGAACCGCAGCACCGCCCGGGCGGCCGTTTGCTCCACCAGGGACGCCTCGAGCGTCACCGCGCCGCGCTCCGTGAACTTGATCGCGTTGCCGATCAGGTTGGTCAGCACCTGGCGAACGCGTGACGCGTCGCCACGCACCCAGACCGGCACGTCTGGGGTCACGCGTCCCGCAAGGTCGAGCCCCTTGCTCTGCGCCCGCTTCGCGAACAGGTCGAGGGCGTCCTCCACCGTGAGGGTCAGGTCGAAATCATCGGCGGCGATCCCGACCTTGCCCGCCTCCAGCTTCGAGAAATCGAGGATGTCGTTCAGCACGGTGAGGAGCGCGTCCGCGCTGGCCCGGATGGTGTCGGCGTAGCGCCGCTGCGTGGCGGTCAGCGGGGTGGACATGAGCAGCTCCGACATCCCGATCACCCCGTTCATCGGGGTGCGGATCTCGTGGCTCATGTTCGCCAGGAACGCGGACTTCACCCCGGACAGTCGCACCGCGTCGTCGCATGCGGCCTCCAGCTCGTCGCTGAGCCGCCTCTGCTCGGTGACGTCGCGCGCCGTGGCGTAGACGATTCCCTGGTCCGACGCGGTGCGGGTCTTCCACTGGAACCATCGATACTCGCCGGACTTGGTGCGATAGCGGTTCTCGAACGACGCGACGTCATGGCCGGCCTCGATCTGCTCCGCGGTGGAGCGCGTGATGTCACGGTCGTCCGGGTGAACGAATTCCACGTACGGCCGCGAGAGCAACTCGTCCACGCTGTAGCCCAGCACCGTCGTCCACGCCGGGCTCAATCGCTTGAAGAACCCGTCGAACCCGGCGATGCACAGCATGTCGGGGGAGAGCATGAAGAAGCGATCGCGCTCCTCCTCCGCCTGCTTGCGGGCGGTCACGTCCATCATCGATCCGAACACCCGCCGTGCGCCGCGCCCCGCCTCGTGAACGATGAACGCACGATCCGACACCTCGGCGTACGTCCCGTCACCCCGCTGAAAGCGATAGTCCGACGCCCAGGTCTCGCTGCCACCATCGATCGCCGCCTGCATGCTGGCGACGACCCGGTCGCGATCCTTCGGGTGCACGCGCTCCTCCTTCGAGTGCATGCCGGCGCGATGCTCGTCGGGCGAGAGGCCGAATAACGCAAACGCTGAGGAGTTCCACCACAGCTCGCCGCTGATAAGGTCCCAGCTCCACACCGCGTCGTTGGTCGCGCGCGCCACCATCTGGAACCGCTCTTCGCTCATGCGCTGCTCGCGCTCCACGAGCCGCCACTGGCCGATCCCCTCGGCGAGGCGCTGGCGCGCCTCGCGCGCCTCGCGCTCGCGCAGCCGCGACGTGTGCGCGAGCTGCGCCGCGAGCCACAGCAGCGCCGCGAGCAGCGCGCCCACCGCAAGCGTGATCGCGGGCATCGCACGGCCGCTAGCCGCAGCGGGAAGAGCGGGCCAGATCTCGATCCGCCACGAACGGCCCAGGAGGTCGAAGGTGCGCTCGGTCTCCAACGGGGGGCGCGGGCCGGCCCCGGGCCCGTCTCCCGCGTAGAGCCGCTCGCCGTCTTCCACGAGCTCGACTCGGTGATCGCGGAGCTGGGCAGGGCTGACCCAAGGCTCCACCAGCGTACGCGCGTCGATGATCCCCGCGATCCATCCTCCGGACTGCGCGCCGCGGCCCATCCGGACGCTCACGATGATCGCGCGGTCCCCGTTCCGCCACGCGACCGGGCGCGACGCCACGGAGCGCGCGAGATCGCGTGCCGCGCTCGTGCCCTCCCCGGCCCGCGACTGGCGCATGAGGTCTCGAGCGGCTCCGATGTCGGTCGCGTCCTGCGTCGCGACGCGCGGCGCACCGCGCGACGGGTCCCCCCACGCGACGGCGCGGAAAGTGCCGAGATTGGAGACCAGCAGTTCGGCTTCCGCCTCCCAGGCGTCACCCGAAAGCGAAGTTCGCCCCTCCCAGCCCCGGGCCATGCGCTCGAGCGGGAGCGTGGTGCTCGCCACCCCGCTCGCGATCCGGTCGGCCATCTCCTCGCCGATCGCGCGCGACAACTGATCGTCGCTCGCGAGTCGTTCGGCGACCTCGACCTGGCAGATCACCAGCGTAAGGGTGAATCCCGCCGCACCCACCAGCATGGGGGCCCAGCGCGGAATGCCTTCCTGCCGGGCGCGGCTCTCGGCCCACGCCGCGCCAATCAGCCCGATGCCGCAGCCGGTGATCGCGATCGCGCTCTGCAGCGCGCCGCGCGTGAGATCCGCGAGCAGCATTCCGGGCGTGTTTCCGCTGAGGTGGGCGAACGCGCCGGTCAGCCCGAGCGCGCTCACCGCCGCGCCGATCGTGCCGATCGTGGCCGGGCGCCAGGGAACCTGGCGGCGCAGCGCGAGCAGCGCAAGCGCCACGCCGATCAGCACGAATTGCAGGCTCACCGTGGGCAGAAGCGCGTGCCCCCCCGCCGCCGCGAGCGGCAGCCGCCCGCTGAGCGGGCCGACCCACAATTCCGGGCGCAGCGGCGTGAACTTCGAGGCGATCACCAGCCCGCCGGTCACGATCCCCACCACCGCACCCGGGTAAGCGAGCGGCCGCCGGCCGGTCGCGAGGCCGATCAGGCCGGCGCCGCACAGCAGCACCACGACCGCCAGTCCGTAGCTGGTGGGCGCGCCATGAAACCAGGCGCGAACGAGCCCCGGGTTTCCGGTGTGCCAGCCGGCGATGACGATCGCGCCAAACGCGATGGTCGACACCCCCATGGCCATCACCACCAGGCCTGGCCAGCGACTCCCACGCGTGCTCGACTCCACGCCCCGCGCGAAGGCAGACGACGCACCGCTCATGATCGCCTCCAGCGCAGGGGAAATGATCCGCGGCCGAGAATTCGGAAATCGCGATCGGAGAGGGGTCCGGTGGAGGGAGGGTGCTGCGGGAAATCATGGACCCGATCGCTGGGCCGGCGGCCTGCTTCGCCGTTTCGGTCGAGTCTGGTATCGGCTGGCCCCGGGTAGACCTTTGGGGAATCGCAGCGGGTCCGGTGGGGGCAGGTCGCGGGAGGCCGGCACCCTGGGGGCGGACGGGCCGCCGACCCTCAAGCGGCACTCGGGCCGAACCACTCCGCGATGCGCGCGACGTCCACGTTTCCACCCGACACGATCACCCCGACCCGCTCCCCCACTCCGCGCACCCGCCCCGAGAGCAGCGCCGCCAGCCCGAGGGCGCCGGTCGGCTCGATCATGATCTTCATGCGCTCCGCCGCGAAGCGCATCGCATCGATCAGCGCGGCGTCTGGCACCGCGACCATGTCGGCCACGTGCGCGCGCACGATCGGAAACGTGAGCCGGCCGAGCGATGGGGTGCGCGCCCCGTCGGCGATGGTGTCCCCGACCTCGATGCGCGTGAGCGTGCCGCCGCGGAACGATCGCCCGCCGTCGTCGCCGGCTTCGGGCTCGACTCCGATCACGCGGCACCCGGGAGCGGCGTGTCGCGCCGCGAGCGCGGAGCCCGCGATCAGCCCGCCGCCCCCCACCGGCACCAGCAGCGCATCGAGCGCGCCGCATTCCTCGAACAGCTCGAGCGCGGCGGTGGCCTGGCCCGCGATGATGTCGGGATGATCGAAAGGCGGAATCAGCGTGAGCCCGCGCTCGCGCGCGAGACGCTCCGCCATCGCGTCGCGGGGCTCACCGTCGAGGTCGTAGTGAACGATCTCCGCGCCGTAGCCGCGCGTCGCCTCGAGCTTCGCGGCGGGGGCCGTGCTCGGCATCACGATCACCGCCGGAATCCCGAGCCGCTGCGCGACCAGCGCCACCGCCTGGGCATGGTTCCCAGACGAGAACGTCACCACTCCCCGGCGGCGCACCTCCTCCGGGAGCTGCGCGATCGCGTTCCACGCGCCGCGGAACTTGAAGGCCCCGGCGCGCTGGAAGCTCTCGCACTTGAGGAACACGCGCGCGTTCACCCTCGCATCGAGCGTGCGGGAGGTGAGCACCGGCGTGCGGTGCGCGACCCCCCGCACGCGCTCGCGCGCGGCGGGGAGCCGCGCGGCGATCGCGGCGATCGAAGCGTCTTCGCCGGAGGCGACGCTCATCCGCCCGCGCCGCCGCCCAGCTCGAGCCCGGGCTCGGTCTGACGCCGCGGATCGAGCGCACGCTCGATCTCCTCGGGCTTGAGCGTCGTCATCTCGCGCGCCAGCTCACGCACCGGGCGGCGCTCCTGGTACGAGCGCTTCGCGATCTCGGCCGCCTTGTCGTACCCGATGAGCGGGTTGAGCGCGGTCGCCATGCTGGGCGAGATCTCGACGTAGCCACGGCAGGTGTCCTCGTTCGCGGCCAGGCCGGCGACCGCCTTGTCTGCGAACACGCGGCTCGCGCGCGCCAGCAGGCGCACGCTCTCGAGCAGATTGCGCGCGGCCAGCGGCAGCATGGTGTTCAGGTCGAGCTGCCCCCACTGCGCGGCGAGCGTGACCGCGACGTGGTTGCCCATCACCTGCGCCCCGACCTGGATGAGGGCCTCGCACATCACCGGGTTCACCTTGCCCGGCATGATGCTCGAGCCGGGCTGCACGGCGGGCAGCGTGAGCTCGCCCAGGCCGCAGCGTGGGCCGCTGGCGAGCAGCCGCACGTCGTTCGCGATCTTCATCAGGCTCGCCGCGACGCTGTTCAGCGCCCCGCTCGCCCACGCCGCGCCGTCCTGCGCGCCCTGCGCCTCGAAGTGGTCGCGCGCCTCCAGGAATATCGTGCCCGCCAGGCCCGAAAGCTCGGCGGCCATGCGCCTGCCGAACTCCGGGTGGGTGTTGAGCCCGGTCCCGACCGCGGTGCCGCCGATCGCCAGCTCGCGCAGGTCGGGAAGCGTGGCCTGGATGCGCGCGATGCCGTGCTCGACCTGGGAGGCGTAGCCGCCGAACTCCTGGCCGAGCCGGATCGGGGTGGCGTCCATGAGATGCGTGCGCCCGGTCTTGATCACGTCGCGGAACTCGCGGGCCTTCTGCTCCAGCGCGCGGAGCAAGTGGGCGAGCGCCGGGAGCAGCTCGCGCTCGATCTCGAGCACGGCCGCCACGTGGATCGCGCTCGGGATCGCGTCGTTGCTGCTCTGCCCGAGGTTCACGTGATCGTTGGGATGGACCTTCTTCCCGAGCAGCTCGCTCGCGCGGTGCGCGATGACCTCGTTCGCGTTCATGTTGCTGCTGGTGCCGCTCCCGGTCTGGAACACGTCGATCGGAAACTCGGCGTCCCACTTGCCTTCCATCACCTCGGAGGCGGCGCGTTCGATCGCCTGCGCGATCGCCGGATCCAGGAGGCCGAGGCCGGCGTTGACCCGCGCGGCGGCCATCTTGATGAGTCCCAGCGCGTGGACGAACGCGGGCGGCATGGGATCGCCCGAGATCGGAAAATTGTCCACCGCGCGCTGCGTCTGCGGGCCGTACCGCGCCGAGGCAGGCACCTTCATCTCGCCCATGCTGTCCTTCTCCATTCGATATTCCGTCATGTCGAGGCTCCCGGGATGGTGACGTTCAGGTGTTCGAAGCCGCACAGCTCGACCCGATGATCGTCCGGGTCGCTGAAGTAGATGGAATCCGCATTCCAGAACCCGAAGTGAACCGGTCCTTCGACCGCGATGCCGAGCGCCTCGAGCCGTGCCCGCTCCGCCCCGATCGCGGAGCGTGGCACCGCGATCGCGAAGTGCGCCGGCCCGCCGCAGTGCGCTGCGCCGAACGAGAGCGGCCGGCTGGTGAGCCCGAGCCGGGGCGAGGCCCCGGGGATCCCGCTCCACAGCCACGCCCAGCTCGGCGAGTCGCGCTTCTCGAGCGCGAGCCCGACCACGCCCACGTAGAAGGCGAGCGACCGGTCGACGTCGGCGACGCGCAGGATCAGCTCGGAGAAGCCGAGCCGGGGCGCGGCCGGGGGCGGCGCTCGACGCGACGCGGGATCCATGGCCGCGGCTAGGCCTCTGCGATCTCGAAGCGGCTGGTGATGCCCACCGCGCACCGCATCATCGCGTGCACCGAGCAATATTTCTCCTCGCTGAGCCGGATGGCTTCCTCGACCGCGGCGGGCTTGAGGTCGTGGCCGGTGAAACGATGGAGCACCTCGATCTTCGTGAAAACCTTCGGGTGCTCGGTGGCGCGCTCGCCGGTCACCGCGATCGCGTAGGCGGTCACCTGCTGGCGTTTCTTGCGCAGGATCGAGATCACGTCCATCCCGGTGCAGGCTCCGACCGCGACCAGCACGACCTGGACCGGGCTCGGGCTCGTGACCTCGGGCCCGCTGTCGAGATCGAACGCCACGTTTCCGGTCGTGGCCTTGAAGTGCAGCCCGCTCTCGATCGATGCCAGCTCGAGCCGGGCGTTCATGACGGTGTGGGTGGTGGTGCTCACGTGCTGTCCTCCGCTGCGGAATGCCGCGCGCGAGCGGGACCGGGCGCGCGCAGCGGATGAGCGCCGTCGAGGGCGGCTGGATTCATGGCGTGCTGCCGGCCGGGCGGGCGGTCTTCATGACCCGGCTCAGGTCCTTCAATTTGTTGTAGCCGTCGAGCGCGGCCACCTTGTAGCACTCCGCGAGAGTGGGGTAGTTGAATACGCTGTCGATGAAATAGTCGAGCGTGCCCCCCAGCGCCATCACCGCCTGCCCGATGTGCACCAGCTCGGTGGCCTGGGTGCCGAGCACCCACACGCCCAGGATGCGGCGCGTGTCGAGATGGAAGATGAGCTTCAGCATCCCGTCGTGGTCGCCGATGATCTGGCCGCGCGCGATCTCGTTGTAGCGCGCGACCCCGGTCTCGAACGGCACGTCCTTCACGGTTAGCTCGGTCTCGTGCATGCCCACCCACGCGATCTCCGGGATCGCGTAGATGCCGTATGGGAACAGCTCGGGCACGCTGTGCGTGCCGACTCCGAACGCGTGGCAGGCCGCGAGCCGCCCCTGCTCGCTGCTGGTCGATGCCAGCGCGGGAAATCCGATCACGTCGCCCACCGCGTAGACGTGCGGCGCCGACGTCTGGTAGTGCTCGTTCACGGTGATGCGCCCGCGCTCGTCGGCCTCGAGCCCCGCGCTCTCGAGCGCCAGCTCCGAGGTCGCGCCCTGCCGGCCGGCGGAGACCAGCACCATGTCGGTCGCCATGCGCTTGCCGCTCTTCAGCACCACCGCGGCGGTACCGTCGGCGCCGGGCTCGAGCCGCGAGACTTCCTCGCCGAGCCGCAGCGTGACCCCCATGTTGCGCGCCTGGTAGGTGAGCGCGTCCACCAGCTCGCGGTCCACCATGTCGAGCAGCGTGGTGCGCTTGTCGAGCAGCGTGACCTCGACCCCGAGCGCCGCGAACATGGTCGCGTATTCCACGCCGATGATGCCCGCCCCCACCACGGTGAGCGAACGCGGCAATCTCGGCAGCGACAGGATGTCGTCGCTGGTGAGCACGGTCTTGTGGTCGACGGTGAGCCCGGCGGGCAGACCCGGCGTGGTGCCGACCGCGATCACAACGAACGCCCCATCGAGCCGCTGCTGCGCGTCCCCGGTGTCGGCGATCACCGTGTGTTCGCCATCGAAACGGCCAGCGCCCTCGATCACCTTGACGCCGTTGCGCTGCAGCTGCGCCCGGATCACCTCGCGCTCGCGCGCCATGACCTGGCCGGTGCGATAGAAGAGATCCTGCACCGTGATCTCGCTCTTGCCGCGGTAAGCCGGGCCGTAGAGCGAGCGCTGGCGCAGGCCGGAGAGGTCGAGCACGGCCTCGCGCAGCGTCTTGCTCGGGATGGTGCCGGTATTGATGCACACCCCGCCCACGTCGCGCCGCTTCTCGATGATGGCGACGCGCTTGCCGAGCTTGGACGCCTGGACGGCCGCCCGCTGCCCGGCCGGTCCGCTGCCGATCACGATGAGATCGAAGTTCTGCATGCGCGCTCCGGTCGCTGATGGACGAATGGAGTCGCGAGTCTATGCAGTCCCGGCCTCTGGCGCCAGTCGGCGCGCGGCGCCTCGGATGCTGGGCCGCACGCCGGGCGTGCCCGGAGGCGCGCCGCGCGGCGGTCGCTCGCGGCGTGGCGTCATGGCGGCGCGGACGCGCCGCGCTCCGAATCCTCGAGCGAGAGGTTCATCTCCTCGTCCGACAGCACCTGGCGGCGCGCGAGGATCTGCGAGGAATCGTGCTCGAACAGCATGTGGGTGAGGTGGTCGATCCCCACCTCGAGCTGCTTGCGCAGGCCCACCATCTTCACGAGGTAGGTCGCCGCCCACATCAGCCACCCCAGCTTGCCGGAGAGCGGCACGCCGAACAGCTCGAGCACCGAGCTGTGCTTGCCGAGCGAGATGATGTAGCCGACGTCGTGAAAGCGGAACGGCTCGCTCGCGCGGCCCGCGGCCTGCCGCGTGAGCCGCGTGCCGACGTGGTTCCCCATCGCGATCGCGGTCTGGGAGAGCGCGGGCTGATAGCGGCCGTCCTCCCGCAGCGAGGCCGCGCAATCGCCGATCACGTAGACGTCGTCGATCGGCTTGCCGCCCGTGTCGACGGCCCGCAGCTGTTCGTCCACCATGACGCGCCCGTCGGCGAGGTGTTGTACCGGCAGCTCCTGGACCAGCGCCGGCGGACACACCCCCGCGGTCCACACGATGGTGAATGCCTCGAGCGTCGAGCCATCGGCGAGGTGGACCCGCTTCTCCCCGACGCTGCGCACCGCCGCGCCGAGCCGCACCCGCACGCCGCGGCGCTCGAGGAACCGCAGCACGTACGCCGAGTGCTCGGGTCGGGCCGTGGGCACCACGCGGTCGCCGCCCTCCACGATCGTCACCGAGAGCTGGGAGGCCTCGAGGCCCGGATAGCGCGGGAGCAGCGTGTCGCGCGCCATGTCCATGAGCTCGGCCGCCACTTCGACGCCGGTGACGCCCCCGCCCACGATCAGGAACGAGAGCAGACGGCGCCGCTGCTCGGTGCTCCCGGCCTGGACCGCCATCTCGAACTGCTCGACGACGCGCGCGCGCAGCGTCATGGCGTCCACGATGGTCTTGAAGGGCCGGGTGAACCGCTCCGCGCCCGGGACGCCGTAGTAGTTCGTGACGCTGCCGACCGCCACCACCAGCGCGTCGTACGACTCGACCAGGTTGTTGTGAAGCGCCACGCGGCGGCGATCGAGGTCGATATGAATCGCCTTGTTCTTGTAGAAGCGGATCTGCCGGTGGCGCGCCATCTCGCGCAGCGGATAGACGATGTGGCGGGTCTCGACCGCGCCCACCGCCACCGCGGGCAGCAGCGGATTGAACTGGAAGAAGTTCTCCTTGTCGATCAGGAGCGTGTCCCAGTAGTCCCGCGCGGCACGCGACCGCCCGAGCGAGCGAGCGACGTCGAGCCCGCCGAAACCACCTCCGAGGATGACGAGCCGCATTCCGGCCATGCGCGGCAGAATAGCATGCGCCTCTAGCCCGACCTATTCATGAACGCGACGTCGTCAGGGTCTGGGGACGAGATCGCGGTGACCGACGCGATCGAGAAGGTACTCCGAGGAGCTTCGCAGTGGTGAGGAGTATCGCGACGCGACGAACGGTGAGCGGCGA
>JBGPFC010000005.1:0-164957 GCA_041483195.1 Candidatus Eiseniibacteriota bacterium
CAACATCCGCGGCAACAGCTACCGGCTCAAGGACAAGCTCAAGTCGGGCATCGTCCAGGCGGCCACCGAGGACGTCAGTTGATCACCCGGGTGGGGAGTTTTCGATGACCGCAGATGGGGAGATTTGGGTGACCGTTGACAAGAAAGGCCAGCAGCTCACGGCGGGCCGCGTGCGTCAGTACCTCGAACCGTTCATGGGTCACTTGCAGCTCGACCGCGTGAGCGGGGAGGATGTGCGGGCGTACCGGCTGTGGGTCGAGCGCAGCACGAAGCTCTCGACCGGGTCCGTGTGGCATCTGCTGGCGGACTGCCGGTGCCTGTTCAACTGGTGCGAGGAGGCCGGGCTCGTGTCGCGGAGTCCGTTTCCGCGTCGGGTGATGCCGAAGCTTCAGGAACGGCTCCCGGATCGGCTGACGGACGAAGAGGCCGAGCAAGTGCGGTGTCTGCCCGAGCCGCACGGGTTCGTGTGTCGGCTGGCGTTGGGCACGGGCCTTCGGTGGGGCGAGTTGTGCCGGGCGCAGGCTTCGGAGGTGGAGCGCGAGTTCCTGCTCGTGCATCACACGAAGTCGCGCAAGGTGCGACGAGTGCCACTGACCGGCGAGCTGCTCGCGGAAGTCCGGCTGCACGTGGGCAGGCTCGTTCCGTTCGCGCGATTGTCGCCGGGTTCGTTCGCGAACTCGGTACGGCGCATGAGCGGCATCGAGCAGTTTCACGTCCACCAGATGCGGCACACGTTCGCTTGCCAGTGGTTGGAGCGGGGTGGCAATCTCGCCGCCCTTCAGCAAATCCTGGGTCACGCTTCGATCGAGACTACGCAGCGATACGCGCGGCTGAGCGATGAAGTGGTGATGCGGGAGGCGCGGAGGCTGGCGCAAACTTGAGGAGGGATAAGCATGGCGATCGGTGTTGACTTCAAGAAGCGGAGCGACAGGGGTGGATCGGACATCTGGGCTCCGGTGGCAATGTGTGACGTTTGCGGCTCGGAGATCTCCGATGGCCGCGCAGGTGTGTACCTGTACGACCAGAAACTAGGAGCATTTCAAGTCCCGACGATCGCTTGTAAGGGCAGTTGCCATGAGAAGGCCGAAAGAGAGATGAAGGCCAAGGGCGCTTCGGTCGGCTGGATGGAGATGTATGCCTTTGTAGGGATGCTCAAAGGTAACGTGATGCTGAAGAGCACACCTGCTGGCAAGAAGCTCGCTGACGAAGCGGAGAGCGGGGAGTTGGAGTCCTAACAACCGCTGCTCACCGTAGCAGAGACCGTAGCAGAACGGGTAGAGCAGGGACGCATCTCGTTGTGGCCCCGTAGCTCAGACGGATAGAGCAGCGGTTTCCTAAACCGCGTGCCACTGGTTCGACTCCAGTCGGGGCCACCACTCGAAACGCCACGATCCAGCGCGAAGGTCGGCCAGCCAGAGGGTGTCCCGTGTTCCCGGGGCACCCTCTCAGACTGGCGACAGATAGACAGGCAGGGACGGGAGAGGACGTTGAGGGGGAGACCAAGCGGAGGGGCGCGAAAGCGCCCCCATGAAACCCCGACCCCTGTCTGCCCGTAGTGGCACCCTTAGTGGCAACCACCGCCCAGTGCTGCTGAACACGGGGCCATTTGCGCATCGGAGAGGGGCTCGTTGTGGCCGACATGCAGACCCGAATGAGCGCGATGCCGCCTCAGGAAGCCCCGCTCCCCACCACGGTCGTGTCGGCGTTGGTCCAGATGTTCTCCCGCCTGGGAGTGAAAGAGGCGTTCGGCGTCTCGGGTGGCGCGATGGCGGCGCTGTGGGACGCGCTGTCATCCAGCTCGCTCGGCGTCTATCACTTCCGTCACGAGAACGGGGCCGCGTTCGCGGCCATCGAGGCGTGCTTCGCGAGCGGGCGACCGACCGTCCTGTTCACGACCACGGGACACGGACTCACCAACGCGCTGACCGGCATCGTGGCGGCTCGCGACGAACGCGCTCGCGTCATCGTCGTCTCCGCGTATACGTCCGCGTCATCGCGGGGCCGGTTTGCCATCCAGGAGACGTCCCGGAGCACGCTGCCCCCTTCGCTCTACGAAGCCGGGCGTCCGTTTCACTTCGCCTCGATCGTCGACGATCCCACGCAGCTCGCCGCAATCGAGCGAGGGCTGGCGGAGGGCCTCGCTCGCCGCAGCGGATTCGTCGCTCACCTCGCGATGGACACCGCGGTGCAGCGGGCGCCCGCTCCCGAACCGCGGATACTCTCGCTGGCGATTCCGGTGACTGCACAGCCACCGCCGCACGCCGACATCGCAGCCTGCGTCGATGCGCTGAGCGATGGCCCGTTTGCAATCTGGGTCGGGTTCGGCGCGCGCGATGCCGCCGCCGAGGTCGCGACGCTCGCGCGTCGCATGCGGGCGCCGGTGATGTGCTCACCGCGTGGCAAGGGGATTTTCCCCGAGAACGACCCGCTGTTCGTCGGTGTCACCGGCCTGGCCGGACACGCTTCGGTGATGCGATATTTGGAGGAGTTCAAGCCCCGACGCCTGCTGGTGCTCGGCACGCGGATGGGGGAGCCGACCTCGTTCTGGGACCGCCGCTTCATCGCGCCCGAGGGGTTCGTTCACGTCGACGTGGATCCCGACGTGCCGGGCGTCGCGTTCGGCACCGCGCCCACGCTCGCCATCGTGGCCGACGTGGGAGCGACACTCCGGGCGGTGCTCGCCAATCTGCGACCTTCGATCGGCGGCGCCACGCCGGAGTTGCCGCGTCCGCGGATCGACCGGGTCGATCGACGCACCGAGGGCCTGGTGCGCCCCGAGGCGCTGATGGACGCGCTCCAGGATCGGGTCGTCGATCGCGGCAACGCGACGGTGCTGTCGGAGTCCGGCAACTCATTCCTGTGGACGACGCACCGATTGCGGTTCTCGGAGCCGCGCCGATACCGGGTCAGCACCGGTGTGGGGGCCATGGGTCACGCCGCGGCCGGCGTCGTCGGCGCGGCGCTGGCCACCGGGCGAAAGGCGGTCGCGGTGGTCGGCGACGGCGCCCTGCTCATGACCAACGAGATCAACAGCGCCGTGAAATTCGACGCGCCCGCGGTGTGGATCGTCCTCAACGATGGCCGCTACGGCATGTGTGCCCAGGGCATGGACGCCCTCGGGCTCACGGCCGACGCGGAGATCCCGCAGGTCGACTTCGCAGCGTTCGCTCGCGCGCAGGGAGCCCGCGCGGCGCGCGTCGACCACGAGGCGCAGCTCGACGGAGCGCTGGCGGAGGCCATGGCGGCCGACGGGCCCTTCGTCGTCGACGTTCGCATCGACCCTCGGAGCAAGGCGCCGGCGTCGCAGCGCAACGCCGCGCTCGCCGCCAAACTCTCCCTGAATCGCGAGCGGATCTTCCCCGCCGGTCACTGAATGGAAGACAACACATTCACCACCACGGTCTACGCCCGGACCCCGGCGGCGCGCGCGTTCGCGTACTTGCGGCGTCTGCAAAACCTCGACGAGTGGACCCTCGGCAGCCGCATGCTCACGCGGATCGACGACGACACGTTCATGGGCACGGCGTCTGGCTACCAGGCTGCGCTGTGCTACCACGTGCGCGCGCTCGAGCATCCGCGCATTGCCGCGATCGAGTGGCAGTGCGGCTACCGCTATCGCGAGTACTTCAAGCAGTATCCGGTATTCGTGTTTCCCTCGCGCTACGCGGGCCCTCACGACGACGAAGACGGCAGCTACATCCACTGGGTCAGCGTGGTCGATCCCGCACGCCGAACCGCGATGATCATGCAGGGAATCGCGGCCGTGCATCACTATGAAGCGCGAGGACTCAAGGCCGCGCTCGAACGCGCCGAGGGAATCGCGCGGCCCGCCGAGGGGCGAGTCTCCGTGCTCTCGGACACGATGTGGGTCGATGCGCCGCTCGCGATGGCTCGCGAGGTGCTCGCCGATCGGGAGGCCCTCGCCAGATGGGCGCCGCTCTTTCGACCCGTCGACGCCGCAGCGGGATCATTCCTCGACGAGTACGCGCGGCGCGTCCAGGTCGAGTTCGCGGCGTGCGATCTCGGCGACTACGCGCTGGTCGAGCAGGACTACGCGTACCCCGATCTCGGCGAGGTGCAGCGCTGCCCGATCATCCTGGTGCCGTGCGCTCGAGCCTTCGGCCCGGAGGCGCCCGGATTCCTGCTCCACCGGGTCGCATTCGTACGCAACGACGGCTCGCAGACGCACGGTCGCACGACGGCCTCGGATCTGAGCGCGGAGAGCATGGCGATCAAGCGCATGCTCGAGGCGCGCGCGGGAAACCTGACCAGTTTCGCTCGCGGGATGAGCTATCGGCCCGGTCCCGCGATCACCGATGACGAGATCATGGCGTCACCACCGGACATCTTCACACCCGAGTTCGCCGCGGATCCATACCCACACTATCGCCGAATGCGCGACGAATATCCGCTGTACTTCCACGCGCCAACCCGAGCGTGGATCCTCAGCCGCTACGACGACGTTCGCATGGCGCTGACCAACCCGACGTTCACCACCAAGAGCTACGCCGCGCAGACCGAGCCCCTGCTCGGCAAGACGATCATCCAGCTCGACGGGCGCGAGCATGCGCTGCAGCGCGGGTTGCTGACGCCGTCGTTTCGCGAGGGGAGCATTCGAGAGCGCTTCTCCGATCTGATCGTCGGCGCCATCGATGAGCTGACCGGCGTGGTCGCCTCCCGCGGCGAGGCGGACCTGATCGGGGATGTTGTCGTGCACCTTCCTGTCCGCATCATGGCGGGGTTGCTCGGCTTGCCCGCGCAAGACCGCGACCGGTTCCGGACGTGGTACACGGCCCTGATTCAGGGCGCACTCAATCTCACCGGTGACCCGGCGGTGGCGGTGGCGGCCACCACCGCGCGGGACGAGCTCGACGCCTATCTGCGGCCGCTCATCGCCGCCCGGCGCGAGAGCCCGGGCACCGATTTGATCTCCACCCTGGCGACGACCATCGTTGAGGGCGATCGGCTGACCGACGAACAGATCATCCGCTTCGCGATGCTGATGGTGTTCGCGGGGGGCGAGACCACCGAGAAGGGGCTCGCGACCGTCCTGCGCAACCTGCTCGCACATCCCGACGCACTGGCCGCGGTGCGGCAGGACATGTCGCTGCTGCCGCGAGCGATCGCCGAGTCGTTCCGCTACACCGCCCCCACTCACATGGTGCCGCGTCAGACCCGCGAGGAGGTGGAGGTATCGGGTGGGCTGCTGCCCGCGGGGGCCGAGGTCATGTGCTTCCTGGGCTCGGCCAACCGCGATGAGCGCCGCTTCGCCGATCCCGATTGCTTCGACCTCGACCGGCCCGAGTCCGACCCCAAGCGCGCGTTCACGGGCGCGGCCGACCACCTCGCGTTCGGCGGCGGCCGGCACTTCTGCCTCGGGGCCGTGCTCTCCCGTTTCGAGATCGAGGTCGCGTTGACTCGCATCTTCGATGCACTTCCCGACCTGCGACTCAGAGGCGACACGCCTCCGCCCGATGTCGGGCTGTTCCTGCGCGGCCCGGCGACGCTTCCCGTTCGATTCTCGAGGCGGGCGTAGTCCGAACGCGCCATCGCCGCGATACACCCCGGTTCGCGCAGCAGGCCGTACGCCCGAGAACCCCGACGTGCTCCAGCCCGATGGAGCGGTGTGGGCTCGTATCGCGACATCGATCCAAGCAGGCCGCTTCCCTCCCCCGGCCGATGATGAGGCGGGCATGCCAGTGCATTGGAGCAACGAGCCTACGGAGAACGCTTCATGGCCCGGATCGAGCCGGGCTGGGTTCGAAATGCGGGCACCCCGACGACGATTTTCACGCTCATACTCGCAGGGCCGTGGTGCCTCATCCCGTTCATCGGCCTCCGGTTCCTCCTCGTCGATCTCAGCATCCTCCCGCCGATCTGGTGGTGGCTGGTGCGAGGCCGGACGGACGAGCCGCTGCGAGGGGCGATGGCGAGTTTGGTCATCGGCCCACGCGTTCACCTCGACGAGTCCATGCTTCTGGTCTGCACCGCGAGAGGGCCGGGGCGCGGCGACGGTGACCAATGGAGGCGGTTGCGCTTACGTCTGCTCCAAGGCGGGTTCACTTGCGTTCTCGCGCGCGGAGCTCCGGAGTTCCGCGGATTGTCCTACGAGGCGACCGCGCCCTTCGCTTGCCTCAGCAGGTGCGCGAAGATCGCGAGGTAGTCTCGCGCCTCGCGGGGGTGGAGGAAGTTGTCGCGCACGTGCTCGCGACCCTCGCGCCCGAGCCGGCGGCGCAGCGCGGAGTCCCGCAGCAGCCGGACGATCTGCAGCGCGCACCCTTCGACCGAGCGCACGAGCATTCCGGTGCGCTCGTGGATCACTTGGAGCGGAATCCCGCCGACCGCGCTGGCCACCACCGCGCGCCGCTTCCACAGCGCCTCCGACACGGTGAGCGCGAACCCCTCGCGCAGCGACTTCTGAATCACCACGGCGGATCGCCGCTGGAGCGCGTTGATGATGCGGTGGGAATCGGGTGGCAGCGCGAGCAGCGTGACGTCCTTTCGGCCCCCGACTCGCTCTCGCGTCTCGGCCAGCACCACCGCGCCCTCGGGGTCGTCGTCCGCGGTGCCGCCCGCGAGCACCAGATGCGCCTTTTCGCGACGCCGCGCCAGCACGAACGCCTCCACGACGCCCACCGGATCCTTCAAGCGATCGAAACGCGAGACCTGCGTCACCGTCGGCGTGTCGCGCGGCAGGTCGAACGGCTCGAGGAGTCGGTCCACCTCGTCGTCGGGCAGCTCGAGATTCTTCTCGGAGAGCGGATCGATCGAGGGAGGAGCGAGAAACGCCGGCGTCGCGAGCGGCGGAACGAACGTCACGTGCGAGAACACGGCGGCGTGAAAATGGTTCACGCGATTCGCCACGAAATCAAGCACGTCCGGATTGGCCCGCGAGAGGTCGATGTGGCAGCGCCACAGCCAGCGCTGACCGGCCTTTCTCCGCAGCTCGGCCAGCGCGGCCGGCTGGGGATCGTGAATCAGCACCAGGTCGCCATCGAGCGCCAGCTCCGCGGCCGCGCGGCGGTTCATCTCGTGGAAGTGGTCCATGTCGTCGGCGGTGAGGGACCCCGGGCCGCCGTGCAGGGCGTTGTGAATCGTCTTTGTGATCTCGTAGAAGCGGGCGTCGCCGGGCATGACCTCCCAGGTGGTGGGAATGCCGAGCTCGTTCAACAGCGGCACCAGCCGGTGAAGGATCTCCGCCACGCCGCCGCCGGTCGACGTGGAGTTGACCATGGCGATGCGATGACCGTGGAGCGACCGCGCGAGCGACTCGAGCGCGCGCATCGGGCCGTCGCCAATTACCGCGCGATAGCCGTCCACCAGCGACGCGCCGTCCGAGCGGGTCTGGACCCGCGTCATCGGGTGTCACCCGAACCACGGCGCCGGCGCACGAGCCGCACCACGGCCTGCCGCGCGGCCTCGCGACGCGCGTCCTCCGGGGCTCTCGTGGCCTCGGCGAGATGTCTTCCGATCTTGCTCCGCCGCCACCGCGTCTGAACGCGCGCGCGCACTTTGTCGATCGGCAGACCCGACCCCGCGGCCTCCTCGAGCCAGGTCGCGAGGCGGTCATCGGACGTGCCGCGGAGCCACGCGAGCAGGGGGGCGTGGCCGCCTCCAGTCCATGGCTCTTCGACCAGGTGGAAGAACCACACACACGCGTCCGCCGCCAGCAGCGCGTCCACGAGTTCCTGGCCGTCGTGAGCCCGCATGCCGATGGAAAATCTCAACGAGATCGCGGAGAGGAACGGGAACGCGCTGCCCTCTGGCGCGTCGCGCTCGACGCGCCGTTTCGTGGGGATCGCATCCAGCACCTCAAGCAGCTCGGCCCTCAGCGATTCGGCGGTGGCGTGCCTGGCCTGGACCACGAACGAAAGGCGCTCCGCGGTCTCGTCGTCCTGCGCGACCCCGCCGATCCACGCGCTGAAGTCGTCGCGCGGCTGCTCGTCGGCACCCGGATGCCGCAGCCGGTACTGAACCGCGTGGTGGAAGATCACCTCGGCCGGGGCCGCCGCGATGCCGTGGCGGAGCCCATCGAGATCACGCGCCGGCTCTCCCCACGGCTGGATCAGATGTGCCACTCCGCTCAGCTCGAACCCGGGGCCACTCGCCATTATTCCGGCCTCTTCGGCCCCACTTCGTCGAGCGAACGCAGGTACTCGACCAGGAAATCCCGCGCGAGGTCGCGGCATCCGAGGCCGAACGCCAGCGCCAGCCCGAGGCCGGCCGTCGCGACGGCCACGATGCCGATCGCCATGACGAACTGCGCGGCCAGGCCGAGCTGCTCGAGCGCGAGCAGCGCCGCGAACCCGGTAAGGACCGCCGAGACGATCCGCCCCTGGAGCTTCGCCGTGCGGATGTCGGCGGATTCGAGGAAGCGCTCGGTGATGCCTCCGATCAGCAACGCGATGAACACGCCGACCGCGAACAGCACGGCGGAGGTCACGATCCGCGGCACCACCTCGCTCAGCCGGTCCGCCACCGATGCGCCGAGGCTGAACCCGAGCGTATCGAGCGCCAGCATCGCGGCGCCCGCCATCACGACCCAGTACACCGCCCAGCCGGCGATGCCGGCCGGCTCGTGCCGGAGCGGCGCATGCGGACCCATGAGACGCCGCATGCCTTCATCGAACTTGAGCGCGCGCAGGACGCCGCGCACGACGCGGGAGAGGAGCGCGGCGACCGCCCAGCCCAGCAGCATCACCACCAGGGCCGCGGCCGTGTTGATGGCACCCTGGCCGGCCGCGCCTCCCAGGTCTTCGAGACGCGTGAGAAGACTCGACCACGGCTCCGTCTGCAGTATCACGAGCGTCGACATGCGATCACCTCCACGTTGTGCGGGCTCAACCGGGCGTGCGCCCGGGTTCGGAGGCCGATGCGGGCGGGGCCTCCCTGGCGGGTGTTCTGAGGTTCAGGCCCACGATGGTGTCGAGCACGTCGAGCGTCCAATCGAAGATGTTCCGGCGCAGCACCGTCTCGCGCAGCGCCGCCATGCGCTCGCGGCGCCCGTCGGCCGGCTCGGAGAGCGCGTCGTGGTACGCGTCCGCCAGCGCCTCGCGGTCGAAGGGGGAGACGAGCCAGGCCCGCTCGAGTTCCCGCGCCGCGCCCGTGAAGGGCGACAACACGAGCGCGCCCTCGAGATCGGGCGAGGCGGCGAGGTATTCCTTGGCCACCAGGTTCATGCCGTCGTGGAGCGACGTCACCGTGCACAGGTCCGCCATGCGGTAGTAGGGGACAAGTTCGCGGAAATCGAGATTGCTCTCGATCAGGTGCACCGTGGGACCCGCCGCGCGCGGGTAGCGGCGGTTGATGGTCTCGGCCCAGCGGCGCGTCCGAAGCTTCACGTTGCGGTACTCTCGCAGCTCGATGCGGGACGGCACGCCGATCTGGATGAAGACGAGTCGCCCCCGCCACTCGGGGTGCTTCTCGAGCAGCCGATCGAGCGCCTCGAACCGCTCGGGAATTCCCTTCGTGTAGTCGAGCCGGTCCACCCCGAGGACGATCTTGCAGCCCTCGAGCCCCAGTCGCTCGCGGATATCGGCCTCGGCCCGCCGCGTCTCCGCGGTCTCCGCGAGGGCCGCGATCTGCTCGGCGTCCACGCTGATCGCGACCGGGTGCACCCAGGTGCGCCGGCCCGCGCGGTCCACCGCCAGCCGCTCGAAATCCACGCGCGCCTCGAGCGATTCCGCGACGCTGTCGAGGAAGTTCATCGCGTGGCGGCGGATGTGGAATCCCACGAAGTCGTTCGCCAGCATTCCGGCGAGGACCTCTTCCTTCCAGGGCAAGACGCGGAACGCCTCGGGATTGGGCCACGGAATGTGCCAGAACATCGCCACCTGAAGATCGGGACGTTTCTCTTTGATGAATCGCGCCGCCAGCGCGAGGTGGTAGTCCTGAATGAAGACCAGCGCCGGCAGGTCGCCGACTTCCTCGAGCACTGCCTCGGCGAAACGCAGGTTGACCTTCTGGTATGACCTCCAGTCCGCGATGCGGAACAGCGGCCGCACGTACACGACGTGGCACAACGGCCACAGCGCGCTGTTGGCGAACCCCGAGTAGTAGTGAGCGTGATCCGCGTGCGTGAGCCAGAGCCGCCGCAGGGTGTAGCGAGGGCGATCGGGCGGACACGCGATCCGATCGTGGGCGTCCACCACCTCGCGGTCGGCATCGCCGCCGCCGTGGGCGACCCACACGCCGCCCAGCGCCTGCATGACCGCATCGAGCGCGACGGTCAGCCCGCCCGCGTTGCGGATCGCGCGGAGCTCGCCGTCCACGCGCTGATGCGAGTAGGGCTCCCGATTGGAGACCACGACCAGCTTGCGGTTCGGGAGATGGGCCTGAGCCCAGGCGACGAGGTCGGCCTGCGTCGTACGCGGAGGACCCTCGCTTCGCTGTTGCGTTCGAATCGCGGCGCGGCTGAGTGCCGAGCGAGCCCTCTCGGCAAGGTCCACGGCGACCTCCTTCGGAGTGCCCGCCTCCGCGGCGCCGGGGGAGGCGTACGGGCAGCGAATCGGGCGCTCGTTCGAGCCTCGTTGACGTCATCCGGAGGCTACGAGACGATGAGCGGGCGGTCAACCTTGGCGGGGCGCCCCCAACATGCGGCCTCCAGATGCTCTCGAAGGCGTTGCGGAAGAGCTGTGGCGCATGGCGTCGCTCGCCCGCCACCGGCTGCTGATGCTCGATTACGACGGGACGCTGGCCCCCTTCACCGTCGTCCGCGACGAGGCGCGGCCCGCGCAGCGCACGCTGGAATTATTGCGCCGCATCGGCACGGGGTCCCGCACGATCGTCGCGATCGTCTCGGGGCGTCCGCTGGTCGAGCTCGAGCGAATGATCGGAGCGCTGCCGGCTATCTTCGTCGGCGAGCACGGCTGGGAACGGCGCGCGCCCGACGGGAGCCTCGTGCTGCGCCCGCTGGACCCATCGGTCGCGACCATGATCGAGGACGCCGAGCGCATGGCGCGCGCCTCGGGCTTGAGCGAATGGCTCGAGCGCAAGCGCTCGGCGATCGTCCTCCACACCCGGTCGCTCCCCCCCGAACAGGCTGTCGCGTTGAACGAACGCTGCGTCGCCGCGTGGCGGAGCCTCACCCTCGGAGGCCGCGTGACGTTGGATCGGATCGATGGCGGGGTGGAGCTGCGCGCGAGCGGATGGGGCAAGGGAAGTGTCGTAGGTTCGCTGCTCTCGCAGTCACCGCCCGAAACGCTCTGCGTGTTCGTCGGCGACGACGTGGCGGACGAGGACGCCTTCGCCGTCGTCCGCGAGCGCGGGTTCGGCGTCCGGGTGGGCGATCGCGAGTTGCCGTCGCTCGCAATGGGCCGCCTGCCATCGAGCGAGGCGGTGACGGTGTTTCTCGAGAGGTGGCTCGAGGTGGTCGAGGACGCGGCAGGCACGGCGCCCTGAGCCCGCCGGACCGCTGCCGGATCGCGGCGGTCTCGGTCGCGCTGGGGGGCGCCTACCCGTTCGGATTCGCGCTCGCGGGACGTCGAGGCTCAACCGCGCGCTTGCGCCCGATCAACCCATCGACGCTCCAATCGCCGCCGCCCCGCGCCGCCAGGTACAGGAAGATGAAGCAGAGCAGCACGGCCGGCGCGCCCATATTCACGATGGGCCACGCTCCCTTCGGCGCGTGGAACTGCCAGTACGCGACTGCCATCTCGCCGGACAGAATGAAGGCGACCGGCCGGGTGAAGAGGCCGAGCATGATGGCGACGCCGCCGATGACCTCGAGCACGCCGCCGATTCCCGCCTCCGTCATCAGGGGCGCGTGCGAGCCCAGGTGGCCGGGCATGCCCCCGTACCAGCCGAACAGCTTCATCGCGCCCGGCTGGAAGATCAGCAGCCCCGCGACGATTCGAAGCAGGAAGAGCGTGACCTGTTCGCCGCGATGCGAGTTCATCGAGTGCCCCCTGAGCGGGTCGCCAGAAATTCGGCGAGACGGTCCAGCATTTCGATCCAGCCCTGCTGCGTCGCTTCGCGCTCATCGATCGAATCGGGAATGGAATGCATCAGGGTGAGCTTCGTCCCGCCTTCATTCTCCGCAAACGTCACGGTCACCAGCGTCTCGGAGGGGTGGCCCTCGCTGAACCCGTAAAGGGCCGGGGGGACCGGGTTGCCGTTCGCGTCGGCGAAGGCGTCGGTGTAGACGATCCGCTCCGGCGCGACGATTTCGCGAAAGATGCCGATGCCCCAGATGTCGCGCCCCTCGGGCAGCCGCATGCAGTAGTGGAATACGCCGCCCACGCGGAGATCCACGGTGCAGAACGGCGTCGTGCAGCCCTTCGGCGCCCACCAGCGCATCAGGTGCTCAGGCCTGGTCCAGGCCTCGAACACCCGCTGGCGCGGAGCATCGATGATGCGAGTGGTGACGATCCCAGGGTCCATGGTCTTCGCGAGGGGGCGATTGCCTTCGTTCATCTCGCTCTCCTTTGGGTTGCGGCCCGCGCACGAGGTCGTGCGGTCGGCCACGTGATTAGTGCGCCTCGGGCTACTCCGCGAGTTGCGCGGCGAGCAGCCGCGCCAGGCGGTCGAATCCCGAGCCCCAGCCCGAGCCGTGGTGATCGCGGGTCTGGCGGTCGGGGAAGAACTCGTGCGTGAGCTTCAATCGCGTGCCGCCCGGGATGGCGATGAATTCGAGCGTGACGCGCGCCTCGGGCGCGCCGGCGAGCGGCCCATCCAGCCATCGCGTGTGCCAGACGATGCGGGCCGGCCGCCGGATCTTGGCATAGCGCGCCGTGCAGTGGGTGACGCCGCCGGTGGCCACGTCGCTCATGGCGAGGCTCCAGCCGCCGCCGACGCGCGCGTCGACCGTCATCGTGTCGATCGTGTAGGCGTCCGCCGACCAGATGCTTCGAAGCGCGGCCGCATCGAGAAACGCGCCGAAGACGCGTTCGCGCTCCGCCTCGAAGTCGCGCGAGAGTTCCAGCGTGGTGTTCGGGTCGGGACCGGCCGCCATCATTTCTCACCTCCCATGGTGCTGCTCCCGGTGTCGAAGAACTACTTCTTCCGGCCGCGTGCCTTGCGTCCTCCCCGCAGTCCGCGGAGGTAGTCGTCCAATCGATCCAGCCGCTGTTCCCAGAGGCTGCGGTACTGCGCGAGCCACACGGACGCCTCCTGCAGAGGCACCGCCTCCAGCCGGCAGGGCCGCCATTGCGCCTCGCGGCCGCGTGCGATCAGGCCCGCGCGCTCCAGCACCTTGAGGTGCTTGGAGACGGCGGGCAGGCTCATGTCGAACGGCTCGGCGAGTTCCGTGACCGCGCGCTCGCCGGACGCGAGCCGGGCGAGGATCGCCCGCCGGGTGGGATCGGCGAGTGCTGCGAATGTGGCGTTCAGGCGCTCTGGCGACATGGGGCGAAGGACCTCCGTGTAATCAACCACTCGGTTAAATACACCAGAGGACCACCTCGGGTCAAGGGTTACTCGGGATGGGGGAGCAGACGGGCCGAGGATGGATCACGCTCTCGGGCGCCGCCGTCCCGTCGCTCAGACCCCGATCCAGAAGGTGGCTTTCACCGCGAACACGTTCTCGGGCGCGTGGTCGAGCAGCCCGCGATAGTCGCGCGAGAAGTCGAACCCGCCGAGCGGCTGGATATCGGTGCGGTGCTGCTGCCACACCAGGAATAGCGTCGAGCCGGGGCGATACTCCCAGCGCAACACGGCGTTCCCGAGCAGCGACCGGAAGTTGAAGTCGGGGTCGTCGAACGCGAAGGTCGCGCCGTTGCCGGGATCGACGGTGTACACGCCGGAGGGATCGCGCGTGATGCTGCCGCGATGCTTGCCGTACACGTCGAACTGGAATTGCTGCGGCGCGCGCAGCTCCTTGAACTGCGAGTAGTGCCCGGTCACGACCAGCGGCTGCACGTAGATCTGCAGGCTGAGCCGCGGGGTGAGCGTCCAGTCGCAGCGCGTGTCGAGCGAGAGGATCCGCTGGTCGAGCGTGGCGAACACGTCCCGCTCTCCGTAGGTGGCGGTCGCGTCGGTGTCGGGCACCGATTGCAGATATTGCCCGAGCGCGTGCGAGGCCGAGTACGACGGCTCGAAGCGCACGCGCAGGGTGGGCGAGGGGCGCAGCGAGACCGACACCGACGGGAAGTCGCCGACGCCCCCGAATTCGTTCCACGAGTGGGAGAAGTACGGGCTCACGGTCCACGAACGGCGCGAGTCCGAGGTCAGGTTCACGAACCACGACCCGATCTCGGGCGTGCGCGCCTGCGGGCCGCCGCGCGTGATGCGGTCGTCCATGACGCTCCGATTCAGCGTGATGCGGCTGTCGAAGCTCGAGAAGTCGGGGAACGTGCCGCTCGCGTCGAGCGCGTAGGAGTCGAACACGCGGTCTCCCCCGAAGTTCCACATCTGATTCTCGAACGGATAGATCGTGTAGTTGCGCAGGAATTTCCCGGGACGGTTCTCCTGATAGAGCACGATGCTCGAGAATCCCCGGTAGTCGGCGCGCTGGTCGTAGCCGAGGTCGTTGGTCTCGTACCCCGGGCTGCGGCTCACGTAGGCGAGCGAGGTGAGCCAGTGTGTTCCCGAGGTCTTCGAGATCGAGCCATCGAGCCCGTAGCCCTGGAGCTTCGTGCGATGGGGATCGTACGTGAAGTAGTCGGCATGATCGGGGCGTTGCAGGTAGCGCGAGCTGGCGCGTTGCGCCGTGGCGATCGCCTGGCTGCTGCCGTCGATGCTTGATCCCGTGAGCGCGGCGTCCACCGCCCAGCGGCGCTGGCTCCATGCGCTCCCGAAGTCGACTCCGCCGACGTAGGCGTTGGACCTCAACAATCCCAGGAGCGCGGGATCGTCCAGCCGGCGATTCACGGCGGTGAGCAGCGCGCCGACCGAGGTGTTGCCGGAGCGCAGCTCGCGGCGCGCGCGACCGGTGAAGTAGTGGGTGAGCGGCTCGACCTCGGCGCTGCGATGGACGCCGAGGGTGTCCACGTAGTCGGCGAGCTCCCGGGTCGTCACCGCGTCGAGCGCTCCGATCGCCCATCCGCCGGCAGTGCGCCCGGTGAGCTTCGCGGCGCCGCCGATGCTGGTCGCGGGCGGGCTGTCGACGAAACGGAAGTTCGGGCCTCCGAGCACCCGCTGCGGCGCGCGGCCGATGCGCCGCGAGTTGAAGATCGTGGGCACCCCGATGTTGTTGAACGCGCGAGAGCGGCCGAAGCCGAACAGGTCCGAGCCCTCCACGAAGAACGGGCGGTGCTCGGGAAACAGCGTCTCGAACGCCGTGAGGTTCACCTCGGCCGGATCCTGCTCCACCTGCCCGAAGTCGGGATTGACCGTGAGATCGAGCGTGAGGTCGCTGGTGACGCCGTACTTGAGATCCCCGCCGGTCGCGCCGAAGTAGTCGCTGTGCGACCGGAACGGATCGTTGCGCGCGACGTCGAGTCGTTCGTTGCGGCCCGACACGTACGGCATGATCTCGAGACGCTGGGGGCGCTCGAGGCGTCCCAACCCGACGAGTTCGCCGTAGCGACTCACGCCGCCCTGTTCCTTCTTCGGGGTGAAGGCGAACACCGACCGTTCGCCCCTGCGAAAGATGGTGCGTGCGAGCTGCAGCCCCCAGGCCGCTTCGCCCTGCGTGTTGTATCGCAGCTGCGCGAGCGGGATGCGCAGCTCGGCGCTCCAGCCGAGCGAGTCCACGCGGGTGCCGGCCTCCCACACCGCATCCCAGGTGTCGTCCTCGCCGCCGTCGGTGCCGATCGCGCCGTCGAGGATCGCGCCCGCGGGGTTCACGCGGAAGCGCTTCGCCGTGAGGTGGTCGTGGTAGGAGTCGAGGTACACGTCGAACGCGTCGGTCTCGACCGGATCGTCGCGCCGCGAGAGCCGCGCCTTGATCTTCGATGGCTCACGGTCGAACAGCCGCGCGCCGATGTAGAGCGCGTCGTCCCCGATCAGAATCCGCACCTCGGTGCGCTCGGAGACCGGCTTGCCCTCCTCCGGGTCGTTCTGCGTGAACTCGGTGACCGGCGTCGCCTCCGACCACGCCGCCTCATCGAGCACGCCGTCGATGTGGACCGTTCCGCTGAGCCGCGAGGCGATCGCCCGCGGGGGAGGAGCGACGTGACGCGCCGCCGTGGTGTCGGGCGGCTGGGCGAGCGCGGCGTTCGCGCCCGCGAGCACCATCCACGCGATGAGCGGCGTCGCGCGCACGAGCCCGGGGGTCGAAGGCGGCGGCGTCATCGGAAACCTCCGGGGTGAGAAGAGCGACTGCCAGGTTCGAAGGGCGGCAGGCGCTTCCGCGCCTCCGCCGTCACTCCGACGATGTAACGTCTCGCAGGGTTGGGCGGCTCATGAGAGAGCGGGCGACCGAACATGCGCACGAGCGTGCGCCATGCGCCTGCCGCACGCGCCACTCAACGCACCAGACCCCGCATGCGCGAGACGGACGCGGCGCATCCGGGGCCGGGCGCGGGGGGCCGCAGGAGCGGGCGGGCACGGGGCAGTCGGACACGCGGCGCGCGCTCGCCCGAAGGCCGGCGCCTTGCGGATGGCACCGACCCGCCCCATCGAATAGAATCCGGCGCGTCATCAGGCCCCCGTGATTCAGACCCTCGCAATCGGGAGGTCCATCATGTCTGATCACCGCATCGGTCTCAGCCTCGCGGCGCTCGCCACCCTCTCCTCGATGCTCGCCGGTTCTCCTCCGGCGGCGTGCGCCCAGTCGCGCGGCATTCAGCTCAGCCTCGGCGCCGAACAGCGCTCGATCCAGACTCACTTCTACGACTACAACGGCGGCAACGCGCAGAACACCTGGGAGACCTATCCATTGCTGGGCGCCAAGGCGGAGTTGGGAGTGCGCATCTGGCAACGCGGGAACACGACCGTTCAGGGCGGGATCGGGCTCGGCGTCTTCAGCGTCGGGGCGTACGACTACGAGGTGCGAATCTCGAAGGGTCAGGGGCCGTCCGGCGGGTTCGGATACGAGGTGGATCTCATGGCGCAGGGAAGCATCGCGGCCGCGCCCAACCTCTCGCTCTTCGGGCGGGCGGGCGCCAGCTATCTCGGCGTAGACGTTTCGGGATCATCCACGCTGCCCGCTCCGTACCAGGAAGATTTCAGCGCGGGATTCCCCGACGTGTTCGTGGCCGGCGGCGCCCAGCTCGATTTCACGCCGAAGTTCTTCGGCGCGGCGCTGGTGCGGGCCAATGTCGCGGACCTCGGCTCGTGGACCGACTACGGAACGAGCCCGGTGGTCTCGAGCGTGAGCAGCATCGGATTCCGCGCCATGATCGGGATCAAGCTCTAGCGCCGGGCGTGGCCCGTACTACGCCGGTTCGATCGCGAGCTTCGCCTCGACGCCCTCGATGTCCACGCTCTTCGCCCCGTCGCGCGGCGCGCCGTAGTCGAAGGACGTGACGAGGCACTCCGCCGCGACCGTCGCCTCCCAGCGCCTCGCGAGGGCGAGCAGCGATTCCGGGCCGGAGAGTCGCAGGACGATGCGCGCCTCGTAGGGGAGATCGCGTTCCTTGCGCTCGCCCTGCACGTGATGGATCAGCTCGCGGATCTGCCCCTCTTCGAGCAGCTCCGGGGTGAGCTGCGTGGACACCACCACCACGCCGCTGCGTCCGGGCGCGGCCGACCAGCCGGGCTTCGCTTCGAGCCTCACGAACACCTCCTGCTCGCTGAGCGTCACCGGCTCCCCGTCCACGTCCACCACGATCGCGCCGTCGGCCGCGAGCCGGCGCCGCACCTCGGCGGGATCGAGCGCCGCCAGCGCCGCGCCCAGGCGGGGCAGGCGCTTGCCGAGCCTCGGGCCGAGCAGCTTCAAGTCGGGCTTCACCTGGTAGCTCACGTAACGGTCGCCTTCGGTCGTGAACTCGACGCGCTTCAGATTCAGCTCCTCGAGCACCAGCGACACGTGGGTGCTCAACCGCTCGGCCTGTTCGGCGCGCGACACGATGATCTCGGCGAGCGCGAGCGGCTGGCGCACCTTGAGCCTGGCCGCGGTGCGCGCCGCACGGCCGGCCGAGACCAGGTCACGCACCTGCTCCATCAGGTCGGCCAGCGGTTCGTCGATCGCGGCGGGATCGGCGGCCGGGAAGTCGCTGAGATGCACGCTCTCGGCGTATCCGCCGGCGCGCTCGCCGCTGAAGCCCGCGCGCGTCAGCGTCTGCCACAGGGTCTCCGCGAAGAACGGCGTGAAGGGCGCGATCAACTGGCTCAGCGTGAGCAGGCACTCGTAGAGCGTCTCGTACGCGTCCCACTTGTCCTGCGACTTGTCGGACGACCAGAAGCGCGGGCGCGAGCGCCGCACGTACCAGTTGCTGAGCGCGTCCACGAACTCGTTGAGGCGGCGCGCGGCCGGGTAGTTCTCGAAGCGGTCGAGGCTCTCGCGCACCGTGCGGATGGTACGGTGCAGCTCCGAGACGATCCAGCGATCCAGCTCGCCGCGCTCCCGCACCGGCCGCGCGTGGGCGCCGGGCTCGAAGCCGTCGATGTTGCCGTAGATCACGAGGAAGCCGAACACGTTGGCGAGCCGCACCAGGAATTCGCGGTGCGCGTCGCGGATGTTCTGCTCCTGGAAACGGGCGGTGGTCCATGGCACCTGCGCGCCGAGAAAGTACCAGCGCATCGCGTCGGCGCCGTAGGTGTCGAAGATGTACGAGGGCTCGCGGTAGTTCTTGAGCCGCTTCGACATCTTGGCGCCATCTTCGCCGTTCATGTGCCCCAGCACGATGCAGGTGCGGAACGGGATCGGATAGGCGCGGGGCTTGCGATCGCCCGCCTCGGCGGCCGGCGGGCCGAACAGCAGCGTGTTGATCGCGAGCAGGGCGTAGAACCAGCCACGCGTCTGATCGATCGCCTCGCTGATGAAGTCGGCGGGAAAGCGCTGGTCGAGCAGATCGGCGCTGCCCTTGACGTGCGGGTAGCCCCACTGCGCGAACGGCATGCTGCCTGCGTCCCACCACACGTCGATCACGTCGCGCACCCTGCGCATGCGCGCGCCGTTCGCGAACGGGCTGTCGTACGTCCACTCGTCGATGTAGGGCTTGTGCACGCGCAGGTGGTCGGGGAGCGCCGGGTCCTCCGTCTTCTTGCGCGCCCAGAACCCGCCGTCGGTGGCGCCCGGCTTCGCGGTGATCTCCGCGAACGCGCCGACTGCCTCCATGCGGCCGGTGCGCTCGCACACCCAGATCGGGAGCGGCGTGCCCCAGTAGCGTTCGCGCGAGAGCGCCCAGTCCACGTTGTTGCGCAGGAAGTCGCCGAAGCGGCCCTCCTGGATGTGCGACGGCAGCCACCGCATGCGCGCGTTGTTCGCGAGGAACTCGTCCTTGAAGCGCGAAGTGCGCACGAACCAGCTCATGCGAGCGTACTGGATGAGCGGGTCGTTCTCGGCGCGCGGCGAGAACGGGTACTCGTGCCGGATCTGCTCCTGGTGGTAGAGCAGCCCCCGCTCCTTCAGCTCGCGTGCGATGTCCTTGTCGCAGTCCTTGATCCAGCGGCCGCGATACTTCGCGGGCGCGTCGTCGGAGAAGTTGCCGTCGGGCCGCACCGCGCACAGCAGCGGAACGGCGTCGGGATCGGCGAAGCGCCGGCGCTCGGCCTGCAGGATGTCGAAATCCACTTCGCCGAAGGCGGGGGCCTCGTGCACGAGGCCGGTCCCGGAATCGAGCGTCACGAACTCGGCTGCCAGCACGCGCCAGCCGATCGGCGCGTCGCCGCCCGCGGCGAGCGCGGCCCGCCGCTCGCCGAGCGGCGCGCCCTCCGCGAGCGCGGGGGGGAGCGCGGTGCGGGCGGAGTAACCGTCGAACGGCGGCAGGTAGCGCAGTCCGAGCAACGCCGCCCCGCGCACCGTCGCGATCACCGCGAGGTCGCGCTTCACCTTCTTCGCGATGGTATCGACCAGGCTCGCGGCCACCACCAGGCGCTCGCCGTCGGCCGCGTCGTGCACGATCGCGTAGTCCAGCTCCGGGTGCACGGCGGCGAAGTGATTGCTCACGAGCGTCCACGGGGTGGTCGTCCACACCAGCAGGCTCTCGCGTTTCGCGGCGGGCGCGCCGTCCGGCACCGGGAGCGGATCGCGCAGCGGGAACTTCACGAACACGCTGGGATCGTCCACTGTGCGGTAGCCCTCGCCGACCTCGCCCGCCGACAGGGCGGTGCCTCCCTGCGGCCACCACCACACCACCTTGTGGCCCTGGTAGAGGAGGCCGCGCTCGAACAACGTCTGGAGCGACCACCACACGCTCTCCACGTAGCTCTGGTGGTAGCTGACGTACGCCTCCTCGAGGTTCATCCAGAACCCGATGCGCCGCGTCAGCTCTTCCCACTCCAGCGTGTAGCGGAACACGCTGTCGATGCAGCGGCGCACGAAGCGCTCGACGCCGTACGCCTCGATCTCCTCCTTGGTGTGAATGCCCAGCTCCTTGCACACCTCGACTTCGACCGGCAGCCCGTGCGTGTCCCAGCCCGCCTTGCGCTCCACCAGCTCTCCGCGCATGGTTCGGTAGCGGGGGAACAGGTCCTTCATCGCGCGGGTGAGGGCGTGGCCGGGATGCGGCATGCCGTTCGCCGTGGGCGGGCCCTCGTAGAACACGAAGCGCTTCGCGCCCGAGCGGTTCCTGATCGAGCGCCCGAAGATGTCGTACTTTTCCCAGAAGTCGCGCACGCGCCTTTCGGCGGCGGGGAAATCGAAGTTGGGAGGCAGCGGTTCGAACATCGGCAGCTCCGCGGGCGCGTGACGAACGTGATCGGACCACATGGCGTGTTCCCGAGCCCGGGAATCTAGACGAGTTTGCGCGATTCGTGAACTGCGGCCCCGAGCCGGGGGCGGGCAGGGCGCGCGCGACGCAGGGAGATCGGCGATGGACTCATCGGATCGGAAGCCGCAGTTCGACCTCGGAGAGGCGATCGCGGTGCTGGACCGCACGCCGCGGGTGATGGACACGCTGCTCGGCGGCCTGCCGGCGGGCTGGACCGAGGCCACCGATGGCGCGGAGTCGTGGAGCCCCAGGGTCGTGATCGGGCACCTCATTCACGGCGAGGACACCGACTGGATCCCGCGCGCGCGGATCATCCTCGAGCACGGCGAGACGCGGGCGTTCCTGCCGTTCGACCGGTTCACGCAGCTCGAGCGCTTCCGCGACACGGGCCTCGCGGAGCTGCTCCCGCTGTTCGCGCGAAAACGCGCCGGGAACCTCGCGACGCTCGCGGCGTGGAAGCTCGGCCCGGTTCAGCTCGCCCGCTCAGGGACGCACCCCGAGTTCGGCCGCGTCACCATGGAACAGCTGCTCGCGACCTGGGTCGCTCACGATCTCGGGCACGTCGCGCAGGTGGTGCGCGTCATGGCGCGCCGCTATACGCGCGACATCGGGCCATGGAAGGCGTACCTCTCGATCATCGGTAATACGTGAGGAGAACTTCCCGCGGGCTCGATCGTCTAGAAAGCAACCACCGGCCCGCGCTCGAGGACGCCCTTCGCATGATGCTGAAAGCCGTGGCACTGGCGTGCCTGCTCGCCGTGGTGCCGCATCCGCTCCACGCGCAGACCGCGACGCTGCGGGGAAGGGTCGTCGACCGGGGGTCGGGGGCGGCGATCGCGGGCGTGCGGATCCGGCTCGTCAATCTCTCGGACACCACCGACGTCCATTCCACGATCACGCGCGACGACGGCACGTTCGAGCTCTCTGGCCTCGCGCTCCGCGGCTACCGCCTCGAGACGCTGCGCCTCAGCTACGTGCCGCTGCGGCAGACGGTCCGCGTCGTGCGCGGCGAGCAGGACCTCGGCCCGCTCCGGCTGGTCACCGCTGCGTTGCCGGTGCGGGGGGTGGTGGTCAGGGCGTCGCCGCCGCCCGCCACGCAGAAGGCCGACACCACGGAATTCGCGGCCGCCGCGGTCAAGACCCATCCCGACGCCTCCGCCGAAGATCTCGTGTCGAAGCTGCCGGGCATCACGGTCGAGAGCGGAACCGTCAAGAGCAACGGCGAGACCGTTCAGCAGGTGCTGGTCGACGGGAAGCCGTTCTTCGGCGGCGATCCCACCATCGCGCTGCGCAACCTGCCGGCCGACGTGATCGACAAGATCCAGGTGTTCGACAAGCTCAGCGATCAGGCCGAGTTCAGCGGGTTCGACGATGGGCAGACCACGAAGACCATGAACTTCGTGCTGCGCGCGGACCGGCGCAATGCCCGCTTCGGTAAGGCATACGGCGGCTACGGCGATCACGATCGGTACCTCGCGGGGGGGAACGCGAACCTGCTGAAGGGGCAGACTCGCTTCTCGGCGATCGCGCTCGCCAACAACGTGAACCAGCAGAATTTTTCGGCGCAGGATCTGCTCGGCGTGCTCAACACCGGGAACGCGCGCGGTGGCCCGGGCGGGGGCGGGCCGGGCGGCGGTCGGCCGGGCGGCGGGCAGGGGCGGCCTCCGGGCGGCGGCAACTTCGGCGGGCCGGGAGGAGGAGGAGGAGGCGGGGGAGGCGGGCAGAATTTTCTGGTTGGCCAGCAGGACGGGGTCGCGACCACGAGCTCGATCGGAACCAACTACTCGGGGACGCCGCGACCCGGTCTCACGATCAATCAGAGCTACTTCTTCAACGGCACCGACAACCAGAACGCCCAGCGGCTGGCGCGCTCGTATCTGGCACCCGAGGACTCGGCCGCCCGATACGGACAGAGCTCCACCTCCGACAATCGAAACGGCAATCATCGCATCGAGGCGCGCATCGAGTGGGCGGCGGATTCCGCGAACTCGGTCGTTGAGCAGCCGCGGCTCTACTTCCAGGGCAATCACGCATCGAGCGCGCTGTCCGCGGAGAACCGGTCGGAATCCGGAGCGCTGGTCAATCGGGCCGTGAACGACAGCCGCGGCACCACCTCCGGCGACAACCTCTCGAACCATCTCGTGCTGCGTCACCGGTTCCCGACGCGCGGCCGCACCATCTCGCTCGATCTCGGGACCGGCTACACCCTGAAGGACGGCTCGAGCGGCGCGCGGTCCCTCACCGACTACTTCCAGATTCCCGCCACCGCGAGCGACACGCTCGATGAGCGAACCTCGCTGCGCACCACCACCTCCTCGTTCTCCGCGCGCGCGGTGTACACCGAGCCGGTCGGCCGCGCCGCGCAGTTGCAGATCGCGTACAACCCGTCGGTCGCAACCAGCCGCTCGGACCGTCGCGCCTTCGCGCTCGACCCGGCTTCGGGCGCGTACACCCTCCCCGACAGCGGGCTGTCCAATTCGTTCGACAACACGAGTACGGCGCAGAGCGCGGGGGCCGGGCTGCTGGTGCGTCGCGGCGGCCTGAGATTCAACGCGAACCTGTTCTTCCAGCACAGCGGGCTGAGTTCGGAGCAGAGGCTCCCCGCGCGACTCTCGGTTCGGAAGTCGTTCGACGACCTGCTGCCCTCGCTCATGCTGAACGCCAATCTGGCCGACCATCGCAATCTGCGCCTGTTCTACCGGACCTCCACCCAGGCTCCGAGCATCGCCCAGCTCCAGAACGTGGTGGACAACTCGAACCCGCTGGTGCTGTCCAGCGGCAACCCCGACCTGAAGCAGTCCACCACCGAGAGCATGGTGTGCCGCTACTCCGAGACCAATCCCGCGCGCTCGCGCAGCCGCTTCGTGGTGGTGTCGGTGCAGCACACGCGCAACAGCATCGCGAACTCGACGCTGACCGCCGTGAACGACACGGTGCTGGCGGGGGGCGTGGTGTTGAAGCCGGGCGCCCAGCTGAGCTCGCCGGTCAACGTGAACGGCGCGTGGAACGTCAGCACCTTCGTGACCGAGAGCGGCCCGGTGGGGCTCCTCAAGAGCCTGCTCAGCGTTCATGGCGGCGTGACCCTGAGCCGCACCCCGGGGCTGGTTCAGCGGAGCGTGAACTTCGCCAACACCTGGGCGCTGAGCGGAGGGGCGGTGCTCGCGAGCAACATCAGCGAGGCCCTGGACTTCACGCTCGCGTACTCGGGCACCTACAACATCGCGCACAACACGCTGAGCGCGAGCCTGAACAACGACTATTACACTCAGGTCGCGAGCCTCAAGCTGAACGTGATCTCGTGGAAGGGCGTGGTGATGCGGCACGAGCTGAGCCACTCGCAGTCGATCGGCCTGGCGGGAGGGTTCGGGCAGAATGCGGTGCTCTGGAATACCAGCATCGGGAAGAAGGTCTTCAACAATCAGCGCGGCGAGATCCTGCTCTCCGCCGCCGACGTGCTCGATCAGAGCCGCAGCACCAATCGGACGGTGACCGAGACCTACCTGCAGGACACGCAAAATCGTACGCTGGGCTCGTATGCGATGCTGACCTTCACCTATACGATGAGGTAGCGATCGTCCGTTTCGCCGGATGCCCGGGCCGGGGGAGGGGGCCAGATCGTCATCACGCATCACTCGGCGCCGGTGGTAGCCTTCGCTCCGGGGTCGCGAGAGGAGGGTGTCATGATCGCGAATCGCGCGCCGCGCCCGCGGCGCGGAATCATCGCTCGCATCCTGCGCATCGAGCGGATTCCTCCGCTCGCGCTGGTGCTGGGGCTCGTCACCGGCCCATCCGACGGCTGCCACGGCTCGAAGCCGCCGCCGCTCGCGGGGGGCGCCATCGCCACGACCGCCACCAACGCCGTGACCGCCGGCGACTGCTCCACTCCGCCGCTCGGCCGCGTCACCGCCTACCTGCTCGGGCCCGACGAGAATGGAATCCATCAGTTCACGGGAACCGTCGTCCAGCTCCCGCCGGCGAACGCGGGCGGCGCAGGCAAGTGGGTGGTACGCGAGGGCGGCGGTGCTGAACACATCATCATGGTGGAGGTGCCGCGGGTCGTGCTGCCGCTGAAGATGGGAGAGAGCTACGCCTTCGAAGTGCAGAACATCGGCCGCTTCCCCGCGGCGAGCGCGCTGCTCGTCTCGGACTCGAAGGGACTGCGCTGCGCGGCGGTCGCGGATATCGGCCCCGGCGAGCTGGTCTTGCACGGCGGACTCCCGGGATTCGACGTGGCGCTGCTGCCCGCCACTTGCGACAGCCGCCCGCACGACGAGTGCTACGAGTCGATCCGCAACGCGCCGCTCACCGTGACGCGCGCGGGGCAGACGGTGCGGCTCATGCACGGCGACGCGGCCGACCTCGGCGATTACCGCCTGACCTGTCTCACCGCGCAGCGAGTGACGCTCCGCGAGGGAGCGCCCTGCGGCGATGCGGGGCTGATCGCGATCTCGTACGTCATCGTGCGGCGCGACGCGCAGTAGACGGGTGGCCGCGGCGCGCTTCGCGCGGGGCCGAAATGAATGGGGGCGAACCGCGATCGGTTCGCCCCCGCCTTCATGCGCGCCGTCGCGCCTCAGGCTAGCGCAGCACGCTCACGCGCTTCACCGTGCTGAGTCCGGGCGCGCGAACGCGGTAGAAGTAGATCCCGCTCGGCGCGCGGCGGCCCTGGTCGTCTTTCCCATCCCACACCAGCGGATGCCGGCCGACGCCGAACTCCTGGTCCACCGGCACCCGCACCTTCTGCCCGAGGATATTGAACACCTCGAACGTCACGCGGCCGGGCGACGCCAGCGACAGCACGTTGCGCGGATCCAGAGCGGTCCGGCCGATGGCGTCCGCCACGCTCGGCGCGCTCGGCGCCGGGGTCGGGGTCGAACTCATCGTCGCCGGCTCCCCGGTGCCCGCCTTCGGGGTCGAGGCCGTCGTCACCGGCAGCGCGCCATCGTACAGATCCTCGATCATGAAGTCGGTGCCGTCGAGCTCGTAGTGGAGCCCGATCGGGTCCTCGCCGTTCGTCGCGTCCGTCAACGTCTTCAGCGAACCCGCGGAGTAGGTGAGCGCGAGATCCGCGAGGCCGTCTCCCGTGACATCCGTCTTCTGCACGTGAACCGGAAGCGCGAAGCCGAACTCGTTTCCAATCATCGTCCGGCCTGGAACGATCCGGGTCGCGTCGAAGAGCCCATTCGACGGAATCGCGAGCTGTAGATCCTGCGACGCCGCGGCCAATTCGAAGTCGTTCGCGACCAGCAGCGCCGCATTGCCCGACTGACTGTGGGGCACGCGGACGTACGCCGTGTCATAGGCGGTGTTGCCGGAGAAGTCGCGGCCGCAATAGATGATGGTGTACTTGCGACCGCTCCCGGGGCCCGAGCGCTCGGACCGCAGCAGGAACGCGAGATCCGCCGTGCCGTACGCCGCGCCCTGGATGTCGTACTGGGTGTCGCCGTCGCCGAGGCCGTTGTCCGGCTCGTTGCTGGTGATGGACAGCAGGGTGAACGTCGGGTTCGGGTCGCAGATGTCGGTCACCGTGACCGTGGCGTGAATCTCGACGAGCTTATGGTTCGGCGGCCACAGCGCGTCGCGGTCGATGGCGACCGTGATGACCGGCGGCGTGGTGTCGACCACCTTCACATGGCGCGTGCACTGCGAGCTGTTGAGCGCGTTGTCGGTCGCGGTGAAGGTCACGGCGGTGGTGCCGTCCGGGTAGCAGGTGGGCGCGTCGTCGGTGACGACCGGCGTCGCGGTGCAGTTGTCGGTCGCGGTCGCGATGAATCCCGCGAGCTGCGGATCGCTCGCCGGGGTGCCGCAATGCGAGCTGCACTCCACGGTGATGTCGGCCGGGCAGGCGAGCACCGGCGGCGTGTTGTCGAAAACGCTCGCCTGGGAGAAGTCGCTCGCCGAGACGTTGCAGTTGTCCTTCGCCCCGAACGTCACCCTCACCGTGACCGGCCCGCCGACCAGATTCGAAACCAGCACGCTGCCCGTCACCGTCACGGTCTGCCCATCGTTCTGCACCTTGCCGATCGCCGGCACGCCGAGGGTCGCGCCGCCGCCCGGGAGCGTGACGCCCACCGTGACGTCCCCGGCCAGGATCGAGCAGTCGTCGGTGATGGTGCCGCCGAACGTCACGCTTCGCTGGCAGCTGGCGTCCACCGCTCCGCCGGTCACGTTGACGGCGACCGACGGGGCGTTCGCGCTCACGCTGAAGTTTCCGTTCGAGACGTCGAAGAAGATGTTGCCAACCGCTTCGACCATGATGCGGCCCTGCGACGTCGCGCCGCACGGGAGCGTCACCGCTTCCGAACCGTCGTTCGCGGTGTTGGCGGCGAGCGTGCTGAAGGTCGCACCGCCGTTCGACGAGTAGCGGATGTTGACGTTCGCGGCGACGCTGCCGCCGCCGACCGTCCACGTCACCGTCACCGGGCAGCCGGAATTGAGCGTCTCGCCGCCGTTGGGATAGGTGACGGCGAACGGGGCTCCGCTGACGTGCACCACCATCGCGTCGTAGTTCACGCCACCGCCGCCCGCGCGATTGTCGCGGGCCGTGCAGCGGAAGTTCATGTCGCGATCCACGGTCGGCAGGTGCTCCCACGGATCCGCGACCCCGCTCAGGACGGTGCTCATCTTGGGAAGGGTACGGGTCGGGCTGGTGGTCGGGACCGGCGAGCGGAACAGCGGCCCGTCCGCGTTGTTGGCCGGCGGAGACTGGGTGCCCAGATCGAACTGCTCCCAGCCGAACGTGAGCGGGTCGGAATCGGGATCGCTGCCGGTCGCGGTGAGGCGAAACGGGGTGTTGCGCGGAATGGTGAAGTCCGATCCCGCGTTCACGTTGGGGGGCGAGTTGCCGGTCGCGGTCGATGGTCCGCAGGTGCCGCCGCCCTCGCGGAACGCGACGATCTGATCGAAGCTCCGGGTGTGGAAGAAGGGATCGCTGTGCGGCTGGACGTCCTCGGCGCCGCAGATCCCGGCGTAGGCCATGATCGTGGTGCCGCTGCCCGGCTCGTAGGCCGAGCTCGCGACGCGGTTGCCGCCGCCGCAGCTGCTGGTCGAGCCGTTGAACGTATGATCCGCGTGGAACTGATGGCCCATCTCGTGGGCGACGTAGTCCACGTCGAAGTCGTCGCCCTGCGGCGTGCCGCGCGAAGTGCCACCCTTCGCCTTGTTCGCGGCGCACACGCCGAACTGCGCGAGACCGCCGCCGCCGCCGGAGCTGACGATGTGCCCGATGTCGTAGTTGGCCGAGCCGACATTCGTGTCGGTATCGGTCTGGTTCTCGTTGAGCAGCGTGCCGTTCACGCTGGTTCCGGCGGGAAACGGATCGGTCGCGGGATTGGTGTAGATGTTGAACGCGACGAGGCTGAGCCGGATCGACAGCTCCTTCTCGTAGATGCCATTGACGCGGTTCACGGTGGTGGTGATGGCCGCCTGTGCAGCGGCGACGGTGCCGCCGAAGAATTGCGTGTATTCGCCGGTCGCGGTCATCGCGAGGCGATAGGTGCGCAGGTTGCCGCCGGAGGGCGTGGCGATCCGGTTCGGCAGGGAGATGTCAGTGTTCACCTCGCTGGCGTTGCAGATGAAGTCACCGGGCTGCCGCTCCAGATCGCTCTTCCAGAAGCTCATGTACTGCCGCGTGTCGCCGCGCAGGTACGGGTCGACGTACACCGTTCCCTTCGGCGTGAGAATCATGGCGTGAAATCCCGCGGGCGTGCGATCCATCCGCGCGGTGGCGGTGCGGTCCTCGATTCCCTCACCGAGGTAGGTCTGCAACTCGGGGTGCTGCGCCGCGAGCGCCGGGGCGAGGAGCGGAGAGTTCACGATCCGGAAGTGGCTGTAGCCGCCGTCCGGCATCGGGATGCTGATCACGAGCCTCGAGCCTCGGGCGCCCGATGCGATTTCGCGCGGGGCCGCGGCGAGCATCTGGCCGAGACGGTCGGCGTCGAGCTCGTACATCTTGAAAGCCACCGGACGATTGGTGACCTGAATCAGCGAGTTCGATTGGAACTGAGGCTGTTCGATCTCGGACCACAATCCGTCTTCCGAAGGATTGCCGGTGAGATCGGACCGCTGCACGGCGAAAGAGGAGACGACGCACAGCGACAGCACACCGAGCGCGAATGCGAGCGAGATCGACGCGCGACGCACGGACCGCCAGGAATGGCGCATCATGGGGGGAACTCCTCTGCGAGGGTGGGGGGCTGAAATGCGATCGACGGGGGGAAGCCGGGCGCCGCGCTAGCGGGATGTGGATGGCGGCATTTGGGAGCCTCCGGGCTGGCCACTGGGACCCCACGCGCAAGTCGAAGGCCTGCGGCGTCGAAAAGCTAGCCGCAATGACGATGCCGGGCAAGAAATAAGGATGTCCCGCGGGGGATGCGTCGCGCGCGGATCGAACCTGGGGCTCGATCGTGTCGCCGAGCGTGCGAACCCAGGGTGACCGCGCGGTCCACGCTCCAACCGCGATGCAGCGCTCCACGAGTTGCCGCTAAACAATATCTTGACAGGTGAGCAACATGAGCGGAGAATTCTCGGGCGCTCACAACGGCCGGAGGCGCGATTCACCGCGCCTCGTGTGGGGGTGAAAGCGCGTCCCTGATCTCCAGATCGCCGCGAATCCATTCCCACCTCCGGCCCTCGTCGCGCATTCGTCTCGCGAGCGGTGCCCTTCGTCACCGCTTCATTGAGCAAGACTGTGAGCCCAATGACGATCGACCCCTCGACTGGGTTGGGCATGGTGGCGGAGGCGACCCCTCCTCCGCGAACTGGGCGCAAGCATGCGCCAGCGACCAGCTCTCCGCTCGCCTCGGGCGACGCTCACCGAGCTGATCGCTACGATCCCGGGCTCTCCAATCTGGTGCTTGGCCTGCGCCTGCTCGCGCTCGCGGTGGTCGCGGGTTCGGGAACGCTGCTCCCGATCGGCGCGGCGTCGCGCCCGGGCCTGATCGCCGGGATTCTCGCCGGGGCCGCGGTGGGTGCGCTCCAGTACCTCGCCGCCCGCGCCGGGCGCCGGGGGTTCGGAGAGGCGCTCGTTCCGGTTCAGGTCGCGAGCTGGACGTGGCTGGTCCACGTCTCCGGCGATCAGCACTCACCGCTGTTCGTCGGCTATCTCCTCGAGGTCGCGCTCGCCGGGGCGGCTTACTCGCGGCGAGGCTGCTCGATCGCGGCGCTCGGCGGATTCGCCGCATACCTCATGGTGGGGCTGCGCATCAATCCCCCGCTGGTCGCCAGCACGCTGGCCACCGTTGGCGGATTCCTCGCGGTGGGGACCGTGCTCACCTGGCTGCTGATCGGGGCCATCGAGGGGCAGCGGCGGCGGCTCGCGCTCTACCATTCGGCGCTGCGTGCTCGCGCCGACACGGTGGGCGAGGAGCTGCGTCTGCTCGGAGACTACATGAGCGGGGCGCTCGTCAGCCTCGACGACCTGGGTCGCGTCGTGAGCGTCAATCCCGCGGCCGCCCAGCTGCTCGGCATCGAGGCGCAGCCCGCGCTGGGAAGGCCATGGCAGGAGATCGTCCGCGCGGACTCGGAGGGGGTGCGCGCGATCGTCGCGACCCTGAGCGAGGGCCGGGCGCAGCGCGGACTCACCATGACCCTGCGGCGCGCCGACGGACGCGAGATCGGAGTCGGCGCGGAATTGTGGGTGAGTCCCTCGCCCGAGGGGCGGCGTACCTACCTGCTCGCTCGCGAGAGCACCGGCGCGCCCGCCGAGAGCGACCCGCTGCGGCGCCTCGGCGAGGCCGTGGCCTGCGTCGCGCACCAGATCAAGAATTCGCTCCACGCGATGCAGGGGTTCGCGGGGGAGATCGCGCGCGACCCGGAGGGGTCGGCCGATCGGTCGAGCGCCGAGCACCTGCTGTGCGTTGTGAAGAGCCTGAGCGCGCTCTCCGACGACGTGCTGGCGATGGCCGGCGCCTCGCGTCCGCTCACCGAGACCGTGCAGCTCTCCGAATTGCTCGAGTCGGCGACCATGCTCACCCGGCTCGCGCCGGGGCGCGTCGTGACGCAGACCTGCAACGGAGACCTGCGGGTGCGCGCGCATCGCGGCCAGCTGGTGCACGCGCTGTACAATCTCATCGACAATGCGTGCCGCGTGTCCCCGGCCGGTGAGCCGGTCCACATCGGCGCGCGTCGCGAAGGCGATCGCGTCGCGATCGAGATCGCCGACCGGGGACCGGGCATCCCGAGCGCGATCGCGGACGGCGCGGGACCGGCGCTCTCGAAGGCCGGCTCGGGATTCGGACTGCTGGCGGTGCGCCGATTCGTCGAGGCCAACGGCGGGACGCTCCGCTTCGAGCCGCGGCCCGGCGGTGGCACGCTGTGCCGTGTCGCGTTCCGCGCGGAGCCGGACCTCGCGCCGCAACCAGACGCCTGAGCCATGCGCATTCTCATCGTGGACGACGACCCGCACGCGATCGAGGCGATGGCCGCGGTGCTGACCCCTGCGTATGAGGTCGAATGCCGCGACGGGGGCGGGGCTGGCATCGATGCGCTGCGATCGCAACCGTTCGACCTGGTGCTCACCGATCTCGGCATGCCGTCTCCCGACGGATTCGATCTGCTCCGCGCCGCTCGCGAGCTGCCGGGGGCGCCGCCGGTGGTCGTGATCACCGGGCTCGACGACGCGCGCACCGCGGTCGAGGCGATGCGGCTCGGCGCCGCCGATCTACTGGTGAAGCCCGCTTCGCGCGAGGAGATCTGCGAGATCGTGAGCCGGGTCGAGGCGGAACGGCTCGGACTCGATGACGAGATCGAGGCGGCGGCCGGCCTGATCGGCCGCTCCCGTGGGCTGCGGCGCGTGCGCCGGCTCGTGCCGCTGCTCTCGCGCAGCCGCGAGACGGTGCTCATCACCGGTGAAACCGGGACCGGCAAGGAGCTGCTGGCCAGAGCGCTCCACGAGCTGGGGCCGCTCAAGGCGCGGCCATTCGTCGCGCACAACATGGCGGCGACTCCGAGCGAGCTGGCCGAGAGCGTGTTCTTCGGGCACGTGCGGGGGTCGTTCAGTGGCGCGACCAGCGATCACGCCGGGTTGTTCGAGAAGGCGGAAGGCGGCACCCTGTTCCTCGACGAGGCCGACAGCTTCCCGCTTCCGCTCCAGGCCAAGCTGCTGCGCGTGCTGGAAGGAGGACGGGTGCAGCGGGTAGGATCCTGCGCCGAACGTGGGATCGACGTGCGCGTCATCGCGGCGAGCGCGGTCGACCTGGGTCAGCTGGTGGCGGCGGGCCGGTTCCGCGCCGACCTCTACTACCGGCTGCGCCAACTGGAGGTGTCGATGCCTGCGCTGCGCGAACACATGGAAGACGTTCCCGCGCTCGCGAGACATTTCCTCGCCGAGCTCGGCCCCGACGCGGGCCCCGCGCCGCGAATCGCCGCGGCGACCCTCGACGTGCTGATGCGGTATCCATGGCCGGGAAATTGCCGCGAGCTGCGCAACGCGCTGCGGAGCGCGGCGGTGCTCGCCGGAACGGCGACGATCCAGCCCGGCCATCTGCCGCGCGCGGTGATGCGCGCCGCCTCGGAGGGCGCCGCGGTGGATGCGCCCTCGACGCTGGTCGCGGTCGAGCGCGAACACATCCGGCAGGCGCTCGAGCACGTCGGAGGAAATCGCAGCCGCGCCGCGCGGCTGCTCGGCATCGATCGCGGCACGCTCGCGCGCAAGATCCGGAGCCTCGGCCTGGACCCGCCCGCGCGATGAGCCGACCCGGGCCCAGGGCGCAGACCCCACCGCATTCCCACTCCCCGCCGAAGCCACGGTCCGCGCCCCGGTCCGCCAGCAGCCGCGCGGTCGCCTTCTTTCTCGCCCGCTTCGTCGGCGGGTGGCTCGCGGTGCTGGTGCTGTTCGCGTTCGCGCCGGGGATCGAGCGCTGGATGGTGCGGCACACCATCGGCAGCCTGCTGTTCGTCACCCATCTGTTCCGAATGCACAGCCAGTCCTCCGGCACCGACCTCAGCATGGGCGGCGTCTCGCTCCAGATCGTTCCCGACTGCACGCCGCTGATGCCGACGGCCGCCCTGTGGATCGCGATCGTCGCGTTCCCCGCCCCGTGGAGAGCGAGGCTGACCGGGCTCGGCGCCGGGGCGCTGCTGCTGTGGGCGTACAACCTGTTGCGCATCCTCGCCCTGATCCCGGTGCTCGCGCACCGGCCGGAGCTGTTCGAGTTCATTCACGTGTACCTGTGGCAGACCATGACGCTGCTCGTGGTGTTCGCGATCTTCCTGCTCTGGTTGCGCTTTCAGGAGCCGAAATTGAGCGCGGCATGAAGTGGCTGGGGCGGTTCATCCTGTGGTCCACGCTGCTGGCCATCCCGTGCTGGCTGATCTCACACGGATACCAGCGCGCGCTGGCGCGCGCGGCATCGCTGGTGTTCGCCGCCTGCGGACAGACCGTCGCGATCGACGACATCGAGGTGATGGCGCCGTTCGATCTGGGCATCTTCGCGGCGATGTGCCTCGCGAGCCTGACGGCGCCGTGGCTCGCGCGACGCCGCGCGCTGTTGGTGGGGGTCCCGATCCTCGTCGCGCTCGAGGTGCTCACCGTGGTGCTCGGGATCGCGGTCTACATGGTCTGGCCACAGAACTCGAAGCAGCTCGAGGCCAGCCTCCGGCTCACCGGCTACCTGATCGAGAGCATTCCCTGGGTGAGCGCCACGGTGGTCTGGCTGCTGCTGCTCGGCGCGTGGGAGCTGCCGCTCGCGCCGCAGCCGCCGCGCGCGCGGCCCGCGCGCGGCGTGCGCGCCTAGCCACGCGCGCGGCGGCGGTCGCGCGCGGGGTGAACGCCCGCGCGCTTTCCCCGGGCGGTCGCCCTTGCTAGAGTCGGCGCGTACGCGTTCGACCCCACGGCCGTCGCCCCGGAGAAGCCCATGCGCAAGCCAACGCAAGCCGATGCCGAGCTGCTGCTCCACCTCTACGAAATGCGTCGCGACCCCGAGCTGCGCCGCGGGCGCCAGTGGTTCCTGAGCGAGTTCGAGCCCGGCGACTGGAGCGAGATCAAGCCCCGTTACCTGAAGTTCAGCGATGAAGACCGCTGGTTCCGCATGACGGTATCGTACTGGGAGATGGTGGGTGCGATCGTCAACCGCGGACTGCTGGACGCCGAGCTGTTCTTCGATCACACCGGCGAGGCGGTGGTGACCTGGGAACGCTGCAAGCCATGGATCGCCGGGGCGCGAGCGGCGATTCGGCCGACGTACCTCCTTCAATTCGAGCGCATGGTCGCCGCCCAGCTCGCGTACCGGGCGAAGCAGCTCGCCGCGTTCAAAGCTTCCGCGGCGCGCGCGGCCGCGCCGCGCGGCGGCGCGAAGCGCAAGCGCTGACATGTCCTCGTCATTCGGCACGCTGTTCGTCGTCACCACCTTCGGCGAATCCCACGGGCCGGCGGTCGGCGTGGTGGTGGACGGCATGCCGCCCGGCATCCGCGTCGAGAGCGCGGAGGTTCAGCGCGAGCTCGATCGGCGCCGGCCCGGGCAGAGCGCGCTCACCACGCAGCGCAAGGAGAGCGACACGGTCGAGATCCTCTCCGGGATCTTCGAGGGCCTGAGCATGGGCACGCCGATCGCCATGCTGGTGCGCAATACCGACGCGCGCTCGAAGGACTACGAAGCGCTCAGGGACGTCTTCCGCCCCGGCCACGCCGACTACGCGTACTTCGAGAAGTACGGGGTGCGCGACCACCGCGGCGGCGGCCGCGCCTCGGGACGCGAGACCGTCGGCCGGGTCGCGGCCGGCGCGCTCGCGCGCGCCGCGCTCGCGACGGTCGGAGTCCGGATCGTGGGCGGCACGGTGCAGGTGGGAGCGGTGCGCGCCGAGGCCCGGCACTGGGACGAGGTCGAGAAGAATCCGGTGCGCTGCCCCGACGCGACCGCGGCCGTGACGATGGCGCGGGTGATCGAGGAGGCCCGCGACGCGAAGGATTCGGTGGGGGGCGTGGTCGAGGTGAACGCGTTGGGCGTTCCGGCCGGGTGGGGCGATCCCACCATGGCGAAGCTCGACGCGGCGATCGGCGCCGCGATGCTCTCGATCCCCGCGACCAAGGGGGTCGAGATCGGCGGCGGCTTCGGCATGTGCGAACGCCACGGCTCGGAGACCAACGACGTGTTCGACGGCGAGCGCTTCCTCACCAACTTCGCGGGAGGCATCAACGGAGGGATCTCCAGCGGCGCCCCGATCGTCGCGCGCGTGGCGGTGCGCCCGGCGACCTCGATCGGGAAGCCCCAGACCGCGGCGATGCGCGGGGGCGGCACCACCACCATCGCGATCGAGGGTCGTCACGACCCCTGCATCTGCCCGCGCGTGGTGCCGGTCGCCGAGAGCATGCTGGCGCTGGTGCTCGCCGATGCGTGGCTGCGCCAGCGAGCGCTGCGCGGGAGGGAAGCCTGAACGACCGCCGTCGATTGACCCGCCTCGAAAACGCGTGCTAGGCTCGATGCCTCGTTCGACGGAGGTTTGCGCGAATGTTCGGCACCGGGAACTACGAGTGGATCTGGCGCGGGTACGGCTACGCGTGGCGTGGCCGGGAGACCGCGTCGCTCCGCTGATTTCCTCGAGCCTCGCGCGCACTCCCTGCCCATGCCTTCGCGGCGTGGGCGTTTTCATTGGCGGCTGACCGGAGTCCCACATGCTGGTGCTGCTCAAACGCGGCGTGAGTGAGCCCGCGATCAACGAGCTCACCTCCTGGCTGCGCATGGCCGGGCTGGGCGTGCATCGCGCCGACCACGACGGCCACGTGCGGCTCGCCGCGCTGAGCGATACCGGACTGCTCGACTGGGAGCAGGTGAGGAAGCTCCCGGGCGTCGAATCGGTGACGAAGATCGCCGTGCCCTTCAAGCTGGTGAGCCGCGCGTTTCATCCGCACGACACGGTGATCACGGTGGGCCGCTGCGCGATCGGCAGCCAGCAGCTCGCGCTGATGGCGGGGCCCTGCTCGGTCGAGGGCGAAGCCCAGGCCTTCACCATCGCCGAGGCGGTGGCGAAGGCCGGCGCGACCATCATGCGCGGCGGAGCCTACAAGCCGCGCACCTCGCCATACTCGTTCCAGGGGCTGGGCGAGGAGGGCCTGAAGCTCCTGCGCCGCGCGGCGGACGCGAACGGCCTGGCGGTGGTGAGCGAGGTGATGGACTCGCAGCAGGTAGCGCTGGTCGCGCGCTACGCCGACATCCTGCAGGTCGGCGCGCGCAACATGCAGAACTTCTCGCTGCTGAAGGAGGTCGGGCAGGCGGGCAAGCCGGTACTCCTCAAGCGCGGCCTCGCCTCGACCATCGAGGAATGGCTGATGAGCGCCGAACACATCCTCTCGCAGGGCAACGCGCAGGTGATCCTCTGCGAGCGCGGCATCCGCACGTTCGAGACCTACACGCGGAACACGCTCGACCTCAACGCGATTCCGGTGGTGAAGGAGCTGAGCCACCTGCCGGTGATCGTCGACCCATCGCACGGCACCGGGATCCGCAACAAGGTGGCGCCGATGGCGCGCGCCGCGATCGCCGCCGGCGCCGACGGGCTCATCATCGAGGTGCATCACGACCCCGACCACGCGCTCTCGGACGGCGCGCAGTCGCTGTATCCCGCGCAGTACGTCGAGCTGGTGGAGCAGATCCGGACGATCGCGACGGTGCTGGGAAGAACGGTGTGACGAGCGAGACTCGCGATTGCGCCGCGACTACTCGCGCCGGGCCCACAGCCGCTTCCAGATCACGGTGCCCTGTCCGGGCGTGACGTACTCGAGCAGCATCGATCCACCGATGTGCCCGTCATCGAAGGTCGCGAAGACAAAGGGCCGATCGAGCAGCGTGATGCCCTCGCGATCGTAGAACCCCATCCTGCCGCCCAGCACGCCGGGGAAGGGGATAAGCTCCGGGTGCGCGACCAGACTGTCCCTCAGCTGATTCGCCGGATCGACCAGCCCCGCTCTGCGCAGGTCCAGCTCATCCGAGGGCTCGAACATGGTGCGTTTGGCCAGCCACGTGTGCCGGATCGCCTGTTGCCAGCGCCTCGACTGGAGCTGCGCCACGGTCGCGGTCCAGACCCAGTACAGCGAGTCCCGGGTGCCAAGCTCGTCGGGAGGGCGTGGGAAGGTCACCGTGCTTCCCAGAGAATCGAGGACCACGGAGGTCCAGTGTCGGATAGAACGAACTCTCTGCTCTGCACGTTGCCACTGAATCCCGAAAAAGGCGCACAGCAGAAGGCTGATCGCCACGAGGACGCCGGGCGGACCCAATCTCTGCATGCTGTGTGTCCTTGAATCCGAGTCCACGCGCCGACCCTCCGCTACGGGCTGAGCCACTCCGACCCGCATCGGGAATCGTTATCGGCATCTGGAATGGAATTCGTGAGGGATCACCGCGCGCGATAGATCGCCTTGAGGCCGCCCCAGCTGGCGCGACTCGCGGCGGTGGCCGGGTCGGCCGCGACGCACAGCACGTGCGGATCGGGAGCGGCGAGCGCGACGAAGCTGGTGCCGAGCCCCTCGGTGGGAACCAGGTATTGCTGGCCGCCCGGAGCGAACGTGATGAGCGCGACCTCGAGCGCCTTCACGCACGCGCCCGGGGCGCCGCCGCGCTGAAAGCGGAGGCTGGCGGACACACTCGCGTGGGCGGGAAGCGCGTCGGTGTCCAGCCGCAGGACGTGCGCGGACATGCCGGCGTCGGTCACGATCGGGCCGAACGACGGCGGGAGGGCGAACGCGAGCGCCGGCGCGACCACGATCTGCCCAGACGCCGGAACCGAAGCCGCGCTCCAGGTCGCACTCGTGAGCGTCCAGCCGTCTGGCCATTCGGCGACGATGCACTCGCCGCATCGGGTCACGATCGTGTACACCCCGTGGTGCGTGAACCCGCACAGCACCAGACCGGTCGCGAGGCACTCCGAGCCAAAGTCCACGCAGCCCCGATCGGTCGCGATCGTGACCTGAGAGTCCACCACGATCTGTTCGACGACGAACGTGAATTGAGCCGTACACGTCCCGTCACCCGGGCACAGCTGCGAGAAGCCCGGCGGCAGGCAGCCGCCCAGGACCCATGGTGCGCAGAGCAGGGCGAGCGGAGCGAGATGGGCGAGCGAGGCGCGTCGCATGGCGATCATGTTCTCACAGACGCGGCCTCGCGCCGCCGAGCCGTGGCGCGGGCGCATTCTTGACATCGCATCGCGCCTCCGGCTTAATCGTCCGCTCCGCGGGCGATTAGCTCAGTTGGTAGAGCACTTGCTCGACAAGCAAGGGGTCACTGGTTCAAGTCCAGTATCGCCCACCATTGTTCACGCCGCGCGCCGGCCGCAGCCCGCGTCCCGCGGCCCGCTGAGGACTACCGCCGTGTCGATGACCACCATCCCCGAGGATCGGCCCGAGGTCGCCCGCTATCCCGGGGGCGAGGCGCTCTACCGCCTGCGCCATTCGGCGGCGCACGTGCTCGCGACCGCGGTGGTCGAGCTGTTCCCCGACGTGAAGGTGGCGGGCGGGCCGCCCATCGAGAACGGGTTCTACTACGACTTCGCCCGCGAGCAGCCCTTCACCCCCGAGGACCTCGAGAAGATCGAGGCGCGCATGCGCGAGATCGTGGCCGCGAACCAGCGCTTCGAATACAGCGAGACCGACAAGGCGGAAGCGCGGGCTCGCTTCGAGGCGGCGGGGGAGAAGTACAAGCTCCACTTCCTGTCCGTGATTCCCGATGGCGCGAAGGTCACCTACTACAGGAACGGCCCGTTCCTCGACCTCTGCCGCGGCCCGCACCTGGCGGGCACCGGCGAGCTGAAGGCGTTCAAGCTCACCCACGTCGCGGGCGCCTACTGGCTGGGGCAGGAACGCAACGAGATGCTCCAGCGCATCTACGGCACCGCCTTCCCATCGCAGGCCGACCTCGACGAGCACCTGAAGCGCGTCGAGGAATCGCTCAAGCGCGACCATCGCAAGCTGGGGCGCGAGCTCGACCTGTACTCGATCCACGAGGAAGTCGGCGGCGGCCTCATCTTCTGGCATCCGAAGCTGGGGATGGTGCGCCATCTGATGGAGAAGCTGTGGAAGGACGAGCACCTCCGGCGCGGCTATCAGCTGGTCTACACCCCGCACATCGCGAACGAGAAGCTGTTCGAGATCTCCGGGCACCTCCAGAACTACGCGGACCTCATGTATTCCGCGATGGATATCGACGGCCAGCCGTATCGCATGAAGCCGATGAACTGCCCCGGACACATCATGATCTACAACAGCCGCAAGCATTCCTATCGCGATCTGCCGCTGCGCTTCGCGGAGCTCGGCACCGTTTACCGCTACGAGCGCTCTGGCGTGCTCCATGGCATGGAACGCGTGCGCGGCTTCACCCAGGACGACTCCCACATCTTCTGCACCCCGGATCAGCTGGCCGGCGAGGTCGAGGGCATCCTCGACCTGATGGACTACCTGCTGCGCACCTTCGGATACGAGTACAGCTGCTACCTCGCGACCCGGCCGAAGGAGAAGACCATCGGCAGCGACGAGGAGTGGGCGTTCGCGACCGACGCGCTGCGCAACGCGCTCGAGCATCGCGGCCTGCCCTACGAGGTCGACGAAGGCGGCGGCGCGTTCTACGCGCCCAAGATCGACGTCAAGCTGCGCGACGCGCTGGGCCGCGAGTGGCAGTGCCCGACCATCCAGGTGGATCTCACCCTGCCGAAGCGCTTCGGCGTCCATTACACCGGACCCGACGGACAGGACCACGAGGTCATCATGCTGCACCGCGCGCTCTACGGCTCGCTCGAGCGCTTCGCCGGGATCTACATCGAGCACACCGGCGCAGAGTTTCCAGTGTGGATCGCGCCAGTGCAGGTGAAGGTCATCCCCGCGAACCCGAAGGCGCTCGACTACGCCGTCGACACGGCGCGGCTGTTGAGGGAAGGCGGCGTGCGCGCCGAGGTGGACCTGCGCGACGAGAAGATGGGCGCCAAGATCCGCGACGCCGAGCTCGAGAAGGTGCCATACATGCTGATCGTGGGACCGCGCGAGGCCGAGGCCGGCACCGTTTCGCCGCGCCGCAAGGGCGTGGGCCAGCTCGAGGCCGTCACCCGCCAGGCGTTCCTCGAGCGCGTGCAGCGGGAGTCGCGCGAGCGCAGCGGGTAGCGCCGGGGAAGCGGCACGGGCGCATCCGGCGGCGCGGAGCCGCGATCGCTTCGTGTCCAGACGCTCGCCCGCTCGAGCTCAGCGCGGCTTCACTTCCCTCCGAAATGAAACCCGAAGCCCCCCGCCGCCTCGAAGCTGCTCGGCCACCACGTCACCTTCGCTCCCTTGTCCTTCGCCGTCGCGTAGCCCCACACGTTTCCAACCTGTCCGGCCAGACTCACCGCCGGCGAGATCATGATGAAGCCGCCGATTCTAGCCGAAACCCCGAGCCGGGTGGTGGTCGGACCGGTCACGTTCGAACTGGGCGGCGTCGTCCCGAACACGTTCTCGTACTTCGCATGCCCCGCCCAGTACTCGACGCCCGGTCCCGCGAACACCACGAGACGCTCGCCCACCCGGCCCACCCGGTCGCCTCCGACTCTCAGCTTGAACCCGGTCGATGAGTACTTGTGGTCGGGGCTGTTCGCCGGCGGGTTGTTTCCCGCGACATCCTTCTCGCTGAAGAATCCGGCCGCCGCCGACAAGCTCAACGCGTAGTCGTCCCGGAGCAGGTACCAGTACTGTCCCCCCAGCTCGATCTGGGAGCTGGGATCTCCGGTATCGACGGTCGAATAGTTCGCAGCACCGACCACCGGATTCGCGAGGTCCGCCTGTCCCTGCCCGATCTGGATCGCGAATACGGATGAGCCGCGGCCCATGCCGAACGCGTCGAAGCCGCCCACGAGCATCGCGAGCACGGACACCACGATTGCTTTGCTCAGCATGTCAGCCTCCTTAGGGAAAGAGGGTCAACCACGCCCGATGACGCGAGGACCGCGGCAGGCTATGAGTGGGGTGGGGGAGTGTCAAACGCGTGGGAAGCTCCCGCCGCGACGCCCTGCACCCGATGCCGGCTTGCAATGCGGCGGCCCCGCCCGTAGACTGCCCGTCTATCGTCAAGCAGAAGCCCCGCGCTTCTCACCCGCTGCGGGCCCGTGCGGCCTCGCGTCAGGGTTCTCGGTTCCGGCTCGCGGCTGCATCACGAGTGGAGCGAATGGCGGCAACGCCGGGCGGGGTCTTTTGTTTGGAGACCCCGCCCGGCGTTTTTTCGCGCGCGCGACGCGCGCGCCGGGTATGCCGAGACCATTCACGCGGAGGTGACGACCATTTCCCTGCCGAAGGTACCCGAAGTCCGTGTCAACGAGCGCATCCGTGTTCCCCAGGTCCGCGTCATTGGTGACGACGGCTCGCAGGTTGGCGTACTTCCGGTGCGCGAAGCGCTCACGCTCGCACAGTCCAGGGGCCTCGATCTGGTCGAGGTGTCGCCCACCGCGCGGCCGCCGGTATGCCGCATCATGGACTACGGAAAATTCAAGTACGAGCAGAACCGCCGGGCGCGCAAGGCCAAGAAGAAGCAGCACCACATGCAGCTCAAGGAAATCAAGATGCGGCCCAAGATCGAGGAGCACGACTACACATTCAAGATCCAGCACGCCCGCGAGTTCCTCGAGCAGCGCGACAAGGTCAAGGTCACGGTCACGTTTCGCGGGCGGGAGATCGCCCATCAGGACATCGGCCACCGTCTGATTCAGAAAGTCATCGCGGCGCTGCTCGACGTGGCATCGGTGGAATCTCCGCCGCGCTCCGAAGGCCGTACGCTGACCGCGGTGCTGATGCCGAAGCCGCCCAAGACCGGCGGCAAGAGCGAGAGCAAGGACCACGATGGGGCGGTCGCCATACGGCCCCGCACCGAAAGCACCGGCCCGCGCGCGGAGACCGGCAGCAGGGAGTGACGATCGATGCCCAAGATGAAAACCAATCGAGCCGCCGCGAAGCGATTCAAGCTGACCGGCACCGGCAAAGCGGTACGCGCCAAGGCCAACCTGCGGCACGGCATGATCGGCAAGCGCCGCTCACGCAAGCGTCGCCTGGGCGGCACGGAGGTCGTGGCGGGAGTGGATCAGGCCCGCGTGCAGCGCATGCTCGGCAGACGCTAGGCCAACCCACTCGCATTTCATTTTCCGGCGGCGCTCGCATGCGCATCGCGCCGGTTGAGGAGGACTCGTAGCATGCCACGCGCAAAAACCGTCGTTCCGGGCCGCGCCCGGCGGCGCAAGGTACTCAAGGCCGCGAAGGGCAATTACAGCGGCCGACGGAAGCTCTACAAGACCGCGCTCCAGACCGTGCAGCGTGCCGGGCAGTTCGCATTCGAGCACCGCCGCCTGCGCAAGCGCGATTTCCGCCGCCTGTGGATCACCCGCATCAACGCGGCGGCCCGCATCAACGGGCTCTCATACAGCACGCTCATCTCGGGCCTCAAGCGCGCCAACATCGACGTGAACCGGAAGCTGCTCGCCGATCTCGCGGTACGCGATGCCGCGGCGTTCGCGAAGCTCGCGGAGGCGGCGAAGTCGGCAGTCGTGTAATGCCGGAATCCCGCGCCCGCCTCGACGGGCCAGACCCCGCGTGGAGCAAGGGCGATCCGACGCCACTCGTTCCCGGGTGGCGCGGCGTGGTGGGCGAGATCGAAGCGCTCGACCCCGACGTCGCGCGGGCGACGTCCGAATACGCGGAGGCGCTGGCCGGCGCCTCGGGCGCCGAGGCGCTCACCGCCGCGCACACCGCGGCGCTGGGGCGCGAGCGCGGCGCACTCACCGCTGCGCTCGGCGAGCTGCCGAAGCTCTCGATCGACCGCCGCAAGACCCGCGGCCGCGCGCTCAATCTCGCGAAGCGCCTGCTCACCGAGATCGAGGCCAACCGGCGCCTCGCGCTGGAGCGCGAGGCCGACGTCAGGGGCGCGATCGACATCACGCTTCCGGGGCGCAAGCCTTGGGTGGGCCGCCGCCACGTCCTCGCGCGCATCCGCGACGAGATGCTCGACCTGTTCCACGGGCTGGGCTATTCCGTCTACCAGAGCCCCGAGGTCGAGAGCGACGAATACAACTTCGCCAAGCTCAACTTCCCACCTGACCATCCGGCGCGCGATGCGCACGACACCTACTTCGTGAGCGACGAGGTGGTGCTCCGCACCCACACCTCGCCGGGCTGGGTGCGCGCGATGGAGGAACGCAAGCCTCCGCTCCGGCTCGTCTTTCCGGGGCGCGTGTATCGCGCCGAGCAGGTGGACGCGAGCCACATGGACCAGTTTCACCAGGTGGATGGATTGTTCGTCGACCGCGACGTCTCGATGGCGGACCTCAAGGCCACGCTCAACACGTTCGCGCGCTCGATCTTCGGCAGCCAGGTCCGCACCCGGCTGATCCCCATCTACTTTCCGTTCGTGGAGCCCGGCTGCCAGCTCGACGTCGCCTGCGCGATTTGCGACGGCACGGGTCGCATCCGCGAGGGCGGCGCGGAGCGCCGCTGCGCGGTGTGCAAGGGCTCGGGATGGATCGAGCTGCTGGGGGCGGGGATGGTGCACCCCAACGTGTTTCGCGCGGTGGGCTACGACCCCGAGGAGGTCACGGGCTTCGCGTTCGGCATGGGGCTCGAGCGCATCGCGATGATGCGCTACGGGATTCCCGAGATCCGGCTGTTCCTCGAAAACGACGTGAGGTTCCTCGAGCAGTTCTGAGGCCGCCTGGCGCGGCCGCCCCCGGCGTGACGCACGCCGCACCCCTCACCGCATTCCGGAGCCGCTCATGAAGAAGCTGCTGCTGCGCACGCTCGCGGTGCTGGCGATCGCCGCCGCCGTGTTCGTCGTTCCCACCGTGTGGCTCAAGCCCTGGTCGATCGACCACTACTACGCGCGCGTGTTCATCCGCTATGCGCTCCGCCATCCGGAGCTGCTGTCGCAGCTCGGCATCCTGGACGGCACGCCGTTCGACGGGTACGCGAGCCGGCTCGACGACCGGTCGCCAGACTTCGAGCGCCGCGAGTCGCGGCAGGTGGCGGACGAGCTGCGCACGCTTCACAGCTACGATCGCGCCGGCATGTCCGAGAGCGCGCGACTCTCGGCCGACGTGCTCGAATGGTTCCTCGACGATCAGGTGCGCGAGAGCGCCTTCCAGTTCTACGACTACCCGGTGAACCAGCTGTTCGGCGTACAGAGCGGGCTGCCCGAGTTCATGATGTCGGTGCACGCGCTCAGGCGTCCGCGCGACGCTGAGCACTACGTCGCGCGCCTCTCGCGCTTCGGCGAAGCGATGGACCAGACCATCCAGGGTCTCGAGCTGCGGCGGGGGATGGGCATCGTGCCGCCGCGCTTCGTGCTCGAGCGGGTGCTGAAGGAGATGCGCGACTTCGCGTCCGGGCCGGCGGCCGCGAACCCGCTGGTCGTCACGTTCGCGGCGCGCATCGACAGCATCCGCGGACTCGGAGCGGCCGAAAAGCAGGCGCTGATCTCCCGCGCCACGCACGAGGTGGAGGGCACGGTGTTCCCGGCGTACGCGCGGCTCATCGCGTGTTGCGCGAGCCTCGAGACGGTCTCAACCACCGACGACGGCGTGTGGAAATTTCCGCGGGGCGACCGCTACTACGACCAGTGCCTGCGTGCCCGCACCACGACCGATCTGCCCGCCGACACCATTCACGCGATGGGGCTGCGCGAGCTGGATCGCATCCAGTCGGAGATGCGCGGCATCCTGCGCGCGCACGGGATCCAGGCCGGCGATCTCGGGGCCGCGATGCAGAAGCTGGCGAAGGAGCCGCGCTTTCACTACCCGCCCGGCGATTCCGGACGGGCGCTGCTGCTCGCGGAATACCAGCGCATCATCGACGATGCGGATCACCGGGTCGGCGCGCTCTTCGACCTGCGGCCCCACACCGGCGTCAAGGTCCAGCGCGTCCCAGCGTTCCGCGAGGCGACCGCGCCCGCCGCGTACTACAACTCGGCGAGCCTCAGCGGCTCGCGCCCCGGCATCTTCTTCGTGAACCTGCGCGACCCGGCCGCGACGCGCCGGATGGAGATGCGCACGCTCGCCTACCACGAGGCGATCCCCGGCCACCACTTCCAGCTCACGATCGCGCAGGAGCTGAAGGGGCTCCCGTTCTTCCGGAAGATCATCCCGTTCACGGCCTACGTCGAAGGCTGGGGGCTCTACGCCGAGCATCTCGCCTACGAGAACGGCTTCCAGCGCGACGCCTACGATTCTCTCGGCGCGCTGCAGGCCGAGCTGTTCCGCGCCGTGCGGCTGGTGGTGGACACCGGCATTCACAGGGAGCGCTGGAGCCGGCAGCAGGCGATCGACTTCATGGTGCGCAACACCGGCATGGACACCAGCGAGGTCGTGAGCGAGGTCGAGCGCTACATCGTGAACCCGGGGCAGGCGTGCGCATACAAGGTCGGCGAGCTGGAGCTGCTCGAGCTCAGGCAGCGCGCTAAGGACGCGCTCGGATCGCGCTTCGACATCCGCAAGTTCCACGACGTCGTGCTCGGCAACGGCGCGTTGCCGCTGTCGATCCTCTCGCGCCAGGTGGACGAGTGGATCGCGGCCGAGAAGCGATCGGCCGCGCAATCGAGCAAGGGCTAGGCATGGCACCGCCCCGCGACCGCACGCCGGCGCGCGGAGGCGCCAGCCGCGCCGCGCCCGGCCTTCTGTTCCCGCCGCGCAGTTGCTACATTCCGAGATTCGCGTCGAACCCGCCGCGGGTTCCGGCGCCGAACCCGAGGCCCGAGGATTCCCCGTGAAGCTGCCGATCTCCTGGCTGCGCGAATGGATCGAGCTGGACGCGACGGCGGAAGCCGTGGCGGACGCGCTCACCCGCCGCGGCTTCTACGTCGAGGGCATCGAGACCCACGGCCATGCGTACCCGGGCGTCGTGGTCGCGCGCGTGATCGAGGTGAGCCGCCATCCGAACGCCGACCGCCTGTCGCTGTGCCGCGTGGACGGAGGCGCCGGCGAGCTGCAGGTGGTGTGCGGCGCGCCGAACGTGACGGCCGGAATGCTCGCTCCGCTCGCCACGGTGGGCGCGCGGCTTCCGAACGGCGTCGTGATCGGCGCCAGCAAGATCCGCGGCGTGGAGAGCCAGGGCATGCTGTGCTCCCCGCGCGAGCTCGAGATGTCGGACGAGCACCAGGGCATCCTCGATCTGGTGGCGCATCTCGGCAGCGGCGAGGGCCTGACCGCGGGGCGTCCGCTCGATCAGCTGCTGGGCCCGGCCGAACAGGTGCTCGAAGTCGAGGTGCCGTTCAATCGCCCCGACGCGCTCGGCATCGTCGGACTCGCCCGCGAGGTCCGCGCGGCGCTCGACGGGCGCTGGACCGCCGCCGCGAGCGCGCGGCTCGCGAACCGCTGGCAGGGCCGCGCCGACTTCGACCTCGAGCTGGAGGACGCGGAGGGTTGTCCGCGTTACCTCGCGCAGGTCGTCGAGGAGATCGAGGTGGTCCCCTCGCCGGCGTGGCTCCGGCGCCGCCTGGAATCCATGGGCCAGCGCGCGATCAACCTGATCGTGGATCTCACGAACTTCGTGCTGTTCGAGTACGGGCAGCCGCTCCACGCGTTCGACCTCGCCTCGCTGCGCGGCCCGGCGATCCGCGTGCGCCGCGCGCGGGCCGGCGAGCGCATCGTCACGCTCGACGCGAAGGATCGCGCGCTCGATCCGGAAGTGCTGGTGATCGCCGATCGAGAGCGTCCGGTCGCGATCGCGGGCGTCATGGGGGGCGCCGAGACCGAGGTGACGAGCGCGACGCGAACGCTGCTGCTCGAATGCGCGTGGTTCCACCCGCGGCGCATCCGCCGCGGCGCACGCGCGCTCGGTCTCGCCACCGAGGCCTCGAAGCGCTACGAGCGCGGCGTGGACCCCGAGATCGGGCCGGCCGCAGCGGCGCGCTTTCTCGCGCTGCTCAAGGAAACGCTGCCCGGCGTCCGGCCCGCCGCAGCGCGCGAGCGCAATACGCTCGACGGCAAACGGCGAACGCTCACGCTGCGCCCTTCGCGCTGTACGCGGCTGCTGGGCCTCGCCGTCACCGCGCCCGAGATGAGGCGACACCTCGAGAGCTTCGAGTTCGCGGTCGAGGCCGGCGATCCGCTGCGCGTCACGGTGCCCCCGTGGCGCTCCGACATCGCGTTCGAGGACGACCTGGTCGAGGAGGTGGCGCGGGCGAACGGCTACGATCGCATCCCGGAAGCGCCGCTCGAGACGCGCGGCCGCTACGCGACGCGTTCCGCGCTCGAGCGCACGCTCGAAGCGGCGCGGGTCGCGATGCTGGCGCGCGGCCTCACCGAAGCCTGGACGACCTCGCTGCTCGGCGAACGCGAGGCGCTCACGACCGCCGGGCTGCTCGGCGAGGAACCCCGGCTGGTGCGCCTGCGAAATCCGATGAGCCGCGAGGGCGAGTGCCTGCGCCCGAGCCCGGTGGCCGGCCTGTTGCGCGCCTGCGCGCACAACCTCCGGCAGGGTCGCGCCGCCGTGCGACTCTTCGAAGTGGGGACCGGGTTCCGCGATCTCGGCGGGAAGCTTCCGGAGGAGCGACCCATGCTCGCGGCGCTGGTGACCGGCGCACCGGACGCGCACGCCCACGATCCGGCCCGGCCGCCGGTGGACTTCGAGCAGGCGAAGGGGCTGTGGGAGGCGTGGCTCGACGAGATGCGCGTTGACACCCCCCAATGGCGGACCTATTCTGCGCCCGGCTGGAAACCCGGTGCCAGCGCGGAGGTTGCAAGCGGCACTTCGCGCATTGGTTGGACGGGGACGCTGAGCCAGTCGCTGCTCCGTGAGTGGGACATCGAGGTCCCCGCGCGCCACGACGTTCATCTTTTCGTGGCGCTTCTGGAACCGCTCTCCCGTTCCGAGGCGGCGCGCCCTCGGGTCCTGCTCCCCGGGCGCTTCCCGCCGGTTCGTCGCGATGTCGCCTTCTTCGTTCCCGAACACGTGACCCATCGCGAAGTCGAACAGGCGCTGGCCGGCGCGGCCGGGGAGCGGCTGGCCTCGATCGAGGTGTTCGATGTCTACGCGGGTCCCGGCACGCCGAAGGGCATGAAAAGTCTCGCGTACGCGCTTCAGTTCCAGCATTCTGAGCGCACGTTGACGGAAGCCGAAGTTCAAACCATCCAGGATCGCATGACGGCGGCCGTGACCGCAGCGTGCGGCGGCCAATTGAGAGAACGATGACCGAAACCCCTCAGCTGATGCAGAGCGATCTCGACCGGCTCGCCGAGCGCGTCGAGAAGGCGGCGGCGCTGGTGCAATCGCTCCGCGATGACCGCACGCGCCTCGAGCGCGAGCGCGACGAGGTCGCGCGTCGCATGCACGATCTCGAACAGAAGCTTCAGGGCCAGGACGCGTCGGCGCTCCTCCAGGAGCTGAGCGCGCTCAAGCGCGAGCAGCGGGAGTGGACGAGCGAGCGCCGCGACGTGGCCTCTCGAATCGAGTCGCTGGTCAAGAAGCTCGAGCGACTCGAGGGCTGAACCCTGCCCGCTCCGCGGCGCTCCGTGGCGAATCGGCCGCGGAGGGCGGGCGGAACCGGACAGGCCGACCACAACGACATCATGGAACGCAGGGAAACGCGGTGAAGCGAGGGTCCCATGGACGCCAAGAATCTGGTCCAGGTCCAGATCTTCGGTCATAGCTACAGCATTCGCGGCGAAGCGGATCAGGCCTACATCCTGGAAGTCGCCGCGTACGTCGACCGCAAGATGCGCGAGATCACCGAGAAGCTCCCGGTGGCCTCGCTGTCCAAGGTGGCGATTCTCGCCTCTCTCAACATCGCAGACGAGCTGTTCAAGGAGCGCGCGCGCCAGCAGACCCAGTCGCAGCAGCTGACCCATCAGGCGGCGCGTCTCAACGCGGTCCTGGATCATTTGCTCGAGGACGGCCCATCGCGATGATGGGAGGATCGTAGCCAGCAGCCTCACCGTGTAATCCCTGCCGTGCTCGTGATGCCACAACGTTCTTGAACCAACACTTTCGTTCAGGGTGATCCGGTGGCCGGCGACGTCGAGCCGCGGCTCCCGCGAGGGAACGCGGAGGACCGACCCGGTCGTAAGGAGCACCCACCTGGCTCGCCAGGTCTCAAGAACGAGCGGGCACACGGCAATTCGGCGGGGAGTTGTTCCCTGCCTGCGGCCCCGGGGCGTTCGCGCTCCGGGGCGCGGGGGAGATCGGAATGAACAACCTCACCTGGATCGGCGGCATCGCCATCGGTGCCGTCTTGGCGTTTGCGGCGGGCTACCTGCTCCGCGCGCGGCTGGGACGTCTCAAGCTGGACAGCGCCGAGCGGCAGGCGCGCGGACTGCTCGAGCAGGCGGCGCGCGACGCCGAGGGCGTGAAGCGCAACGCGGTGCTCGAAGGCCGCGAGGAGGCGCTGCGGCACAAGCAGCAGGTCGAGCGCGAGACCCAGGCGGCGCGCGGCACCCAGCTCGCGGCCGAACGGGCGTTCCAGGAGAAGGAAGCGGCCTTCAATCGGCGCGTCGAGCTGATCGAGAAGAAGGACCGCGACCAGAAGCGCGTCGAGCAGGAGATCGCAGCGCGCGAGCAGGCGGTGTCCCGCCGCAACGGCGATCTCGACCGGCTGATCGGCGAGCAGACCACGCGCCTCGAGAAGATCGCGGGGCTCAGCGCGGACGAGGCGCGGGCGCAACTGCTCGCGAGCATCGAGAGCGAGGCGCGGGCGGAGGCCTCGCGGCTGGTCGCCGAGGTGCGCGACAGCGCGCAGCGCAACGCGGAGCGTGAGGCGCGAAAGATCATCACGCTCGCCATCCAGCGCTTCGCCGCCGATCACGCCTCCGAATCGTCGGTGTCCGTGGTCCATCTGCCGAGCGACGACATGAAGGGCCGCATCATCGGTCGCGAGGGCCGCAACATCCGCTCGTTCGAGATCATCACCGGGGTGGACGTCATCATCGACGACACGCCGGAGGCCGTGATCCTCTCGGGCTTCGACCCGGTGCGCCGCGAGATCGCGCGGCTGGCCCTCGAGCGGCTGGTCGCCGACGGCCGGATCCACCCCGCGCGCATCGAGGAGGTCGTGGCCAAGGTGCGGACCGAGGTCGAGAACAAGATCCGCGAGCTGGGCGAGATGGCCTGCCTCGAGGTCGGCGTTCACGGTATCCACGCGGAGCTGCAGAACACCCTGGGCCGGCTCCACTACCGCACGTCGTACGGGCAGAACATCCTGCGCCACTCGATCGAGGTCGCGCACCTCGCGGGGATGATGGCGGCCGAGATCGGCATGGACCAGAAGATGGCGAAGCGCGGCGGGCTGATGCACGACATCGGCAAGGCGATCGACCACGACCACGAGGGGACGCATCCGGCGCTCGGCATGGAGCTGGCCGCCCGTTTCGGCGAGCCCCAGCCGGTGCTCGAGGCGATCGGCTATCACCACGACGACTACTCGGGCGGCAGCCTGTGGCCGGTGCTGATCTCGGCGGCCGACGCGATCTCGGGCGCTCGCCCCGGCGCCCGGCGCGAGAGCCTCGAGATCTACATCAAGCGCCTCGAGGCGCTCGAGAAGATCGCGAACGGTTTCCCGGGCGTCGAAAAGTCGTACGCGATCCAGGCCGGGCGCGAAGTGCGCATCATGGTCGAGCACGGCCGGGTGGACGATGCGCGCGCCCAGGGGCTCGCGAGCGAGATCGCGCGCCGGATCGAGAAGGAGCTCCAGTATCCGGGCCAGATCCGCGTGACCGTGATCCGCGAAACGCGCGCCGTGGACTACGCGAAGTAGGCGCGCGTGCTCAATCTCCTCTTCATCGCCGACGTCATCGGCTCGCCGGGCCGCGAGGTGGTCCGCGCGCTGCTGCCCGGGCTGCGCCGCAGGCACGACATCCACCTGGTGATCTGCAACGCCGAGAACTCGGCGGCCGGATTCGGAGTCACCCGCGACGTGGCGCGCGAGCTGTTCGACTCCGGCATCGACGTGCTCACCGGCGGCAACCATCTGTGGGACAAGAAGGACTCGATGGACTACCTCGCCGATGAGCCGCGACTGGTGAGGCCCGCGAATCTTCCTCCGGGCACGCCGGGCGAGGGCTATCGCGTGTTCAAGGCGGCCGACGGCACGCCGGTGGCGGTGGTGAATCTCCTGGGCCGCGTCTTCATGAAAGAGGCGGACTGTCCGTTCCGGGCGATGGACCGGGTGCTCGCCGCGCTCAAGGATCAGTGCAAGGTCGTCGTCGTCGACTTCCACGCCGAGACCACCGCCGAGAAGGCGGCGATGGGCTGGCACCTCGACGGCCGCGCGAGCGCCGTGCTCGGCACCCACACCCACGTCCAGACCGCGGATGATCGCGTGCTGCCGAACGGCACGGCGTTCATCTGCGACGCGGGCATGACGGGCGGATTCGAATCGGTGATCGGGATGGACCGTCACGCCGCGCTGCGGCGGTTTCTGACGCTGCTGCCCGAGCGTCTCACGCCGGCGGGCGGCGATCCGCGCTTCAACGGCGTCGTGTTGCGGATCGATCCGGCGACCGGCCGCGCGCACTCGATCGAACGCCTCCAGATCCCGCACGCGCCCCCGCCGAAGGACGGCGCCCGCCGCCTGAGCGGAGAAGAACCGGCGATCGCGGTGCGGTACGCGGCGCGGCTCGAGGTCGAGCAGCTGATCACGGCCGGGGTCACGCCCGCGCTGGCGCTGATCTCGGTGGGCGAGGATCCCGCATCGAGGATCTACCTCAAGCGCAAGGCCGAGGCCTGCGCCGAGGTGGGGATCGCGGTCCGCCGCGTCTCGATCGAGGCCGGCGCCGACACCGCGGGCGTGATCGAGCGGGTGCGCGCGCTGGGCGCCAATCCGGACGTGCACGGCATCCTGATCCAGCTCCCGCTCGCTCCGCCCCTGGACCCGCGGGCAGTGCTCGAAGCCATCCCGCCCGGCAAGGACGTCGATGGATTCCATCCGGTCAACGCCGGCGCGCTCGCGCTCGGGCTGCCGGGATTCGTGCCGGCGACGCCGCGCGGCATCCTCGAGCTGCTGCGCTACCACCAGATCCCGCTCGCCGGAAAACACGCGGTGGTGCTGGGCCGCAGCAACATCGTGGGGCGGCCGCTCGCGACGCTGTTGTCGAGCCGCGGCGTCGACATGACGGTCACGCTCGGTCACAGCGCGAGCGGCCTCGCGCTCCCCGCGTTGGCGCGCGAGGCCGACGTGCTGGTGGCCGCGATCGGCCGGCCCGAGTTCGTCACCGCGGACTGGGTGAAACCCGGCGCGACCGTGGTGGACGTGGGCATGCATCGCGTGCCGTCGCCGGACGATCGCCGCGGCACTCGCCTCACCGGCGACGTCGACGCGGCTGCGGTCGCGCGGGTCGCGGGGGCGCTCACCCCGGTCCCGGGCGGAGTGGGGCCCATGACGGTCGCGATGGTGGTCGCGAACACCGTGCTGGCCGCACAGCGTCAGGCCGCCGCCGCGAAGGTGTGAGGGCTGCGCACGATTCGCAGGAGGTCGCCGTGGCGAAGCTGATCCGCCGCATACTCGACGCGCCGCCGCGCGCACGCTCGCGTGAGGCGGCGCGCTTCGTGTGGCAGCTCGACGACCAGAGCCGCCGCCTGCTGCTCGACGTGCGGGGCGCATCGCCCGAGGAGCTGGAGTGGCAGCCCGCGCCCGGCATGAACACGATCGGCATGCTGCTGCTCCACATCGCGCTCACCGAGATCGCGTGGGTGCGGATCGGGTTGTGCGGCGCGACCGAATACCACGCGCACGGCGTGATCCGCGCGCCGTTCGACCAGAGCGGCGTTCCGCTTCCGCCGGATGGACGTCTGCCCGCGCAGCTCGCGGGGAAGAACCTCGGCTTCTTCCGGCGAAAGCTCGCCGTCGCCCGCGCGCACACCAGGCGCGTGGTCGCGCCGCTTCGCGACCGCGATCTCGGCGCGCGCTTCCGGGTGCCGGCGTTCTGGTCCCGCGAAACCCGCTTCGAGGGAAACGCGCGCTGGATGCTGTATCACGTGCTCGAGCACGAAGCCGGGCACTACGGCCAGATCAACCTCCTGCGTCATCTGTACGCGGCGTCGCGTCGCGGACGCTGAACCCATGTCGCTCGCCCCGGCTCCGGAGACCATTCTCAGCGTCGCGGCGCTGACGCGCCTCATCAAGGACACGCTGGCCGGCGCGTTCCCCGCGGTATGGGTGAAGGGCGAGCTCTCGGGGTTCAAGCGTTCCGATCGCGGGCATCTCTACTTCGCGCTCAAGGACGGCAAGGACGCCGTGCTCGATTGCGTGATGTGGAGCCGGACCGCTGCGCGTCTCGGGTTCGAGCCGCGCGACGGCGACGCGATCGAGGCGTTCGGCGCCGTGACCGTCTACGAGCCGCGCGGACGCTACCAGCTGGTGGTCGACGAGATGCGCGCGAGCGGGCTGGGCGCGCTGCTGGTCGCGCTCGAGGAGCTCAAGCAGAAGCTCGCGGCCGAGGGGCTCTTCGAAGCCGCGCGCAAGAAGCCGCTGCCGCGTTACCCCGCCCGGATCGGGATCGTCACCTCGCCGGTCGGAGCGGCGGTGCGCGACCTGGTGAAGGTCCTGCGCGCGCGCTGGCCATCGATCGCGATCGTGCTCGCCCCGGTGCGGGTGCAGGGGGAGGGCGCGGCGGAAGAGATCGCGGCGGCCATCGAGCGCTTCAACCGTTACGCGAGGGTGGACCTGCTGGTGGTGGGCCGCGGCGGCGGCTCCCTCGAGGATCTGTGGGCGTTCAACGAGGAGCGCGTGGTGCGCGCGGTCGCGGCCTCCGCGATCCCGGTGATCGCGGCGGTGGGGCACGAGGTGGACTGGACGCTCACCGATCTCGCCGCCGACCTCCGCGCCGCGACGCCATCGAACGCTGGCGAGATCGCCGTGCGCGATCGCGCCGACGTGATCCACCGGGTGGAGGCGCTCGCCGCGCGCTCCGGGCGCGCGATGCGCCAGGGCCTCGCCGATCGGCGCGCGCGCCTCAGGCGGCTCGTCGATCAGTACGGATTCCGCCGCCAGCGCGACGCGCTCGGGTTCCTGCAGCAGCGGATCGACCACGCGCTCGAGCGCATCGGCCCCGCGATCCGCGCACGGCTGCGCGCCGCCGCCGAGTGGCTCCGGCGCGTGAAGCAGAGCTACGGCCTGCGCGAGTGGCCCCGCACGCTCTCCGAGCGGCGGGCGCGCATCGGCGAGCGGCGCTCGGCGCTCACCGCGCGCCTGGTGGCCGCCATGCATGGGCGCCGCACCCTGCTCGCCGGGTACCGGGACCGGCTCCGCGCGCTCTCGCCCCGGCTGGTTCTCGAACGGGGCTTTTGCATCGCGCGGGCCGCGGACGGTACCCTGCTGCGCGCGGCCGAGGCGCTCGCGGTCGGCGAGCGCGTGTCGCTGGAGTTCGCGCGCGGGGAAGCGGACGCGCGCATCGAGGCGATCCGTCCGGGAGGAACACATGGCAGCTGAGAACGAGGCCGCGCAGGCCGGCGAGGCGGGAAGCGTCGAGGGGCTCACCTTCGAGGAGGCGATGGACCGTCTCGAGAGCATCGTCGAGGAGCTGGAGGGCGGCGCGCTGACGCTCGAGCAATCGATCGCGCGATACGAGATGGGCGTCAAGCTCTCGCAGCGTCTCACCCAGACCCTGGATCAGGCGGAGAAGAAGATCGAGAAGCTGGTCGAGGGCGATGACGAAGCGCCGGCCACCCAACCGATGGAGCTCGAGCTCAAGCATCCGGAGCCCGGGTCCGAGGGCGAGCTTCCGTTTTGAGACGCCCCGCCCGGAGCCGCGCGCTCCGCGCGGGTTCGCGGCGCGCGGCCCGCGCGGGCGCCAGCTCCCGGGGCGTGCCCCGCCCGCCCGCGACCCGCGATGCGCTCGACCGGCGGCGGCGCGCGTTCGAGCGCTACTTCGACCGGGCGATCCGCGCGCGCTGCGGCGCGCCCGGAACGCTCGGCCGCGCGATCCGCTACGCCGCGCTCTCGCCCGGAAAGCGCCTGCGCCCGCTGCTGGTGCTCGCGGCCTGCGAGGCGGTCGGGGGGAGATGGCGCAACGCGCTCCCGGCCGCGGCCGCCGTGGAATGCGTGCACGCGTTCTCGCTGGTCCACGACGACCTGCCCGCGATGGACGACGACGACTACCGGCGCGGGCGCCTGACGACCCACCGCAAGTTCGGAGAGGCGATCGGGATTCTGGCCGGCGACGCGCTGGCCGCGTTCGCTTTCGAGGAGCTGACCCGCCTCGATCGTGGCGGCGTCTCCGCGTCCCGCGTGGTCGCAGCTTCGCGCCTGCTCGCGCACGCGAGCGGGGGAGCGCAGCTGATCGGGGGCCAGGCGCTCGACATCGCCGGCGAGCGGCGGCCGGCGGGCCGGGCCGCGGTGCGCGCGATCCACGAGCGCAAGACCGGCGCGTTGTTCGGAGCCTCGCTGGCGCTGGGCGCGCTCGCCGGCGGCGCGCCGCCGCGCGAGGTGCGGGCGCTCGAGCGCGCCGGCCGCGCGCTCGGCCTCGCGTTCCAGATCCACGACGACCTGTTGAACGCGGGCTCGACGCTCGCGCGACTGGGGAAGCGGGCCGGCACCGACGCCGCCCGCGGCAAGGCGACCTATCCGCGGGCGGTCGGCGACGAGCGCGCGCGGCGCGACATGGCCCGGCTGCTCGGCCGCGTGCGCTCGCAGGTCGCGCGGCGCGGGGCGCGTGCCGCGCAGCTCACGCGGCTGATCGAAGCAGTCGCGGCGCGCGAGCGCTGAACGCGGAGCGCGCCGCACCCGCGGCGCGCCCCACCACGCACGCCGCGACCCGCGCCGCGGCGCGCGGCCATCGTCACCCGATCTGCAGCTCGGCCTCGATCGCCGTGCGCGCGGCGTCCGTCCCCGCCCGCGGGGCGGTGATCGCCTGGAGCGTGTCGAGCACATCCTTCGCGAGCAAGCCGCGCTGCGACCGCCCCGGCACATCGGAGGGGACCCGCACCAGGTCGTTGATCGAAAGCATGCCCTGGAGCGACCCGGCACGATCCACCACCGGCAGGCGCCGCACGCGCCGGGACTTCATGATCTCCAGCGCCGCGTGCACGTCCTGCTGCGGATGCACCGTGTGGAGCGCCTCCGAGACGACGTCGCCCACCATGATCTCCTCCGCGCGACGATGGCGCGTCGCCACCGCCATGCAGATGTCGCGGTCGGTGATCACCCCGACCACCTTGCCGCCCGCCGCTTCCGTCACCGGCACCGCCCCGCAGTCGTTTCGCCACATGATCATGGCGGCGGCCGCGAGATCGGTGTCGCGCGAGCAGGACTCTGCGCGTTTCCTCATGACCTCTTCGACCTTCATACCCGTCCTCCTGATTGTCGCGCGGTTCGCGCAATGGACCTCATGTCCATTGCGTTGCCCGCGCCACCGGCCGCGCGTACGCCCCGCCCGGGGCGTGCGCGCGGCCCCGAGGCATCGCGAGCTGGCCGCGGTGCGCGAGCCACTGGTCCATGCGCTCCGGCGTGCCGAGATCGATCCAGCCGCAGGGGGGAAGCATCGCGAGCCGCAGGTGCGCCGTCACGCGCTCGAGCAGGTCGCGGCCGAACTCGACGCGCGGCAGACCGGGATAGGCCCGCCGCGCCGCGCGCGCCGGAAGCCGGCCCTCGTCGATCGCCGCCAGGTACGCGTGGAAAAGCTCGGGCACCGCGCGCTGGTACGCGTGCACCAGAGCCCATCCGTTCGCCGCGAGCACGAAGGTGTTCCACACGCCGCCGATGCCCATGAGGCGCCGGGCTTCCGAGGCGTTCGGCTTCTCCACGAAGCTCGCGACCGGAACCGGCTCACCGCCGCGATCTCGCCCCGGCACGATCCAACCGTACTCGGTGTCGGCCGCCGCAGGCGGTGCGCCCAGCACCACGATGTGATCCGGCCACGCGTCCGTGGCATGGACCATCCCCGCCGCCGCATCCGCCAGCACGCTCTCGTCGTCGGCTTCGTGATCGGAGGGAAACACGACGATCGTCGCCGCGGGGCAGTCCCGCAGAATGTGGATCACGGCATGCAGGAGCGCGACGGCGGTGCCGCGGTTCACGGGCTGGGACAGAACGTTCTCGGGAAGCAGCGCCGAGAGCTGCGGCTGCCACCACCGGCGCTGCGCGTCGACCACGACCGCGACCACGTGGCTCGGGCGCGCGAGGCGCGACGCGCGCTCGAGGGCGGCGTCCAGCGGGGTTCGACGATCGTCGACGCGCCAGAACTGCTTCGGAACCGCCCGCCCGAGCGCGTCGAGCGTGAGATGCGCGATGCGCCGTCCCTCGCCGCCCGCGAGCACGACGGCCCACACGTTTCCACGCTGCGACATCGATCACCTCGGCGATCGGCCCGGCCCTGACCACACCGCTAGCACGTCGCGCATGAAACGGGAAGCACCGAATGGAATGCATCGGGCATGCCTTGACGGTCTCCTGTCGCGGGAGGGACACCATGGTGCGGGCCGGTCGGAGCACCGGCGCCGCGACCGTTGGAGGAACCGTCCCGCCGCCAGTTGCCCAAAGCTCGCGAGATGCTTATCGTGTCGCCCCCAGCACGTCCATGGGACGGACGAACCTCATTTCGGAGGCCGCGATCACGGAATCGTTCTGGCTCGCCCTCAGCGTCGGTTTCCTGGTCCAGGGCTACAAGGGATTTCGCGACTTCTTCGCGACCCGCCGCCTGAATCTGCGCCGCTTCGTGCAGACCGGCGGGATGCCCAGCTCGCACGCGGCCTCGGTGTCCGCGCTGACGACCATGGTCGGCCTGCGCGAGGGTTTCCGCTGCACGCTGTTCGGGGCGACGCTGTTTTTCAGCCTGATCGTCATGTATGATGCCGCCGGTTTGCGCCGCGCGGCGGGACGGCAGGCGGCCGTGCTGAACCGCCTGATCGACCAGCACTTCAAGCATTCGGAAGCCGAGACCCAGCGCCTGATGGAGTTGCTCGGCCACACTCCCTTCGAGGTCCTCGTCGGCGCGCTGCTCGGCGTGGCCAGCGCCCTGCTCTGGGACCGGGTCCACTGATGAGTCTGCTCGAACGCATCCATTCCCCGGCCGATCTCAAGACGCTCACGCGTCCCGAGCTCGACCAGCTCGCGACCGAGATCCGGCACACCATCATTCAGACCGTGGCGCGCCGCGCGGGGCATCTCGCGCCCAACCTGGGCGTGGTCGAGCTGTCGATCGCGCTCCATCGCGTGTTCGATTCGCCTCGCGACAAGATCATCTGGGACGTTGGGCACCAGTCCTATCCCCACAAGCTGCTGACCGGGCGTTTCGAACGGTTCGACTCGCTGCGCAGCCTCGGCGGCCTCGCCGGCTACCCGAGCCGGAGCGAGAGCGAACACGATCCGTTCGGCACCTGCCACGGAAGCACTTCGCTCTCCGCGGCGCTCGGCTTCGCGGTCGCGCGCGATCTGCGCGGCGAGAAGAACCACGTGATCGCCGTGATCGGGGACGGCGCGCTCACCGGAGGCATGGCCTACGAGGGACTCAACAACATCGGAGAGCTCGGCAGGCGCGTGATCGTGATTCTCAACGACAACGAGTGGAGCATCTCGCCCAACGTCGGAGCGATCTCGCGCTACCTCACCAAGCTCACCACCAGCCGCGTGTACCGCGCGTTCGAGCGCGATGTCTACGAGCTGATCGGCAAGCTGCCGCGGCTCGGCAAGAAGGCGCAGGAGGCCGCGCGGCGCGTGAAGGAGGGGCTCCAGAACCTGGTGGTCCCGGGCGTGCTCTTCGAGGAGATGGGCCTCAAGTACTTCGGGCCGATCGACGGCCACAACCTCGACGTGCTGGAGGAGACGCTCTCCGATCTCCGGCGCTTCGAGGGGCCGGTGCTGCTGCACGTCGTGACCACCAAGGGCAAGGGCTACCAGCCGGCCGAGCGCGACGCCGGCACCTTCCACGGCGTGGGGGTGTTCGATCCCGAGACCGGCACAGCCTCGAAGAGCACCAGGAAGACCTACACCCACGTGTTCGGAGAGACCGCGCTCGAGATCGCGGAGAAGGTTCCGAACGTGGTCGCGGTCACCGCCGCCATGACCGACAACACCGGGCTCAAGCCGTTCGCGAAGCAGTTCCCGGATCGCTTCTTCGACGCGGGCATGGCCGAGGAGCACGCGGTCACGTTCTCGGCCGGACTCGCGGCGGGCGGGCTCATCCCGATCACGGCGATCTACTCGACCTTCCTCCAGCGCGGCTTCGACCAGATCATCCACGACGTCGCTGTGCAGAACCTGCACGTGGTGCTGGCGGTGGATCGCGCGGGGCTGGTGGGCGAGGACGGCGCGCCGCAGCACGGGGCGTTCGACGTCGGATTCCTGCGGATGATCCCTGGCACCGTTGTCATGCAGCCGCGCAACGGGGAGGAGCTGCGCGACATGCTGTGGACCGCGGTCTCCCACCGCGGCGGACCGATCGCGGTGCGCTACCCGCGCGCGAACATCCCGGAGGACGCGATGCCGAAACGCGAGCCGCGCGTGCTCGCGCTCGGGGTGAGCGAGCAGCTGCGCGCCGGGGGCGACGTGGCGATCCTCGCGCTCGGGACCATGGTGGCTCCTGCGCTGGCCGCGGCTGAAACGCTGGCGGCGGCCGGGGTGTCGGCCACCGTGGTCAACGCGCGCTTCGTGGCGCCGCTCGACGAACGCGCCATCTCGGGCCTCGCGCGGTCGGTGGGGCGCATCATCACCGTCGAAGAGAACGTGCCGATGGGCGGATTCGGGAGCGCGGTGCACGAGTGCCTCGACCGTCACGGCCTCTCGGCGACGCCCATGCTGCGCATCGCGCTCCCCGAGACCTTCGTGACGCACGGCAAGCGCGACGAGCTGCTCGCGCGCGTCGGGCTCGACGCGGCCGGCATCGCGACGCGCGCGCTCGACTGGATCAAGGTCACCCAGCGCCAGTACACATGAGTGGACGCCTGCGTCGCGTCGGGATCCTGGGCCACGCCGGCCGCCCCGGCGTGCGACGCGCGGCGGTTTCGCTGGTGCGGCGACTCGAGCGAAGGGGCCTCGTCGTGCGCCTCGACGCGCGACTCGCCGGCGAGACCGGGAAGGATGGCATGGCGCTCCGCCCGCTCGCCCGCTGGTGCCAGCTGCTCGTGACCCTGGGCGGAGACGGCACCGCGATCACCGGGGCGCGCGCGCTGGCGGGCAGCCCCGGGGTGCTGCTCCCGGTCAATCTCGGCGGGCTCGGTTTCCTGACGGTCGCCGAGAGCCGCGAGCTGGACATCGCGGTGCGTCACGCGCTCGACGGATCGTGGCCGATCGTGCGGCGCCGCCTGCTGAGCGCGCTGGTGCGGCGCAACGGCCGCACCGTGAAACGCGGGATCGCGATGAACGACGTGGTCGTCAAGGGCGCGGGCGGGTACTCCGCGATCCATCTGCGCATGGCGGCGATGGGCCACGACCTGGGTCATCTGGTCGCCGACGGACTGATCGCCGCGAGCGCGGCGGGCTCGACCGCCTACTCGCTCTCGGCCGGCGGCCCGGTGGTCGCGCCCGACGTGGAGGCGATGGTCGTGACCCCGGTGTGCGCGCATTCGCTCGGCAGCCGCTCGCTGGTGCTGGCTCCCGCCACCGAGCTCGCGCTGCGCGTGATTGGTTCGTTCGATCGCGTGCTGATGCTGCTCGACGGCCAGGAGAGCGTCGATCTCTCGCCCCGTGACGAGATCCGCGTGCGACTCGACCGCCTGGCGGTGCGGATGATCCAGAATCCCGACCGCCCCTTCACGCGCTCGCTGCAGGCCAAGCTGGGCTGGCAGGGGAGCGCGAAGCGCAGCATGTAGCCGTGCTCGAACGCCTGCGCATCCGCGATCTCGCGCTGCTCGACGAGGCCGAGGTCGGCTTCGGCCCCGGACTCAACGTGGTCACGGGCGAGACCGGCGCTGGCAAGTCGCTGCTCGTCCAGGCGGTGAGCCTGCTGGTCGGCGGACGCGCGGACGGAGAAGCGGTGCGCGATGGCGCGCCGGCGGCGGTGGTCGAAGGCGAGTTCCGGCTGTCAGGCGAACACGCGCGCCGCGCCGGCGCGCTGCTCGCGGAATGGGGCCTCGAGTTCGACGGGGAATCGCTGATCGTGCGCCGCGAGGTGCAGCCGGGCGGCCGGAGCCGGGCGACGGTCAATCAGTCCGCGATCACGCAGAGCGCGCTCCGCCGTCTCGGCGAGATCCTGCTCGACATTCATGGACAGCACGAGCACCAGAGCCTGCTGCGCGAGGGCGCGGCGCTGATCACGCTCGATCGTCTAGCGTCGCTCGATCCGGAGCGGGCGCGATACGCGGAGGCGCTCGCGGCGTTCCGCGAGGCGCAGGGCGAGCACGATCGGCTGGTCTCCTCGCTCGCGACCTACGCCGAGCGCCGCGACTATCTCTCCGCCGCTGCGCGCGAACTGGACGAGGCGCGGCTGCGGGAAGGGGAGGACGAGGAGCTGCGGCACGAGGCGGCCCGGCTCGCGCACGCGGACCGGCTGCGCGCGCTGGCGGCGCAGGCGCTCGAGCGCCTCTCCGAAGCCGACGGCGCGGCGGTGGAGTCGCTGGGGCAGGCGCAACGCGCGCTCGAGCAGGCGGCCGCGCTCGACTCCAGCCTCGAGCCGATGCTCGAGCCGTTGCGCGAGGCCGCGTTCGCGGCCGGCGAGACGGCACGCGCGCTGGCCGACTACGCCTCGCGGCTCGAAGCCGATCCGGCCGCGCTCGAATCGATCGAGGCGCGGCGCGATCTCTACGCGCGGCTCACGCGCAAGTACCGACGCGCGATCGGCGAGCTCATCCACTGGCGCGAAGAGCTCGCGCTCGAGCTCGCGTATGGGGAAGACGCGGAGGGCGCGCTGGAGCGGGCGCGCCACAAATGCGAAAGCGCCGAATCCGAGGCGCGCGCGCTCGCGAAGCTCCTCTCCGCCCGCCGCGAGCGGGCCGCCGCCGAATGGAGCGCGAGCCTCACGCGCGAGCTCAAGCCGCTCGGGTTCCAGCACGCGCGCATCGCCTTCGACGTGAAGCCGTCGGAGGACGGTGGCCTCACCGCGAACGGGCTCGACGAGGTGAGCCTGAGCTTCGGGGCGAACCCGGGCGAGCCGGCGCGAGCGCTCGAGCGCATCGTATCCGGGGGCGAGCTGTCGCGGGTCATGCTCGCCTTGAAGACAGCGCTGGAAACCCAAGACCGCGTTGACCTTCTGCTCTTCGATGAAGTAGATTCCGGCATCGGCGGTGCGGTGGCCCAGGCGGTCGGAGAGCGCCTCCGGCGGCTGTCCCGGCACCGCCAGATCATTTGCGTGACCCACCTTCCCATGATCGCCGCCCTCGCCACCCATCATCTCGGAGTCACCAAGCGCGCCCTCGCGGGCCGCACCGTCGCGCGCATCGCCGCGCTCGACCGGGGCGCCCGGGTGGAAGAGCTGGCCCGCATGCTCGCCGGAGACCGCGTCACCGAGACCACCCGCCGCCAGGCGCGTGAGCTGCTCGACGAGACTCCGCAGCGGTCCGCCGCGCGATGATCGTTCCTTCGCTCGAGGATTTCCGCGCGCTCGCGAAGAGCGGCAAGCTGGTCCCGGTGTATCGCGAGGTCTTCGCCGATCACGACACCCCGGTCTCCGCGTTCCGCAAGATCGACGACGGGCCGTATTCGTTCCTGCTCGAGAGCGTCGAAGGCGGAGAGAAGTGGGGGCGGTACTCGCTGCTCGGCAGCCGGCCGTCGCTGGTGTTCACCGCCCGCGGCGAGCGCTGCGAGATTCGCGAGGGTGACGCCGTGCGCGCCGGCACCCGCCATCCGCTCGAGGAGCTGGGTGATCTGCTCCGCGCGCACCAGGCGGTCGCGTTGCCCGGCCTGCCCCGGTTCTGCGGCGGAGCGGTCGGGTACTTCGGATACGACGCGGTGCGCTGGTTCGAGCGCGTGCCCGCGAAGACGCGGGACGATCTCGGCATGCCCGACGCGGTTTTCATGTTCGGCGACGTGGTGAGCGTTTTCGACAACCTCACGCACACGCTGAAGGTCGTGACCCATGCGCGGGGTGGAAGCGACCCCGATCGGGCCTACCGCGAGGCGGTCCAGCGTCTCGAGGCCGAGGTGGCGAAGCTGTCGCGCGCGCTGCCGTGGAGCGCGATCGAGCCCGGGCCCGAGCCACCCGAGCCCGTTTCCTCTTCGAGCCGCGAGGCCTTCATGCGCGCGGTGGAGGTGGCGAAGGAACACATCCGGGCCGGCGACATCTTCCAGGTGGTGCTCAGCCACCGCATGAGCGCGCCGGTGTCGCGGCCGGCGTTCGAGGCGTATCGCGCGCTGCGCGTGACCAATCCCTCGCCCTACCTTTATTTCCTGCGGCTCGGCGACCTGTCACTGGTCGGCTCCTCGCCCGAGGTGCTGGTGCGCCGGACCGACGGCGTCGTCGAGGTGCGGCCGATCGCGGGCACGCGCCCGCGCGGGCGCGGGCCTGACGAAGACCTCGAGCTCGAGAAGGAGCTGCGTGCGAGCGAGAAGGAGCGCGCAGAGCACGTCATGCTGGTGGATCTCGGGCGGAACGACGTCGGCCGGGTCGCCGAGTTCGGAACGGTGGAGACCAACGAGTACATGCTGGTCGAGCGCTACTCCCAGGTCATGCACCTGGTCTCGAACGTGCGCGGCCGGCTGCGTTCCGGGCTCCAGCCGCTCGACATCGTTCGCGCGTGCTTCCCGGCGGGCACGGTCTCGGGGGCGCCCAAGGTGCGGGCGATGGAGATCATCGAAGAGCTGGAGCCCTTGCGCCGCGGCGTGTATGCGGGAGCGGTCGGCCATTTCGACTATCATGGCAACCTCGACCTGGCGATCACCATCCGCACCCTGGTGTACGCAGGAGGCGCGGCGCACTGGGGCGTCGGCGCCGGCATCGTCGCCGACTCGGAGCCCGAGGCCGAATGGCAGGAGACTCTCAACAAGGGACGCGCGTTGTGGCTGGCGGTGCAGCGCGCGGAGCGGGGCGGAGTGTGACGGCGGGGAGCATGATCGCGGTCATCGACAACTACGATTCGTTCACGTACAACCTCGTTCAGTATCTCGGCACGCTGGGCGCGACGCTCGAGGTGTACCGCAACGACGCGATCACGGTGGAGGCGCTTGCCATAAGGCCGCTCGATGGCCTGGTCGTGTCGCCCGGACCCGGAGTGCCCCGCGACGCCGGGATCAGCGAAGGCGCGATCGCCGCGCTCGCCGGCCGCGTGCCGGTGCTCGGCGTGTGTCTGGGGCACCAGGGTCTGGGTGAGGTATACGGGGGGCGCGTGGTGCGCGCCCAGCGGCTGATGCACGGCAAGACGAGTCCGATTCTCCACAAGGGCCGCGGGCTGTTCGCGGGGCTCGACAATCCGTTCGAGGCCACGCGGTATCATTCGCTGATCGTCGAGCGCGAGACCCTCCCGGGCGTGCTCGAGATCATGGCCTGGACGCCGGAGGGGGAGATCATGGCGCTGCGGCACAAGGACCACGAGACCTGGGGCGTTCAGTTCCATCCCGAATCGGTGCTCACCCGGCCCGGTCTCAAGCTGATCGAGAATTTTCTGACGCTATGCCGTCAACACAGGAGTGCTCAGCTTTGATCCAGTCGGCGATCGGACGTGCCGTGATGCGGGACCACCTCACGCGCGACCTCGCGCGAGCTGCGATGGACCAGATCCTGGCGGGAGAGGCCACGCCCGCGCAGATCGCGGCGCTCGCCGTGGCGCTGCGCATGAAGGGCGAGGTCCCGGACGAGATCGCCGGGATGGCCGACGCGATGCGCGGCCGGATCGCGCCGATCCGCACGCGGCGCAGCCCGCTGATCGACACCTGCGGCACCGGCGGCGACAACGCCGGCACCTTCAATATCTCGACCACGGTGGCGATCGTGACCGCTTCGTGCGACGTCGCCGTCGCGAAGCACGGCAATCGAGCGGTCTCCTCGCGCACCGGCAGCGCCGACGTGCTCGAGACGCTGGGCGTCCGGCTCGATCTCACGCCGACGAGCGCCGGCCGTTCACTCGACCTGCTCGGCATCACGTTCCTGTTCGCTCCCCACTATCACACCGCGCTGCGGTACGCGGCGGGACCGCGACGCGAGATCGGCGTGCGCACGGTGTTCAACGTGCTGGGCCCGCTCACCAACCCCGCGGGGGCCACGCGCCAGCTGCTCGGGGTGTACGCCGATCCGCTGGTGCGGACCGTGGCCGACGTGCTGAAGGATCTGGGCAGCGAGCGGGCCTGGGTGGTGCACGGCCGCGACGGCCTCGACGAGCTCACGGTGTTCGCGAAGACCCACGTCGCAGAGCTGAAGGACGGCGCGATCCAGGAGTTCGAGATCGATCCCGCCGCGCTGGGGCTGGCCCACACCGACCGCGCGGGCGTCGCGGGCGGCGACGCGGCGGCGAACGCCGCGAAGGTGCGCGCGGTGCTGGCTGGCGAAAAGGGCGCGGCGCGCGACATCGTGGTGCTCAACACGGCCGCCGCGCTGGTCACCGCCGGCGTCGCACCCACCATCGAGGACGGCGTGACGCGCGCCGCCCGGGCGATCGACAGCGGCCGGGCCGGCGAGAAGCTCGCCGAGCTCGCCGCCTTCCGCGGCTGATCTCCGGCACGGCGTTCAGACCGACGAGGCGCACATGGCGAATCCGGGCACCGATGTCCTGAGCCGCATCGCCGGGGACCGACGCCGGGGCGTCGACGCCATGCAGCGCGCCGTGCCCGGACACGTGCTGCGCGCGCGCATCGGCAAGATCCAGCCCGCGGGACGGCTCGAGCGGGCGCTGCGGCGCGGCGCGCGCGAGGCGCCGCTGCGGCTGCTGTGCGAGATCAAGCGCGCCTCACCGTCGCGCGGCGTGCTGCGCGAGTCGATCGACCCGGCCGCGATCGCGAAGGCCTACGCCGATGGCGGGGCGGCCGCGATCTCGATCGTGACCGAGCCCGATCACTTCCGCGGCGATCTCGAATGGATCGGCGCGGCGCGCGCGGTCACCGCGCTGCCGCTGCTGCTCAAGGATTTCGTGCTCGACTCCTACCAGATCCTCGATGCGGCGGCGCGGGGCGCCGACGGCGTGCTGTTGATCGCGGCGCTGCTGTCCGGAGTCCAGCTCCAGCGCCTCATCACCGAGGCGCGCCTGCTGGGCCTCGATTGCCTGGTCGAGATCCACGACGCCATCGAACTGCGCGCGGCATTGGTGGCCGGCGCCACCCTGATCGGGATCAACAACCGGAACCTGCGCACCTTCGAGGTGGATCTCGGCACGTCGATCGCGCTGCTGCCCCAGGTGCCGCCGCTGGTCACGGCGGTCGCGGAAAGCGGAATCTCGACCGCGGCCGACCTCGGCCGGCTCCGCGCGACCCGCTGCGACGCGGTGCTGATGGGCGAGGTGTTCATGACGAGCGCCGACCTGGCGGGCACCCTGGCCGGCCTGCGCGCCGCGGCGGGGGGCTGATGTGGCGGGCGTTCCGGGCCGCAGGCGAACCCTGGTCAAGGTGTGCGGCATCACGCGCCTCGATGACGCGCGGGCCGCGCTCGAGGCCGGCGCCGACTGGCTCGGGTTCGTCGTGCTGGGCGAGAGTCCGCGGCGGATCGCACCCGAGCGCGTGGCGGCGATGATCGCGACGCTGGGCGAAGCGGTCGCCGTCGCGGTGATGGTGTCGCCGACGCCCGAGCAGGCGCTCGCGCTCGCGACCCGCGCCGGGGCCGGACGCGTGCAGGTGCATCGCGTCGATGCGTCCGGCTGGCCCGCGACCTTTCCGCTGCCCGCGTCGTTCGCGGTCCCGGTCGCGCGCGACGGCTCGATCGCGGAGGCACTCCCGCCGATGCGTCATCTGGTGATGCTCGACAGCGCGCACCCGCAACTCGCGGGCGGGACCGGCGAGACGTTTCCATGGGAGACCGCGCGAATCGTCGCGGCGACGCGGCCGTTGCTGCTCGCGGGCGGGCTCGATGCCGACAACGTCGGGGCGGCGCTCGATCGGGTGCGGCCGTTCGGGGTGGACGCCTCGTCGGGCCTCGAGCGCGCGCCGGGCGTGAAGGACCACGACCGGGTGCGGCGCTTCGTCGCCGCCGTGAGGGAATGGGATGAGCGCAACCCCGACCGCGGCTGAGGCTCGCGGTCACTTCGGGCCGTACGGCGGGCGCTTCGTTCCCGAGACGCTGATCTTCGCGCTCGATCAGCTCGAGGACGAGTACGCGCGCGCGCGCGCGGACGCGGGCTTCGAGCGCGAGCTCGCAGAGACCCTGCGCGATTTCGCGGGACGCCCGACCCCGCTGTTCGAGGCCCGCCGCCTCGGCGAGGCCGCGGGCTGCCGGGTGTTTCTCAAGCGCGAGGACCTGTTGCACACCGGCGCGCACAAGATCAACAACACGGTGGGCCAGTGCCTGCTCGCGCGCCGCATGGGCAAGCCGCGCGTCATCGCCGAGACCGGCGCCGGGCAGCACGGCGTCGCGACCGCCGCCGCCGCCGCGCGCTTCGGGCTCGTGTGCACGGTGTACATGGGCAGCGAGGACGCGCGCCGCCAGCACCTGAACGTGGAGCGCATGAAGCTGCTGGGCGCCGAGGTCCGCGAGGTGGACGCCGGAAGCCGCACGCTCAAGGACGCGATCAACGAGGCGCTGCGCGACTGGGTCACGCGGGTGCGCGACACGCACTACGTGCTGGGATCGGTGCTCGGCCCGCACCCGTTCCCGACCATCGTCCGCGATTTCCACAAGGTGATCGGGATCGAGGCGCGCGCGCAATTCGAGGCGCAGGCGGGAGGGCTGCCCGACGCGCTGGTCGCGTGCGTGGGGGGCGGCAGCAACGCGATCGGCCTGTTCCACGCGTTCCTCGGCGAAGCGTCGGTCCGCAAGGTGGGGGTGGAGGCGGGCGGACACGGACTCGCGAGCGGCAAGCATGCCGCCCGCGTCCCGGAGCACAGCGTGGGCGTGCTGCACGGCACCCGCACGCTGGTGCTGCAGGACGAGCACGGCATGATTCGCGAGACGCATTCGGTCTCGGCCGGTCTCGACTATCCGGCACTCGGCCCGGAGCACGCGTGGCTCGCGGATCAGGGCCTCGCGGAATACTCGAGCGCCCGGGACGACGAAGCCCTGGCGGCGTTCGAGACACTCGCGAAGCTCGAGGGCATCCTCCCAGCGCTCGAGACCGCGCACGCGCTGGCCTGGGTGCTGCGCGAGGGGAAGACCCTGGGCGCCGACGCGCGGGTGATCGTCAATCTCTCCGGGCGCGGCGACAAGGATGTGAGCGAGGTGCTGCGCGTGACGTGGCGCGCCGGATGAGGCGCGGCCCGCGCGTGGGCGCGATGGCGGCGCTCGCGATCGGCTGCGCGAGCGCAGTCCTGTTCGCGGTCGCGATCGGGGGTTGCTCGAAGCGGCGGCCGCACAAGTCCGTGCCCACCCAGCCGGCGCCACCGGCGGTGCCGCTGGCGACCACTCCCGAGGAAGCGGTGCGGCTGATCGAGTGGAGCTGGAACAACCGGAGCGTCCCTGGACTTCGCACGGTGCTCAGCAACGATTTCGCGTTCGGCTGCGCGCCGGCGGACACGGCGGGGAACCACTATCCCGGCCACGCCCTCATGCGCGCGGACGAGCTCACGTCCGCGCAGCACCTGTTCGTGGACGGAACCGTGAGCGAGCTGCCCGCGAGCCATATCACGGTCACGTTCGATCCCAACCTGGTTCCGGTTCAGGATGGGCGGCCCGGCAAGCAGGACATGACCTACCATCTCGAGATCGTGACGTCGATCGTGGTGGCGATCGACACCGACATCGAGGCGTTCCGCCTCACCGGCAGCGCGCGCTTTCACGTGGTGCGCGGGGATTCCGCGATCATCCCGGCGGACCTCGCGGCCGCGGGGGTGATACCGGACGCGCATCGTTGGTACGTCGATCTCTGGGAGGACGAGAGCGGGGGCCCGCGTCCCGGGCTGGCCGCGATGCCGGCCCGGAGTGCGACGCTGTGCCAGGTGATGGCGCTCTATCGATGAGGGCGCACCCCGCGCGAGGAAGCCGGCGCGGTTTCGCGCACCGGCGCGCGGCACGCCGCGCCGCGCGTGACGCGCCTCGCGACGGTGTGCTATAAACACTGGCCGCTGCGCCCGTAGCTCAATTGGATAGAGCGTTAGCCTCCGGAGCTAAAGGTTACAGGTTCGATTCCTGTCGGGCGCACCAGTCCTTCCTTCCGCCGATCTCCGGCACGACCCCATGACGAACCCACCGGGCACGCACGACCGCTTCGAGCCCCACGCCGCGAACGCGATGGCGTCGATGTTCGACGGCGTCTCACCGCGCTACGACCTGCTGAATCGCCTGATGACGCTGGGCCAGGATGGCGCGTGGCGGCGTGCGATGGCGGGCGCCGTTCCGGAGCGCGCGCGGATCGTGCTCGATCTCTGCACCGGGAGCGGGGTGTCGCTCGCGGGACTCCGCCGTCCGGGCCGCACCGTGCTCGGCATCGACGTGAGCGTCGCGATGCTCGAGCGGGCGGACGCCGAGCAGGGCGGCGGGGGCTGGGCTCCGCGCCTCGCGTGCGCAGACGCATTCCGGCTTCCGCTGCGCGACGCCTCACTCGATGCGATCACGATCGCGTTCGGAATTCGCAACCTGCGACCTCGTGCAGCTGCGGCCCTCGAGATCGCCCGCGTGCTGCGGCCCGGCGGCACGCTCGCCGTGCTCGAAGCCGCCGCGCCCCGGCCCGGGCCGTTCGCGCCCTTCCATCGGTTCTGGATCCGGCACCTGATCCCGCTGCTGGGACGCCTCTCGCCCGATCCCAGCGCGTACCGCTATCTGAGCGAGTCCATCTTGGAATTCGGCCCCGGCACCGATCTCGAACAGGCCTTGCTCGGGGCCGGCCTCGTGGTCGCGGGCCGGCGATCCTTCCTGCTGGGGGCCACCCGTCTATGGATCGTTCGGCGCCCGGTGGCCCATGGTGAAAAAGCAGCCGTGCCGCCCGCGACCGTGCAGAATGCGATTCTCGACTCGGGGAGCGGGGGAGAGTTCCCGCAGACCGATCCCGGGGCCGGTGCCGAGTACCGGGCCTGGACGATCGCCCAGCTCGCGGTGGCGATCGCACTGCTCGGGGCGCTGGTCGCGGGGCTCGCGTTGTTCCTGAAGTCCAGCGCCCGCTTGCCGTTGGACTCGCGGGGCCGGGCCCTGGCGCTGGTCCTCCTCATCCTCGGCACCCTCTTCAGCGCGGCACGCGTGCTCGCCCTGTTGCGCCGGATGATCGCCCCGCCCTCGCGGCGCTAAGCCGTTCAAAGTTCCCGGCATAAGGGTTGCACAATCGTTCGTGGACGAGTCCAACACTCTGACCATGAAGGCGGACGATGCTCGCCAGGGAACGAATTCTCGAGACGCTGCTCGACCTCTCGAACCGGACCAGTGGACGGTCCCGTCCGGTGCTGCTCGAGAAGGTGCTGCGCAGCGGGCTCGCGCTCGCGGAATGCGACGGAGCGGTCGCGCTGACCGCTCACGCGCGCCGTCACGAGCGGCTGGTGCTCACCCGCAGCGCCCGCGAACCGCAGCTGGTCGAGGTGTCGCGTCAGGGCAGCGACTTCACCCGCAGCCTCCTGCGTAACGGCATGCCGGTCGTCAGCCCCGACCTCGCCGACGACGGCCGCATCGGCGAAGAGGACCATTGTCCCGGGATTCAGCCCGGCCCCGCCCTCTACGTGCCGCTCTGGCAGCGCGAGCAGGCGAGCGGCTACCTGGCCCTGTTCCGGCACCGTGGCCAGCAGCGATTCACGAACGAGGAGACGCGCATGGCGTTGTTCCTCGGCGCGTGGACCGGGATGGCGATCGAGAACCTGCGGCTGGCGGAGAGCCTCGAGAAGCTCGCGGTCACCGACGATCTCACGCAGGTCTACAACTATCGATTCCTGAAGACCGCGCTCCGCCGCGAGATCAAGCGCGCCGGACGCTTCGGGCAGGAGCTGGCGCTGGTGATGATCGATGTGGACAACCTGAAGGCCTACAACGACCGATTCGGCCACGTGCGGGGCAGCTTCCTCCTCAAGGAGGCGGCCCAGCTGGTCGCCGAGCAGGTGCGGTCGTTCGACCTGCTCGCCAAGTACGGCGGCGACGAGTTCACCATCATCCTCCCGCAGACCGATCGCGAAGGCGCGATGGTCGTCGCAGAGCGTGTCCGGGCGGCGATCGCCGGGCACGGGTTCCCCAATGCGCCGGACGGGACCATCACGATCAGCCTCGGGGTCGCGACGTTTCCCGAGGATGCCGACGACGCGAGCAGCCTGATTCAGGCGAGCGATCGCGCGCTGTACATCGCGAAGCAGCGCGGGCGCAATCGAGTCGAGTCGTTGTGGACGCAAACGGTTTGACCGCTCCGGCACGGATGCCGGCGCAGCTTTGACCCTCGCGGGCGGCCGCTGCTAGACTCCGCGACCCCGGACGTGAAGGATGCGTCCGGTTCTTTGTCTCTGTGGGAAGGGAGGACCGAGGCGTGGCGGATCCGATCGGGATCGCGGTGGTGGGCACCGGCGACTGGGGCGCGAACCTGGTGCGCAACTTCGCACGCCTCCCGGGCGCGCGTCTCGCGGCGGTGTGCGACAGCGATCCGAAGCGGCTCGCCGCCACCGCGGCCCAGTACCCCGGGGTGCGCGCGCTGAGCGCCATCGAAGAGGTCGCGGCCGACCCCGAGGTGCAGGGCGTCGTGGTGAGCGCCTCCGCGGTGAGCCACCATCCGCTCGCCCGCGTCCTGCTGGAGGCCGGCAAGGACGTGTACGTCGAGAAGCCGCTCACCCTCGAGGTCGCGCACGCCGAGGAACTGGTGCGGATCGCGCGCGAGCGCGGGCGAATCCTGATGGTCGGCCACCTGTTGCTCTACCATCCGGCGGTGCGCTACCTGAAGGGCATGATCGACCGGGGCGAACTGGGCGACCTCTACTACATCTACTCGCAGCGCGTGAACCTGGGCAAGGTGCGGCGCGACGAGAACGCGTTGTGGAGCTTCGCGCCCCACGACCTCTCGGTGATCCTCCACCTGCTCGACATGGAGCCGATCGACGTGGTCGCGCGCGGCTCGGCGTTTCTCCAGGGACGCGTCGAGGACGTCGTGTTCGTCGATCTGCGCTTCCCGGGCGGCAAGCTCGCCCACGTCCACGTCTCGTGGCTCGATCCCCACAAGCTCCGCAAGTTTACGGTGGTCGGCAGCCAGAAGATGGTGGTCTTCGACGACATGGAGGCGAGCGAGAAGGTGCGGATCTACGACAAGGGCGTGGACCGTGCTGGCGAGGTCGTGTCCTACGGCGATGCGCTCACCGTGCGCAGCGGCGACATCCTGATCCCGAAGCTCTCGCTCCAGGAACCGCTGACGATCGAGTGCAAGCACTTCGTCGAGTGCGTTCGCGAGCGCCGGGTCCCGCTCACCGATGGCGAGGGCGGGCTGCGCGTGGTCAAGGTGCTGGCCGCCGCGCAGGCGTCGCTCGAGCAGGGCGGGGCGCCGGTGCCGCTCGCCCGCGCCGCCGCGGCGGTGCGATGAGCGCCGCGATCGATCCCGGCGCGCGCGTCGGATCCGGCACCGTCCACGGCGAGGGCTGCGTGATCGCGGCCGGCGTGGTGATCGGATCGGGCTGCGTGCTCGGACATCACGTCGTCATCCACGCCGACACCGTGATCGGAAACGGGGTGCGGATCGACGACCACGCCACCCTCGGCAAGCGCCCGATGCGCGCCGCGAATTCCGCGACCACCCGCGAGCAGGAGCTGCCGGCGCTCACGATCGGAGACACCTGCATCGTCGGGACCGGCGTGGTGCTGTATCGCGGGGCGCGGATCGACGCGCGGGTGTTGATGGCCGACCTGTGCACGGTGCGCGAGAACGTGACCATCGGGCGCGGGACGATCGTGGGGCGCGGCGTGACGGTCGAGAATTTCTGCACGGTGGGCCGCTATTGCAAGCTCGAGAGCGAGTGCTACATCACGGCTTACTCCGCGCTCGAGGATCGCGTGTTCGTTGCGCCGGGCGTCGTGACCTCGAACGACAACTACGTCGGGCGCACCGCGGAGCGATTCAAGCACTTCAAGGGCGTGACCGTGAAGCGGGGAGGACGGATCGGCGCCGGCGCCGTGCTGCTGCCGGGAATCACGATCGGAGAGGATGGCCTGGTCGCTGCCGGCTCGGTCGTGACCCGCGACGTGCCGGCGCGCACCATCGTGATGGGGTCTCCCGCGCGGGTGTGGCGCGAGGTGCCGGTCGAACAGTTGCTCGAGAACCAGGGCTGGGTGGACGCGTGAGCGTCGGAGAAGGGGGAACGTTGCGATGACCGCCATGCCGACCAAATCCGCCATGAACGTGCCGCTGCTGGACCTCAAGGCGCAGTATGCGGACATCCGACACGACATCGACGAAGCCGTGCGGCGCGTCATGGAGAGCACCCGCTTCATCGGCGGCCCCGAGGTGAGCGGCCTCGAGGAGGAGATCGCGCGCTACTCGCAGTGCGCCCACGCCGTGGCCTGCGCCTCTGGCACCGATGCGCTCCTGCTCGCGATCTGGGCGCTGGGGCTGGGACCGGGCGACGAGGTCGTCACCAGCGCGTACTCGTTCTTCGCGAGCGCCGGCACCATCGTGAACAACGGCGCCACGCCGGTATTCGTCGACGTCGATCCGCGCACCTACAACCTGGACCCGCATCGCCTCGAGGCGGCGTTGACCCCGCGGACCAAGGCGGTCATGGCGGTCCACCTGTTCGGGCAGTGCTCCGACATGACGGCGATCAAGGCCATCTGCGACAAGCACAAGGTGTGGCTGATCGAGGACGCCGCGCAGGCGATCGGTTCGGAGTGGGAGGGAAGGCGGGCCGGCTCGATGGGCGACTACGGCTGCTTCTCGTTCTTCCCATCGAAGAACCTGGGCGCGATGGGGGACGGGGGCATGATGGTGACCCAGAACGCCGACTACGCGGATCGCGTGCGACTGCTCCGCGAGCACGGCGCCCGGCCCAAGTACCACCACGGCATGGTCGGGACCAACTCGCGGCTCGATGCGCTCCAGGCCGCGATCCTGCGCGTCAAGCTCCGCCACCTCGATCGGTGGAGCGAGGGCCGCGCGAAGAACGCGGGGCTCTACGACCGCCTGTTCGAGGGCTCGCGGGTCGGCCGGCCGTATCGCGATCCGCGCGCGCGCCACATCTACAACCAGTACGTCATTCGCGTGCCCCGGCGCGACGAGCTCAAGACCTGGCTCGGCGAGCGCGGCATCGGCACCGAGGTCTACTATCCGATCCCGCTGCACCTGCAGAAGTGCTTCGCGTCGCTCGGACACAAGGCGGGCGACATGCCGCATTCGGAAGCCGCGGCGCGCGAGACGCTCGCGCTCCCGATCTACCCGGAGCTCACGGAGGACCAGATCCGTTACGTCGCGGCCAGCGTGCGCGACTTCACGGACGCCTAGCACCACATCGCCACGCGGCGCGCCCTCACCTACCCGCCCTGAGGCGGCGCGCCGGCTCGAAACTCCGAGGCGCATCGACCGTGCCCCACTCGTCGATGCTCGAGTCGGTATCCATGGATGGCTTGCGGCACGACGCGCTGCGCGAGTTGTTGCGGCGGGTGGACGAGGTGCGCGGACTCTCCGAGCGCTCCGACGTCCCGACCGCGCTCGTTCCCGGCGACACCGACGCGCTGATCCGCACCCTGAGCGAGCTGGTCGAGGAGCTCGAGCGGAGCCATCGCCGCCTGATCGAGACCAACGTCCAGCTGGTCTCGCTGCGCGAGGTCGCGAGCAGCATGGTGAGCGCGCTGGATGCGGGTGAGACCACCCGCACCGTCACGCGCTACCTGTGCCGCGCGTTCGGTTTCGAGGACGTGTTCCTGCTCCTGATCGATCGCGAGGCCGGCCGGCTGGAGGGTACCTGGACCCATCGCGCGGGGGAGCGCGAGCACAGCCATGCCCTCGACCTGCCGCTGCTCGGCGACCACGGCTCGCTGACCCGCGCGCTCTGGCTGAACCGCACCGTGGTACAGCACGCGCCGCGCTTCCACCTGCCCGCGCTGCTGCCCGACGGCCACCCGCTGCAGGACACGTTCGAGGGGCTGGGACAGGTGGTCAGCGTCCCGCTGCAGCGGAGCCATCTGGTGCTGCCCGCGACCGAGCCCCACGAGCTGTGCGGGGCGCGCTGCATCCTGGGCGACGCCACGCTGCTCGCCCCGCCCCCGGGCCCGTCCGCTGAGCACTGGGCGCTGGAGCGCGAGGAGCGCCAGCAGCACTGCCTGCAGTGCGACCTGCTCCCGGTGCTGGGGGTGATCGGCATCGCGCGCCGCGCGGCGACGCTCCCGGAGGACGGGGGGGACGCGACCCTGCTCGAGTCGATCGCGCTCTCGGTGGCCCCGGTCGTTGAGAACGCCCGGCTCTACCAGGAGCTGCGGCGGAGCGAGCGCTTCCGCGAGCACGTGCTCGACAGCATGTCGAGCGCGCTGGTCGCGGTCAACATGAAGGGCGAGATCCTGACGTTCAATCGTGCGGCCGAGGAACTACTCGGGTACCCGGAGGCGGAAGTGCTGGGGCAGCCCTTCGGCGCGTTGTTCGGCGGCGAGGGCGAGGCCCTGCTGCGCTCGACCCTGGAGCACGGCCGCGAGACCCGGCGCGAGGAGACCGTGTTGCGCGCCCGCGACGGCGCGCCGGTCCCGGTGAGCCTCACGACCTCGCTGCTGCGCCAGGAGCGCCGCAACATCTACGGCGCGATCGCCACCTTCGTGGACCTGACCCCCATCAAGCGCGCGGAGGAGCACGCGCGCCGCCTCGACCGGCTCGCGGCGCTCGGACGCTTCACGTCGAGTGTCGCGCACGAGATCCGCAATCCGCTCACCGGCATCGCGGCCGGCGTGCAGTATCTCACCCGCCGCCTCGGCGTCGACGACCCGCAGCGGGAGAATCTCGACTTCATCCAGAGCGAGATCAAGCGCCTCGACCGCATCCTCCAGGACCTGTTCGACATCACGCACCCGCGTGAATTGCGGCTCGAGGTCACGCCGGTCGAGGACGCCGCCCGGCGCGCGATCCACTGCGTCGAGGCGTTGAGCGCGGAACGCGGGGTGACGATCCGGCTCGAGGTCGCGCCGCGCACGCCGGCGGTCGCGCACGACGCCGAGCAGATCGAGCAGGTGCTCATCAACCTCATCAAGAACGGGATCGAGGCCTCGCCCACGGACGCGCCGCTCGACGTCGTGCTCGGCCCGTCCGCGGCGCCGGCGCGCGGCAGCACCGGTTCACCGCGCCCGCGCCCCTCGGCGCCCGGTATCGTGCTGCGCATCCAGGACCGGGGCTGCGGCATCCCCTCCGAGCACCTCCGCACGGTATTCGAGCCCTTCTTCACGACCAAGCCCGGCGGCAGCGGGCTCGGTCTGTACATCAGCCACGACATCGTGAAGCGACACGGCGGCAGCATGACCGTGCTCAGCGAGGCAGGACGCGGCACCACCTTCGTGGTCGAGCTGCCGCTGGAACACACCGGAGGGAACCCATGAGCAAGGCCAAGATCCTGGTCGTGGACGACCAGGATTCGATCCGACACTTCGTGAGCAAGGCTTTCGAGGCCGAGGGCTACGACGTCCAGACCACGGGCTCCGTCCGCGAGACGCGTGAGGCGCTCGAGGCCGGCATCCCCGATCTCGCCGTGCTCGATCTCAAGCTGCCGGACGGCTCCGGCCTCGATCTGCTGCGCGAGATCAAGCGACTGGACCCCGACGTGGGCGTGATCCTCATGACGGCGTTCGGCGAGCTCGAGACCGCGGTCGAGGCCATGCACGCCGGTGCGTACTGGTTCGTGAAGAAACCGTTCCAGAACGAGGAGCTCATGGCGCTCGCGGCCCGCGCCCTCGACTCGCAGAAGATGCGGCTGGTGCTGCGGCGGCTGCGTCATCAGGCGTTCGCCGACGAGGACTTCCTCCACTCGTCGTCGCCCGCCATGCAGGAGGCCTACGCGATCGCGGAGCAGGTGGCGCGCGGGGACACCACCAGCGTGCTGATCGAGGGGGAGAGCGGGACCGGCAAGGAGTACTTCGCCAATCTCATCCACCGCATGAGCGCCCGGCACGACCAGCCGTTCGTCGAGATCAACTGCGCCGCCATCCCCAGCGAGCTGCTCGAGAGCGAGCTGTTCGGCCACGAGAAGGGCGCGTTCACGGATGCCCGCGCCCAGAAACAGGGCCTCATGGAGCTGGCGAGCGGCGGGACGCTGTTCCTCGACGAGATCGGGGAGATGAACCCGATGCTGCAGGTCAAGCTGCTGCGCGTGCTCGAGCGCCGCATCTTCAAGCGGGTCGGCGGCACCAAGGACATCAGCGTCAACCTGCGCGTCATCTCGGCGACCAACCAGAACCTCGAGAAGATGGCGCGCGAGGGCGGGTTCCGCGAGGACCTCTACTACCGGCTCAAGGTCGTGCCGCTCTACGTGCCGCCGCTGCGGGAGCGCAAGGAGGACATCATCCCGCTCTCGCGCCTCTTCATGGACCGCTTCTCGCGGCAGTTCCGAAAGCCGTTCCGCGACATCACCCCGGCCGCCGAGCGACTGCTGCTCGACTACCCGTGGCCTGGCAACATCCGCGAGCTGAAGAACCTGTTCGAGCGCACCGTGCTGCTGGAGGCGGCCGAGATGCTCGAGCCGCAGCACCTCAAGCTGGTGTCGCGCTCGCGTCCGGCGGCGGAGAGCACGCTCGGCCAGCGCATCGACGAATTCATGAACGGCACGCTTCCGGCGGAGGGGGTTCCCTTCGAGGCGGTGGTCGAGGAGCTGGAGCGCGCCTTGATTCTGCGGGCCTCGTATGCTACCAAGTGGAACCAGAGTCGCACCGCGGACCTGCTGAACCTGAAGCGCGACAAGCTGCGCTACCGCATGAAGCTCTACGACCTGCACCCGGAGAACGGTTCCGCCACGCTCTCCCCCTAGGCCCACCGCTTGCCGAACCGCCTGACGAGCATCGTCCTGATGGGTATCGCGCTCGTCGCCGGTTCGTGCGCGTACGGCACCAGCACCGCGCTGCTGCCGGCCCACCTCAAGTCGGTGGCGATCCCCGCCTTCGAGAACACCACGTCCGACTACACGCTCCAGCAGGAGCTGACCGACGCGGTCGTGACGCGATTCGTACAGGACAATCACCTGCGCATCGTGGACGAGCACACCGCGGACGCGGTGGTGCGCGGCAAGATCATCGGATACAAGAACTCGGTGTTCGGGTTCTCCACCGAAGCCCGCGCCCAGGAATACCGGGTGACGATCACGGTCTCCGTCGTCTTCAAGGACCAGGTGAAGAACCGCGAGATCTGGAGCGAACCCAACCTGGTGAAGACCGCGAACTATTACGTGCAGGACGTCCCCGGCCAGACCGCGAAGACCGAGCTCGACGGGCGCAAGGAAGCCGTCCAGAAGATCGCCGATGAAATCCTCAGCCGGTCGGTCGAGAGCTGGTAGCGGCGCGGCCGCCGCGGCGCGCCCCTCCGCGGCCCCCGCCCGGAACCGCGCGGTTCCCGCGCTGCCCACCGCCGAGCTGTTCGAGCGTTTCGATCGGGGCGCGTTCCCTTCCACGCTCTACGTCGAGGGGCCGAGCGAGCCGCTGAAGGCCGCCCTGCTCGCGGAGCTGCGCCACGCGTGGGCCGCCGCGACGCCGCAGTCGCCCGCTGCGCGCGTATTGCGCGCCGCCGAATCGAGCGCCGAGGAAATCCTCGCGATCTTCCAGGGCGCTTCGCTGTTCAGCCCGCGCGATCTGGTGATCGTCCTCGAGGTGGAAGACCTCGCACGCAGCGAGAAACGTGCGACCGCCCTCGCGCAGGGGCTCTCGCGCCCCGCCGGCGAATCGACGCTGGTGCTGGTCGAATCCGCATCCGACGCCGCGCGCAAGTCACTGGACGAGGTGCGGTCCGCATGCGCCGCACGGTGGATCGCGTGGCCGGCGCCGCGCGCCGAGCTGCGCGCATGGGGCGCGCGCCGCCTCGCCCGCGAGCGGGTGGAAGCGGAGCGCGGAGCGCTCGAAGCGGTGGTCGAGGCGTGCGAGGGCGACGCGCTCGCATTCTTCAACGAGCTCGGCAAGCTGATCGCGCTGGCCGCGCCGGGCGGACGTCTCGGAGCGGACGACGTCGCGGCCGTGCTCCGGCCGGCACTCGGCGCCGAGCTTCCGGAATACCTCGCCGCGGTCGCGCTCGGCCAGCCGGCGATCGCCTCTCAGCGGCTGGGCCGCCTGCTGGCGGCGGGAGTGGGCGAGGGGGCGGTCCTCTTCTCGCTCTCGAACCTGGTGGGCGGCGCGCTCGGCGGCTGGGCGCGCAGCCCCGATCTGAGTGCCGCGCTGCGGCGCAGGCTCCCGCCGCGGGCGCTGAGCCGCGCGCTGGACGCGATGTATCGCGCCGAGGCGGCCTGGAAGGGCGGCCGCGCGGACGTGGTGGCGGTGCTGGAGCAGGCGACGCGCTCGGTGTGCGCCCCGGACCTTCCCGGAGATCGCTGATCCCTCCGCCGCCGGCGTGACGGCCGCCGCCGCTGCGGTTATTCTCCGAGTCTCACCCCTCTCACGGGATCGGTCATGACCCAACGTTTTCCATTCGCGGAAGCCGAGGCACGCTGGCAGCGGCATTGGGAGGAGCGGCGGACGTTTCGCGCCGTCGATTTCTCGCCCCGACCCAAGTACTACTGCCTCGATTTCTTCCCGTATCCGTCCGGCTCGGGTCTCCACGTCGGTCACCTCGAGGGCTACGTCGCCAGCGACATCTTCTCGCGGTTCAAGCGCATGCGCGGATTCAACGTGCTGCACGCCACGGGGTGGGACGCGTTCGGGCTGCCGGCCGAGGAGTACGCGCGCAAGACCGGAGTGCATCCGGCGATCACGACCCGGGAGAACATCGACACATTTCGGCGCCAGATGAAGCGCAGCGGCCTGTCGCACGACTGGGAGCGTGAGATCAGCACCACCGATCCCGCCTACTATCGCTGGACCCAGTGGATATTTCTCAGGTTGTTCGAGCGCGGCCTCGCATACGTCGCCGAGGTGCCGGTGAACTGGTGCCCGGAGCTCGGCACCGTGCTCGCGAACGAGGAAGTCGTCGATGGCCGGAGCGAGGTGGGGGGGTTCGAGGTGGTGCGCCGGCCGATGCGCCAGTGGGTGCTCAAGATCACGGCCTACGCCGACCGCCTGCTCGACGACCTGAAGCTGGTGGACTGGCCGGCCAGCACGCTGGAGATGCAGAAGAACTGGATCGGGCGCTCGATCGGGGCCGACGTCGAATTCCCCATCGCGGGGATGAACGCCACCCTCCGCATCTTCACCACCCGTCCCGACACGCTGTTCGGCGCGACCTACATGGTGCTCGCGCCGGAGCATCCGCTGGTCGCGACGCTCGCCACGCCTGAGCGCCGTGCTGAGGTCGAGGCGTATCTCGAGGCCGCCACGCGCAAGAGCGACCTCCAGCGCGCCGAGCTCACGAAGGAGAAGACCGGCGTGTTCACCGGGAGCCACTGCATCAACCCGGTGAACGGCGAGCGCCTGCCGATCTGGATCGCGGACTACGTGCTGATGGGCTACGGCACCGGCGCCATCATGGCGGTGCCCGGTCACGACCAGCGGGACTGGGAGTTCGCGCGCGCCTTCGGCCTGCCGATTCGCGAGGTGGTCGCGGGCGGCGACGTGGCGCGCGAAGCCTACGTCGATCTCGAGCGCGGCCGCGCTGTGAACTCCACGACCCGGGACGGCGCGTTCACGATCGACGGCCTCGAGGCCCCCGAGGCGATCGAGAAGATCACGGCCTGGCTGGAGCAGGCGGGGAAGGGCAGGAGGTCGGTCCACTACAAGCTCCGCGACTGGTTGTTCTCCCGCCAGCGCTACTGGGGCGAGCCGTTCCCGATCGTGTGGGTGGATGGTGCGCCGCGGGCGCTGCCCGAGGAGATGCTTCCCGTCGCCCTCCCCGAGACCGAGAACTTCAAGCCGGCGGGCACCGGCGAGAGCCCGCTCGCGAACATCGCGGAGTGGGTGGAGACCGTGGATCCCGCGAGCGGCGAACCCGCGCGGCGCGAGACCAACACCATGCCGCAGTGGGCGGGCTCGTGCTGGTACTACCTGCGCTTCCTCGATCCGCGAAACGACGGCGCCCCGGTGGATCCCGCCCTCGAGCGCTACTGGATGCCGGTGGATCTCTACGTGGGCGGCGCCGAGCACGCGGTCCTGCACCTGCTGTATGCGAGATTCTGGCACAAGGTGCTGTTCGACGCCGGCGTGGTGAGCACGCCCGAGCCGTTCCGCAAGCTCGTGCACCAGGGCACCATCCTGGGCGAGGACGGCGTCAAGATGTCGAAGTCGCGCGGCAACGTCGTCAACCCGGACGTCATGATCGATCAGTACGGGGCGGACGCGGTCCGGCTGTACGAGATGTTCATGGGCCCGCTCGAGGCCTCGAAGCCCTGGAACACGTCGAGCGTCGAGGGCATCACGCGCTTCCTCGACCGCGTGTGGCGGCTCTGCGTCGACGAGGACGGCGCGTTGAGCCGGGCGATCACGGTCGAACCGCCCACGGCCGAATCGCGACGCCTGCTCCACCAGACGATTCGCAAGGTGACCGAGGATCTCGAAGCCTTGAAGTTCAACACCGCGATCGCGCAGATGATGGTCCTTACGAACGAGCTGATGAGGCTCGAGCGTCGGCCGCGCGCGCTGCTCGAGCCCCTGGTCCTCCTGCTCTCGCCCTTCGCGCCCCATCTGGGCGAGGAACTCTGGAACCGGCTCGGCCACGCGGAGAGCCTGGCCTACGAGCCGTGGCCGGCATGGGATCCCGCCCTGGTGATCGAAGCCCAGGTCACGGTCGCCATCCAGGTGAACGGCAAGCTGCGCGCGACCCTCGAGCTGCCGCGCGGCGTCCAGCAGGCCGATGCGCAAACCGCGGCGCTCGCCGACGAGCGCGTGCGCCGCTTTCTCGACGGCGCCGAGCTGCGCAAGGTGATCTACGTTCCCGACAAGTTGCTGAACCTGGTGATCTCCGCACGCTAGCGGCCGGGCGCGGGAGGGATTCGGGCTTCCCGCGCCCGCCGGCCCGGATCTCGAACGACTCGCGGGCGGCGGCTCTGTCGCACGGTCGTAGGTTTACATAATAACTCTTATGCGACATGCACCCCGGAGCCCGGGCAGCGGCCTTCGCGGCCATTCGCCCCCGATCCGCGCCGCCACGGCCCTCGCCCTCCGATCCGCTATGCTGCCCTCATGCGATCCATCAACCCCACGACCGGCCGGCTGATCGCCGAATATCCCGAGCATGGGGCCGCGGCGGTCGACGCACGGCTCGCGGCCGCGCGCACGGCGCAGTCGGCGTGGCGGGGATCCGAGCCCGCATTCCGCGCCGGCCGCCTCCTCGAGGCGGCGCGCCTCCTGCGGCAACGCCGGTCCGAACTCGCCGGGCTCATGACCATGGAAATGGGAAAGCCCATCGCCGCCGCCGAGGCCGAAGTCGAGAAATGCACATGGGTCTGCGAGCACTACGCTCAGCATGGAGCGCGCATGCTCGAACCCGAGACGATCGCGACCGACGCATCGCGCAGCCTGGTGCGATACGAGCCGCTGGGCCTGGTGCTCGCGGTCATGCCGTGGAATTTCCCGCTGTGGCAGGTATTCCGGTGCGCGGCGCCGGCGCTCGCCGCGGGTAACGGCGTCGTGTTGAAGCACGCCTCGAACGTGCCGGGCTGCGCGCTCGCGATCGAGTCGGTGTTCGAGGCGAGCGGCCTGCCACCCGGGTTGTTCACGACGCTCCTGGTGCCGTCGTCCGCCGTCCCATCCTTGATCGCGCATCCCGCGATCGCCGCGGTCTCCCTGACCGGCAGCGAGGCCGCGGGCGCCGCGGTCGCGGCAGCTGCCGGGATGTCGATCAAGAAGACGGTGCTCGAGCTCGGCGGCTCGGATCCGTTCATCGTGCTCGCCGACGCCGATCCCGAGCGGGTCGCGGAGCATGCGGTCGTTGCGCGCACCCTCAACAACGGGCAGAGCTGCATCGCGGCCAAGCGCTTCATCGTCGAGGCGAAGGTCGCGGCCCGCTTCGAGCGCGCGATGATCCGGCGCATGTCGGATCTCGTGATGGGCGATCCCGCCGATCGCGCGGTGCAGATCGGGCCGCTCGCCCGCGGCGACTTGCGCGAAGAGCTCCATGCGCTGGTCTCGGACTCGATCGCAGGCGGCGCGGCGCTCCGCCTGGGCGGACGCATCCCAGAGGGTCCCGGCTTCTTCTACCCGCCGACTGTCCTCGCCGGCGTCGCGCCCGGGATGCCGGCGTTCGACGAGGAAACGTTCGGCCCGGTGGCGGCGCTCACGGCGGCGCGTGACGCGGACGATGCCATCGCGCTGGCGAATCGCTCGCGATTCGGTCTCGGCGCGAGCGTGTGGACGGCGGACCCCGCGCGCGGCGAGGCCCTGGCCGCGGAGATCGAGGCCGGAGCGGTGTTCGTGAACGGCATCGTGAAGTCCGACCCGCGGCTCCCGTTCGGCGGCATCAAGCGATCGGGATTCGGGCGCGAGCTCGCCGTGCATGGCATCCGTGAGTTCGTGAACGCGAAGACGGTCTGGGTGCGCTGAGGCTCTCCGGCCCGCGCGGCCGGGGTCCCTCCCGCACCGCGCCCGCCTAGCGGCGTGGCGCGGCGGGCAACTGCGCGGCGGCCGGGAACTTCCTGCGGAGCGCGTCCACCCAGCCGTGTGCCTCCGCGTCGCGCGCACCCTCATCGCCGGAGATCGAGAAGTAGTGCTCGAACGATGCGACGGCCTCGAGATAACGCTCGTGCTGCAGCTGCACCATGCCCCAGCGGCGCCACGCCCCCGGCCACTCCGGCGCGAGCGCCCGCGCCGCGTACGCCTCGACCAGCGCGGGGGCTTCCGACGGAGCGGTGACGAGATAGAGATCCGAGAGCAGCGCGTGCGCCCCGGGGTCGAGCGCGTGGGCGGTGATGGCCAGCCGCGCCACCCCCAGCGCGCCAACGGTGTCGCGCGCGCGCAGGGCCGCGAGCGCGCGCGCGAGCTCGGGGGCCGGCCCCGGAGCCGGGGTGACTCCCGCGCGACGCAGCGCCTCGATCGCGGAAGCGCGATCGCCTCCATCGAGATCGATCCACGCCAGCCAGTACTGCGCCAGCGGATCTTCGGGAGTCTTTCCGATCTGGTAGAGGAGCGCCGCGCGCGCCGAGGCCGGCCGGTCACTCACCAGCGAGCCGGAGGCGAGCCGGTAGAACACATCGCCATCGGCTTCGCTCTCGCTCAACGAGTCGTCGCGGACTTCGAAGAAGAAGAGCGGCCCGCGCGTCGCCTTCTCGGCATCGAAGTCGGTCGCGAAGTACGAGCGCAGGCTGGTGTCCCGATACGACCAGCGCACGACCGGCCCGTCGCCGGTTTGAAATCCCACGTTTCCCGCGAGCCCGGCGAAGAACAGCGTGCTGCGCGGCGGAACGACCGGGCGGGCCGCGCGGAGCTGCCTCAGGTAACGCTGCACCGTGCTCGAGGCGCGCGCGATGTAGAAGCGGTTGATGTGCGAACGGGCGCTCCACGCGTCGCGCACTGGCGCGAATTGGTCGAGCGCCGACGATCGCGCGGAGCCCGACGCGACGATCGCGACCACCGCCAACGCGAGGGCCGGGGGCCGCGGCGCGAGCCACGCGCCGAGCGCGAGCGCCACGCCACACAGCGCGAAGAGATAGTAGTAGGCGCTCCAGATCGCGGCGACCGGCGCGATCGGCAGCGTGCCCGCGAGCGCCCACACCAGCCCCACCGCGATCGCGCGCGCGGCGCGCGGCCCGCCCCGCGAAGCTCCGCGCGCGGGAGCGACCCAGGCCAGCGCGGCCAGCACGATCGCGAGCGGAACCACCGGCGGCCGCGCGCCCGCGAGCCGCGTGAATCCTCCGGTGCGCCATTCGAGCCCGACCGAGACCTGCGCGAGATGCGCGAGTGCGGCCAGCGCGCCGCCCGGGGTGATCGCCAGCGCATCGCCCGGGCCCCCGCGCGCCCGCGCTGCGACGAACGCCAGCAGCCCCCATGCGCCCACCGCGATCCCGAGCGGCCACCCGCGTCGCGCCGCACGCGACCACGATTCACCGGGGCGCGCCTCCGCGATGACCGCGACCACCGGCGCGAGCAGCACGACCTCCTTCGAGAGCGCGGCGAGCAGCAGCGCCGCGCCCGCCAGCGCTCGCCGCCCCGCGATGTGAAGCCGGATCGCGGCGAGCGCGCCTGCCACGGCGAGCAGGTCCTGGCTCCCGCTCGCCCAGCGCACCGGCACGTCCGCCGCGTAGTGCATGGCCAGCAACCCGGCGGCGATCAGCGCGGCGCGCGCGCCGGCGAGCCGGCGTGCCACGGAGTACGAAAGCGCGAGCACCGCCAGCCACAGGCCTAGATTGACGGCGTGAAAAACGGCGGGTGATTCGCCTCCCGCGCGCGCGACCAGCCAGAAGTAGAGCTGCCGTGAGACCGGCCGGTGGAAGTTTCCGATCGGATCGGGGGCGAGCAGGGCGGCCAGCCACGCGCGGCCGCGCACCGCATCGAGGAACAGGAAGTCGTCCGCGAAGAACGGGAGGCGGAGCGCCGGCCACCCGAGCCAGGCGGCGGCCGCCAGCAGCATGAGCAGCGCGAGCGGCGCACGCCACCCGCGATCGGCCCGCGTCGCGGGCGGCGCGGCGCTCGCTCTGCCGCCCGCGACCGCCGGCTCGCGGATCACGCGCTCCACATCGACGCCCCGAAACTCTCGTCGGGAACGGAAAAGCGAATCAGATCCCCGCCCGGCAGGTGATCCACGGGCGCGCCGCCATCGAGCACCCGGACCATCAGCTCGACCGGTTCCCCGGCCGAGAGTCCGAGCGCTGCGAATGGCACCCCCAGCTCGAGCACATCCTCGATCACGCAACGCGCCCCCGGAACGGGCTGCGGCTCGCCGGCTCCCGCGTCGCGGGTGATGACCGTGGTCCCGCGCTCCAGGCGCCGCACCTCGAGCCGCACCGGGCGCGGCGTCAGGAATTCGAGCGCGAGGCCGAACGCGCCGTCGGGCGGCCCGTTCTCGACGAAATCGAGGCGCATGAAGAACTGCGCGGTGTCGAACCCGAAGTAGAGATCGCGCGCGATCCCGGCGCCGCGGTGCATCGAGCTTCCCCCCGCCCCCAGCCGGAACCGGCCCGCGGGATGCCACTCGTAGAATTGCGTGCGCCGCCCGTCCAGCACCGGATGCACGAGTCCGATCGGAGCCCGATACGAATCCCGAGCCACCGCCGGCCGGGCGACGGGGACCTGCAGCCATGCCGGCGCCACGCGGCCCGCGCGCTCGTAGGTCGCCTGCAGGTGCTCTCGAAACAGGAGGTCGAACACCGGCTGGTCGGGGGTGTGATGATCGTCCCCGAACCACCAGAACCAGTCCGACCCCTCCGCCGCGTACAGACTCTCCCACGCCGCGGGATGCGTCGCGTCGGAGGTCCGGCCCTCGACCAGCGCGCGCCGCGCGCGCGTCAGGAGTTCCCACGCGCGGTTCTTCTCCGGATGTCCGATCCAGACGTGGAGATCGGCGTCGATCCAGGAGCCCGTGTGCAGCGCCGGCAACGGGTCCCGGGCCGCGGCCTCCGCGATCGTCTCGGACGGCGTGCGGGTGCGGATGTCGGGTGCGGTCGCGAGCGCCGCGTAGAGCGACTCTAGAAATGGGCCGCCGTCGTCCGCGTACTGCTCCCAGCAATTCTCCCCGTCCAGGATCACGACCACCAGCGGCGGGCGCTCGCCGCCGAACTCGCGCCCGACGCGGCGCACCCGCGAGATGAAATCGGCCGCCGCCTCGTCGGGCCGCCAGTGCGAGTACACGAAGCCGATGCGATCGCTCAGCTCGTGATCGCGGAACAACAGCGTCACGTCGCCGGCGCGCGTCGCGAATCGCCACGGCCGGTAGAGCGCGGCGCGACGTCGTTCCGCAGGCGGCAGCGAGTGCCAGAGCACGCCCTCGTCGCTCGCGAGCCACCGGACGCCCTGGCGGGCCGCGAGCTCCGCGACCTCCGGACTCACGCTCCCCTCGGGCGGCCACATCCCCGCGGGCGGCGCGCCGAACACCTGAGCGTGGCGCGCGCGAGCGCGCGCGATCTGTCGGGCCGCATCCTCCGCACCGTCGAGACCCTCGGCGGGGACCGCGAGATCGGGACGCGCGCGGCGCGCCGATGCGAGATCGATCAGCAGCGGCAGGATGGGATGATAGTACGCGGACTCCGAGAGCTCGATCTGGCCGCGCTCCGCGAGCGCGCGATACGCCGGCAGAACCTCGGCCAGCAGCCGGCGATGGAGCGCGAGCAGATCATCGCGCGATTCCAGCGTGAAATCGCCGGGGCGCGCGAGCGCGCGCGCCGCCTCCGGTTCCGCGTGATAGAGCGGATCGAGCCACGCGAGCAGAAACCAGCATTCGAGCGCCAGCAGATCCTCGTCGTCGGGGAGCGTTCTCGGTGTCGCGCGGCGCCCGCGTTCGGACCGCCGCACCAGCGCCTCGAATCGCGGCCAGCGCTCGAGCGCATGGCGCGGCGCCACGGCGCAGCGCGCGGCGACTTCGGCGCGCTCTTCGTCCGCGAGCGCCGAGACCGGACGCGCGAGGAGATCGAACAGCGCATCTGGAGCCCCGGCGGCCGCGGCCTCCAGCTGATCGAGCAGCGATGGCACGAAGTTGAAGGCGGCACGCAGCCCGGGGTAGCGCTCCAGGCGGCGCGCCATGTCGAGGTAGTCCTTGGTGGCGTGAAGCCGCACCCACGGCAGCAGCGAGCGGCCCGATCGAGGGCTGCGGTAGTCCGGCTGATGGTGGTGCCAGAGGAAGATCAGATCGACCGGTGAGGCCGGCTCGCTCACGCTCGTCTCCTCACCCGCCACCCGCGCGCTACGATGCTCCCGAGGTGAGCTCGCCCAGGTGAGTGCGCGCGCTGTTCGCGTACGAGGTCTCGCCAAACTCGTCGAGCAGGCGCCGCAGCAGGCGCTGCGCCTCGACGGGCTGATGGAGGGTCCGCTCGCAACGCGCCGCGGAGGCGAGGAATTCGGCGGAGGATTCGCGGTCGAACTTTCCGACCAGCGATTCGTAGAGGTCGGCCGCGGCCTTCGCCTGCCCCGTGCTCTCGAGCGCGTAGGCGTAACTGCGGCGCACCGCGTCGCTCACCGCTCCGGTCTTCACCCGGTCCAGGAATCGGCGGTAGTAGTCGACGGATCCCTTGAAGTCGCCATTCCAGAAAGAATCGTCGCCCGCGAGACGCAGAGCGTCGGTGCCGCTGGGCGTCGAGCCGAACTGCTCGGCGACCTGTTTGGCCACCTGCAGCGAGCGGGTGTACTCGCCCTGCCAGAAGAGAATGTTGCTCTCCGCGAGCTGTCCGGCCGCCTCCGCCTCCGCCGCCGCGCGCGCACGCAGGGTGAAAAAGGCGATGGCCGCGATCGCGGCGAGCGTTCCCACCACCGCGAGCGCGATACGATTGTACTGGGTCCAGAACGCCGCGATCTGATCGAGGATCTGCGCTCCGGGATCCGCGATGTGCGCTCTGCGCTGCGAGGCTAATGACAAGCTGGGCCTCCACTTCGAATGCTCATTTCGCGCGATCCGTGAGAAGGTGCCGAAACCGGGAGGCAGGAACCCTAGCGGCTCGCGCCGGCACCGTCAAGCCGGACCGCACTGGACGCACACGACCGCGCCACGTGTCCGCACCAGCATCTCGGCCGGTTGCCCGCAGCTCGGGCATCCCGGCAGCGCGGGAGTCCCGCGCGCGACATCGACCCGGCTCACGAGGCGGACGCGCACCGCGCCCGCGCGCAATTCCTGTTCGAGATCGGCGACCGGCCATGACCACTCCGAGATGCCCCATACCCGCAGCTCGGTGCGGAGCGCCCAGCGCTGGCGCACCTCGGCGGCCCGGCGCTCCCATTCGAGCTTGAGCGAGGTCGCGTCGCCATGCTCGATCTCGGACTCCTCCCCGTTGGTGCCGCTGCGCCGCCGCAGCCGTTCTTCCTCCTCCTCGATCCGCGCGGAGAAGAAGGCTCCGAGCCGGCCGAGCTCGTCGTCGCGCAGCTTCGACACCGCCCGTTCCCATTCCTGTTCGCGGCCGTCGAGGAGCCCGTCGAAATGGCGGCGCGCGTGCCGCATCCATTCTCCGCGCCCCGAGGCGTCCAGCGCGTCGCCGATCTGATAGAGGCCCTCGCGCGCGCGCACGCCGGGCAGATCGGAGTCCTTGTGGCTCTCGAGCAGTTCGCCGGCGGCGTCGAGCAACAGCACCCACGCCTCCTGCGATGGCAGCCCGCCCCAGCGCGTCACCACGCCGTGAAACGCGACCCGCCGCTCGTAGCGCACCGGACCGAGGCGCGCCGGGCCCCACACCAGACCGCGCACCTTGCACACCGACGCGAACCCGTCGTCGGGAGCGCCGGGCACGCGGGCGAGGGCGGTGCGACGCGTGCACAGCGGGATCTCGAGGGCCGCGTCGAGGATCCTGCGCCCCGCGCCGCTGCCGGGAGCTGTGAACCACGCGCCCCGCGGCAGCGTGGCGCGTTGCGGATCGAACACCAGCCGCACGCGCTGGCGGCGCCAGCGGCGCCTGAGCGCTGGCGAGAGCTCGACCTCCCAGTCGCCGCGCGCGGCGGGGCTCACGCTGCATCCGGTCGACGCGAGCCAGCGGCCGACGAATTCCCGCCACTCGGGCGGCAATGCCGTCGGGGCGACTCCGTGCGGCACGCGTGTGACGCTCGGCGCCGGCTTGCGCTTCCGGCGCGACGGGACCTGGGCGATGACGCTCATTTCTTTTCGTCCTCCAGGCCCGGGAACAACCAGCTCTGCCGGTCTTTCTGCTTCTGGTACAGCCGCCGCGCCACGACCAGGTGCTGCGCCAGCTCCGCGAAGCGGCGCTTGCGCACCCGCGGGTTGGTGGACTCGGTCCAGCGCTTGAACACCTCGTCCTCGAAGGAGCCGTGCGGCTGCCAGGTTCCGAGGATCTCCTCCATCTCCCCCACCACCAGCTCGAACATTCGGATCTTGCGATCGAGGATCTCGAGCACGTAGGCCTCGATGGTCCCGCGCGCCGCGAGGTTGATGACGCGCACCGGATGCTCCTGGCCGAGCCGGTGCACGCGGCCGATGCGTTGTTCGACGCGCATCGGATTCCACGGCAGATCGAAGTTGATGACGATGCGGCAGAACTGGAGATTGCGCCCCTCGCCGCCGGCCTCGGTGCTCACCAGAATCGGAGCGGATCCCCGGAAGCGGTCGAGGGCCTCCTCCTTCTCGCGCCAGCCGAGCTCCCCATGGAACACGGCGGGCTCGATCCCCTGCGTGCGCAGCGCGCCGACGATGATCTCCTGGGTCGAGCGGAACTGCGTGAAGATGATGCTCTTCTCATCGCCGATCGCCCCCAGGCAGCGCAACAGCGATCGCACCTTGCTGGGAGTGCGGCTCGCTTCGGCGGCCCGCGCGGTCAGGAGTTTCAGCCTCCGCACGTCGAGGCCGTCGGGATTCTGGCTGAGCTTCTCGAGGGTCGAGGCCGCCGCCGCCCACGACGATCCCATTTCCTTCTGCAGCACCATGAGCGTAAAGTAATGCGGACGCCCGGGGCCGGCGTCGCCGTGCACAGCGTCGGCGACGAAGTCGCTGACCTGTCGGTAGAGCAGCCGCTCCGGCGGGGTCTGCGGAACCCACATCGTCTCGACCTTCCGCGGCGCGAATTCCAGGTCGGTGTCGGCGCGGCGGGTGCGAATCATCACCGACTCGAGCAGCGCCCGGAGTCGCGGCGTGTTGCGAGGCGTACGCTTGTCGTGACCCGTGAGGAAATCGCGGCGGAACTGCGAGAACGTTCCCACCGTCCCGGGCCGCACCAGCGTCGCCAGGTTGTAGAGCTCGCGCATGTCGTTCTGCACCGGGGTCGCGGTCGCGAGCAACAGGTAGCGCGGGTTCAGGTCGTTGAGGAACTTCCAGCCGAGGGTCAGGTGGTTGCGAAGGCGGTGCGCCTCGTCGACGACCACCATGTCGTAGTTCGCGCCACGCACGCGCCGGCGATGGCGCTCGTGCCGGGCGGTCTCGAGCGACGAGATGACGAGAGGATGCCTGCCCCACTGTCCGGCCGGCCCACGCGACACCACGAAATCGAGCTCGAATTTCTCCCAGAGCTCCGCCCGCCATTGCTCGCACAGCGAGGCCGGCACCAGCACCAGCACGGTTCGCACCGCGCCGCGCAGCAGGTACTCCTTGAGCACGATCCCCGCCTCGATGGTCTTGCCGAGGCCCACTTCGTCGGCGAGGATCGCGCGCCCGTTCAGATCGCGCATGACCTTGAGACACGCCTTGATCTGGTGGGGAAAGCGCTCGACCCCGCGCAATGAATCGAGCGAGATGAGACGATCGCTTCCGACCCATCCCGCCCAGCGCTCGGCTTCGGCATGCAGCGTGAAATGCCCGGGCGGAACGCAGGCGTCCGCGATCCAGCTCTCGAGCAGCGCGTCCGCCTGGGGATGGAGCACGCGGGAGCGGTCCGTCGGCCGCGGGCTCTCGGGCGTCGATGGCACGTTGGTGTCCACCATCTCCCACTCGCGCTGCGCGGAGAGCCGGCGCAATTCGCCGCCGAACACCACCTCGAGCACCTCCCGCCCGCGATCGGTGTGCACCTCGACGACCAGGCCCTCCCCGAACTGGGGGTGGCGCAGCCGCTGTCCGATCTGGTAACGGGTCGCCGTCAGCTCCACCTGGGCGCTCCCTAATAGCTCGCGTAGAACACGAGGCCGGCGGACAGCTGCACGTCGTGATTGACGACGCCATCGAGAAACACGGCGTGGTAGCGCGTGCTGAGATCGACCGCCCAGCTCTGCCAGAAGAAGTACTCGATCTCGCCTCCCCCGCTCAGGAAGATGCCGTCGCCAACGCCCTTGCCCGACAGCTGGGTCTCGCCGTCGTTCAGCTTCTGGGTGATCTGCGCGAGCCCGATGCCGGCGCTCAGCATGCGAACGTTGCGGGTGCGCGTGCCGAACATCTGGTAGATCTCGGCGCCGGTCGCCAGGATCGCCGCGGACTTCGGCGCGAAGGTGCTGTCGGGCGGCTGCTGGACGCGAACGTCGAACCCATGCCGCTCGAACGTGAGACCCACCGCGCGCTCGTACCGCATCCGGTAGCGCATGCGAACCGCGAAGCCGCCCCCCGAGCCGAAGTCGTCGCCGATGTCGCCCGACTTGAGCAGCGTCCCGAATTGACCCAGCATGCCGAAGCCCACCTGCCCCGGCCGCGGTAGCACGACGGTGGCCGCGTGCGATCCGCTTCCCACTGCGAGTCCAGCTGCGATCGCGAGCGCGATCATCGTTCGACGGTTTCCCGTCATGCGACTCTCCTTCTGGGTGGACGTGCCCTCAGGGTCGAGGGTGGAAGGTGCGATGCACCTCCCGGAGATAGGCCCGGTCGAGATGGGTGTAGATCGCGGTGGTCTTGACCGACGCGTGCCCGAGCAGCTCCTGGACGACGCGCAGATCGGCCCCGCCTTCGAGCAGATGGGTCGCGAACGAATGGCGGAGCGCGTGCGGATGCACGCGGGTCGCGATCCCCGCCGCTCGCGCGTGGCCATGCAGGATCTTCCAGAATCCCATCCGGCTCAGCCGCCCGCCGCGCGCGTTGGTGAACAGCGCGTCGTGGTGCGCGCGCGCGCAGAGCGTGGGGCGCGCGCGTTCGAGGTATTCGCGCAGCGCGGACTCCGCGGCGCGGCCGAACGGAACCTGCCGTTCCTTGTTGCCCTTGCCGGTCACCGTCACGCCGCGCGTCCGAAGCTCGAGGCTCCGCCGATCGAGCGCGCACAACTCGGAAACGCGCAGCCCGCTCGCATAGGCCAGCTCCAGCATGGCGCGGTCGCGCAGCGCGAGCGGAGACTCCCCATGCGGCTGGCCCAGCAGTCGCTCGATCGCCTCGAACGGGAGCGCGTGCGGAAGCCGCCGCTCCGGCCGGGCCGCGGGGAGCCGCGCGATCGGATCGTCGGGCCGTGCCCCGGTGCGCTCGAGGAACGCGTGATACCCGCGCAGCGAGGACCTGCGCCGCGCGACGGTGCTGCCCGCGAGCCCGCGCTTCACGAGCGTCGCGAAGTAGCCGTCCACGAACGTCGCCGTCGCCTCCGTCCAATCGGCGAGCCGGTGCTGGCGCGCGAAGCCCAGGTAGTCGGAGAGATCGCGCGCGTAGCCGTCGAGCGTGTGGGCGCTCAGGCGGCGGCCGGTGCGCAGCTCATCGAGGTAGCGATCGACGAGGAGGTCGAGCCCGCTCCCGGGAGCCGGCGCGCGCATGCTCATGCCGGCCTCCGCACCCGATGGGGTTCCGGCCCCGGCGCGGAAAGCGCCGCGGGTTCCGCGGGATCCGCCAGCTGCACCGCGATGCGGGCCGCGAGCGCGAGCGGGACGCGCGCGCGCCGGGCGATGTCTTCCGGCGCGACCGCGCGCAGCCCGGCGATCGATCCGAACTCGCGCAGCAGCGCGGCGCGCCGGGCGGGGCCGACCCCCGGGACCCGGTCGAGCGCGCTCGTGGTGCGCGCCCCGCCGCGCAACAGCCGATGGTAGCCGAGCCCGAACCGATGCGCTTCGTCGCGCAGGCGCTGGAGCGTGTGCAACGCCCTGCTGCGCCTCGGGAGCCGGAGCGCCGGCGCCGTCTCCCGCACCACCGTCTCCTCGCGCTTGGCGAGACCGATCAGCGCGACCGGGCGGGTGGTCACCCGATCGAGCGCCGCGCGGGCGGCGCCCAGCTGCCCCACCCCGCCATCCACCATGACCAGGTCCGGGCGCGGCAGCTCCCCCGACTCGACGCGGATCCAGTAGCGCTCGACCGCTTCGCCGATCATCGCGAAGTCGTCGGGGCCCGGATGGCGGATGCGCATGCGCCGGTAGAGCCCCTTGCGCGCGACGCCGTTCTCGCTCGCCACCACGGCGGCCACCGCACTCTCCGCTCCGAAGTTCGATACGTCGAAGCACACCACGCGATGGGGCGGCGCCGCGAGATCGAGCGCCTTCTGCAGCTCGAGCACGTCGGGCGCGAAGCGCGCCCGTCGCCCGGCGCGTCGCGCCTCGAGATCCTCGAGCGCGTGCGCCGCGTTGCGCTCGGCGGCCGCGACCAGCTGGCGCTCCCGCCCGCGGCGCGGCACCACCACCTCGACCGCGTGCCCGGCGCGTCGCGCGAGCGCGGCGCCCAGCACCGCGGCGCCCGCCGGCAGGTCGCCGGCCGCGATGCGGCGCGGCAGCTCGAGACGCGGCAGGTAGTGCTGGCTCAGGAAGCTCTCGAGCAGCGCCGGACCGTCGAGCGCGTCCGCGCGGTCGATCATGCGGGACTCCTTGCCCACCACGCGCCCGCCGCGCAGCAGGAGCACCGCCGCGGCCGCGCGCCGCCCGTGCCGCGCGAGCCCGACGATGTCGGTGTCGCGGCCGGAGCGGGCGACCACCTTCTGCGGCACGCGCGCGCGTTCGAGCATCTGGATCTGGTCCCGGCGGCGCGCGGCGGTCTCGAATTCGCGCGCCGCCGACGCGGCGTCCATCTCGTCCCGCAGCCGGCCGAGGAGCTCGTCGTCGCGCCCGGTGAGGAACAGGAGCAGGCCATCGACCATCCGCCGGTAGCCGGCGGCATCGATGGCCGCGCGGCTGTAGCAGGGTCCGGCGCAGCGCCGGATGTGATAGTAGAGACAGGGCCGGTCGGCACGCCGGTAGTCCTCGAAGTTGCGGCAGGTGCGGAGCGGAAAGATGCGCCGGATCTCGCGCAGCGTGCGCCGCAGTCGCTTGACGTCGACGTAGGGCCCGAGGTAACGCGCGCCGTCGTCGCGGACGTGGCGCGTGACGGCCACGCGCGGGAATTCCTCATGCACGCTGATTCTTACGTATGGAAAACTCTTGTCGTCCTTCAACAGGATGTTGTAATGGGGCCGGTGCTGCCGGATCAGGGTCGATTCGAGGAGCAGCGCCTCGACCTCGGTGTCGGTCAGGATGCTGTCGACGTCTGCCGCCAGGGACATGAGCTCCTGCAGGCGGGAGTCGCCGAGGTCGCTCGCGAGGTAGCTGCGAACGCGCTGGGCCAGGCTCTTCGCCTTGCCGACGTAGAGCACCCGTCCGGCGGCGTCCTTGAAGAGGTAAACCCCCGGAGCCGCGGGGAGATTCAGCACTTTTTCGCTCAAAGCGCTCACGGGCGCCTCCGTACCACCAGTGGGGATACGCGAAGCAAGGACACTACACCCCTGGAGTGAACCCCGCAATCGCCTTCACGCATCCGCGACGGCGCGCGCCGCGGCCCGGCGTTCGCCGCGCGCGCAGACCCTGCGGCCTTGACACCACGCGCGCCCCGCTCGTATCGTCGCCGGGCTTTTCAGCGATGACGATCCCCAAGGAGGAACTGCATGCCGCATCACAAATCCGCGGCCAAGCGGGTGCTGACGAACGAGAAGGCCCGGCAGCGCAATGTCGCGGCCCGGACTCGTCTCCGCTCCGCCCTCAGGCTGGTGCGGGCCGCGACGACGCGCGCCGAAGGCGACGCCGCGTATCGCGCGGCGGTCAAGATGCTCGACCGCACCGCATCGAAGGGCATTATCAAGAGGGAGACCGCCAGCCGGCAGAAATCGCGGCTGGCCAGCTTCACCCAAAAGCTTCCGGCCTGAGGCCGAGATGCGTTCGACCGTGGCCGCGCTGCTCGCGGCCAGCCTCACGCTCACGCTCGTTTCGCCGGCCGCCTGCGCTCCCGCGCTGGCGGCCGATCCATTTACGGAAGTCCCGCTCCCTCCCCCGACCCGGCACGCTTACGGCTGGGCGATCCTCACCTTCGTCGCGGGCGCCGGTCTGATCGGCACGTCATTCGGACTCTCGGACCACGCCAATCAGGAATATGCCGAATACCGGCGGGCCACCGATCCGGGGCGCATCTCCAGCCTCTACGACGCGGCTGTGCACGACGACCGGCTCTCGACGGCCTCCTTGCTCGCCGGCGAGGTCATGATCGGGGCGAGCCTCTACATCGGATTCCTGCGCAGGACCGACGCGCCGCGACTCTCCATCGCATTGGGGCCGGAACGATGCGCCCTGGCGCTGCGCTTCTAGTCCTCGCGCTGCTCGCGGGGTGCAGCAGCCGCGAGCATTCCAATCCATTCGACCCATTGAATCCCGTCACGCGCGGCCGCCCGGCCGGCTTCGCGGCCATCGCGGGCTCCGGTCTCGTGCAATTGCGCTGGACGCCGCCGCCGATCGAGGGGGATTTCGGATACCAGGCCTACCGTCGCGCGCAGAACGACAGCGTGTTCCGGCCGGTGGGCATGCTGCTGCCGGGCAGTCAATCGTCGCTGCTCGACTTCGGGCTCACGAATGGGCTGCGCTACGACTACCGCCTCTACTTCGTGTTTTCGGGCGTGCTCGGGGGTCTGCCGGCGGAGGATCACTCGACGCCGGGATTCCTGCGGCCGTGGCTCGCCGATCTCGCGCGTCACTCGCTGATCGAGCTCACGCCGGACGGGCGGCAGATCGCCTTCGAATCGAGCGGCTTCTACGGACCGACCGGCGTGGCCGCGGACCCGCGCACCGGCTGGGTGTGGCTCTGCGACACCTACGACGGCCGGGTGCTCGGCTACGACCCGGTGCGCGCGACCCGCGTTTCGATCTCCGGACTCTCCGAACCCGTGGCCGTCGCGCTCGATCCGATCGACGGAAGCCCGTGGGTGTGCGACCAGGCACGCGGCGGCGTGTATCACTTCACGACCGGCGGCGCGCCGGGATCCCCCGCGCAGCTCGCGCCGATCGACACGCCGATCGGCATCGCGATCGATCCTTCGGGCGCCGCGGTCTGGGTGTGCGAGCGCGGCGCCAATCACGTCCGCCGCTACGCGCGCGACGGCACGCCGCTCGGGAGCGCCAACGTGACGGCGCCCTCGCGGGTCGCGGTGGATTCCGCCAACGGCGACGCGTGGGTCACGAGCTTCGACGGCCGCGCGATCGTGCATCTCTCTCCGGCCGGGGCGGTGCTCGCGACGCTCACGGACGCCTCCGGCCCGATCGGGATCGCGGTCGATGCGCCGCGAGGGCGCATCTGGGTCGCCGATGCGCGCGGCGGCGGCGTGATCGCCTTCCGCCGCAGCGGGCTCGTCGAGCTCCGCGTCGGCGGGCTGCCCGGCGCGCGCGAGGTGGCGGTCGACCTACCGACCGGTGAGGCCTGGGTCACGGTGCCCGGCCTCGGCGAGGTGGTGCGTATCGCACCCGACGGGACCGTTCTCGAATACCTGCGCGGCCTCTCCGATCCCTACGGCATCGCGCTCGATCCCGGCCGCCACGTGCCATGATCGCGCGCCGCGGTCGGGTCGACGCGACTCAGTAGTTGAAGCCGATTCCGAACTGCTGGCGCGGTTGCTTCGAGAATTCGCGGAAGTCGGTCGTGGTCCAGGCGTAGTCCCAGCGCAGCGCCGGATAGTATCCGCCCCCGATGAACACCGAAAAACCCGCGCTGCCGAGATGCTCGTCGAAGATCCGGTCCCAGCCCCATGCCGCATCGGCGAACACCGCGCCGTTGATGGTGGGGAACACCCAGGGCGCCGGGATCGCCAGCGTGAGCCCGCGCACCAGCGGGAATCGCACTTCCTGCTCGATCAGCACGGTCTGGAGTCCCGAGAGCCGGCGGCGCTCGTACCCGAGCAGCGAGAAGTTTCCGCCGAGGAAGAAGCGTTGCGCGTCGCGGCCGACGCTCGACTGCGCCTGCAGCCGGGAGGCGGTCACGATGCCGGGCAGCGGCAGCCGATAGTGGCGGAACTCCGCGAGCAGCGTGCCGAAGTCGCCGGCGCCCGAGGTGAGGTCGCGGGTGAACCCTGCGGACATGAAGAAGCGCGACCCCACGCTGGGCCCGAGCTCGGTCCAGCGCGTGTTGTCGTGCGCGAGCGTGAGGAAATCCGAGACCAGGTCGACATCCTGCGTGTCGCCGCTCTGCAGCCGGTGGTCGCTCGCGTGCCGCACCAGCACCGAGCCCTCGAGCCGGGTGAACTTGTCGAACGGATAGCTGGCGAGTCCCACGATCCCGATCCGACGCTCGCGCCGGATGTCGTCGAGCTCCGCGTCGTAGATCTGCGTCAGCCTGAACACCCCGAGCCCGAAGTTGAGGCGGCGGCTCTGATTCAGGTAGGTCACGCCTCCTTCGAATCCGTCCCAGAAATTCCCGAAGCGCTCGCTGTCGTTCGCGAGAAAGATGTAGAACTGCTCGTTTCCGAGCACGTCGCTGAGCGCGATCTGGCCGCCTCCGCCCCCGCTCCCGACTCCGGGGTCGTAGCCCACGGTGTTCTGCACCAGATCGAGGCCGAGGTGGCGCTCGTAGCGCTGGGGCGCGGCCACGTCGTAGACCGCTGCGACCGGAACGGCGGGCGCCGCCTCGGGCTCGGGCTCGGCCGCCAGGGTGTCGGGGTCGAACCGGAGCGCGTAGGTCTGGAACGTGATCGCCTGCTCGGCGGTGAACAGGAGACCGCGCCCGCCGGGCATCCAGTCCGGATCCATCACCGGGCCCTGCAGCCGCGTGACGCGCCGGGCCTCGCGCGCGGGCTCGGCGTCCCGGACCCACAGGTCGCTGATGCCGCTGCGGGTGGAGCGGAACGCGAGCCAGCGTCCATCGTGAGAATAGACGGGCTGGCGGTCGTCGCCGGCCGGCGGATGGCTGAGCGGCTCGATCGCCCCGCTCTCGAGGGAGATCCGCCACAGCGCGTAGCCGCCGTCGCGCCCGCCGCGATCGGACGCGAACGCCACCCAGCGTCCATCCGGCGATACGTCGGGCTCGACGTCGTCGAAGTCGTCATCGGTCAGGCGCTCGAGTCGCACCCTCCCGCGCGGCCAGCGTGCGCGGTAGAGATCGGACCGGCCCCCATAGTCCTGCGCCGAGAACACGATCGCGGAGTCGCCAGGCGCCAGGCACGGGTCGTTGACCGCCACCAGGCTGGGAAACGCGAGCCGCCGCACGACCCGCCGGCGGCGCGGGTCCACGATGTAGAGCGCATCGCGGCCGCCGTGCTTGGAGGACAGCACGATCAACCCCGAGGTCGAGACTCCCGGCCGATCGCGGAACAGGTGGAACGATTCGAAGGTCGGCGACAGCCCCCCCCGCAACAGGCGGACGTCGCGCCGCGGTCCGCCGCGGCCGGGCTCGTTCAGCATGAGGTCGACGCCCGTCACGTTGGCCGCGAAGTAGCAGAAGCGTACCGTGGTGTCGGCGGAGTCGGCGGCCGGCAGCGCCCGCGGACCGAGGTTGTAGTGCCCGCGCTGCGTCATGCGCCGCGCGATCTCGGCCGGGGTGGTGGTGGTCGCGACCACCGGATAGTAGCGGCGCTTGGTCGCCTCGAACCACTCCTCGTCGAGCCGCGCGAGCGGCACGCCCAGGGTGATGCGGAACACGGTCTCGAAGTCCTCGGCCCGATACCAGTTGTCGAACAGGTCGAAGACCTTGTCGCGGCCGTGACGCGCCGCGAGCCACAATAGAAATGACTGGCCCTCCTTGTACATGAGCACGGTGCCGGTGATGGACTCGCTGTGCGTGAGCGGGCGTGCCGCGCCGGTGAGCACGGCGTCACGCAGCAGGCCCTCCGCCTCCTCGTCCCAGTGCGTGCCGCAGTACTCGGCGAGGCCCTCGATGAACCAGAGCGGCGGGAGGTAGTTCTGCGTACGGTGGTGATCGTGCATCACGCGCGTCACCTTCTCGAGCATGTACGCGTGGGTGAGCTCGTGTCGTGCGACCCAGCACAGGCGGGTCCACGAGCCGGTGTGGGGAATGAGCACGCGTCCCTTGATGAGCTCGGTCAGGCCCCCGGTCGCCTCGGAGATCAGGCCGGGACTCGCGTTGGTCTGCTGGAACAGGTGGTGCACCGAGTAGAGCAGGATTGGAATGCGCCGCTTCGGCTCGAGCCGGAAGCGCCCGTCGTACTCGACGCACACGCTCTCCGCGAAGGCGGCGAGCCGCCGCGCCAGACTCTCTTCTTCAGCGTAGTAGTGGAGTCTGAGGTGCGGGGTCTCGAGCACCGCCCAGTCCAGCGGATCGTACTGGACCTTGTTCTTGCCGAACCCCTGCGCCCCGGCGGGCACGGCGCTCGCGGCGGCCGCGAGGGCGGCGAGGATCAGGGCCGCGGCGACACGCGGAATGCGCAATTCGACTCCGACACGGGGAATGGACCTGAGCTCAGCGGCCCTTCGCACTCAGCACGTCGTCGAGAGTATACGCTCCGGGCCGGGCCTCCGCCACGAATCGCGCGGCCGCGAGCGCGCCATGCGCGAACGCGCCGCGGTCCGATGCGACGTGCCGCAATTCGAGCCACTCGCCCTCGCCGGCGAGCAGCACGGCGTGATCGCCGACCCAGGAGCCGCCGCGCACCGCGTGGATGCCGATCTCGGCCGCGGGCCGCGGGCCGGTGCGCCCCGAGCGTCCCTGGCGCAGCGCCCCGCTGCCGAGGCCCCGGCTCGCGGCGGCGTCCGCCCCGAGCAGCAGCGCGGTCCCGGAGGGGCTGTCGAGCTTGCGCCGATGGTGGCGCTCGACGATCTCGATGTCCCAGTCCCTGGGGAGCGCGGAGAGCGCGGCATCCAGCGCGCGCCGCAGCGCCGCGACGCCCAGGCTGAAATTCGCGGACCTGAGGACCGGCACCCGGGCGGCGGCGGCCGCGATCGCGGCCTCCCCCGCCGCGTCGAGCCCGGTCGTCCCCGAGACCAGCGCGGCTCCGCGCGCGGCGCACAGCTCGGCGCAGGCGCGGCATCCCTCCGGGCTGCTGAACTCCACGACGACGTCGCCGCGTGCCGCGAAGTCGGCGAGGGTATCGCTCCAGCCCCCGCGATCCGCGGGATGCCGGTCCGCGCGATCCACGCGTCCCTTCACGGCGAAGTCCGGGGATGCGAGCGCGGCTTCCTCGACGGCGCGGCCCATGCGTCCCGCCGCGCCCACCAGCACGAGCGCGATCACTCGGGTGGGGCGGTCCGCGCGCCGGATGTCACGGCGGTCGCGAGCCGGATCCCGGACGCGCCCGCGGCGGCTTCGAGCGTCTTCCGCGTCGCGGGCTCCACCGGCACCAGCGGCAACCGCAGCTCGTTCTCGATGAGCCCCATCATGGCGAGCATGCACTTGACGGGTCCGGGATTGGACTCCACGAACAGCGCCTTGAACAGCGGCAGCAGCCGCCGATGCACGGCCTGCGCTTCGGCGATGCGTCCGGCGCGCGCGTGATCGCAGAGCGCCCGCATCTCGGCGGGCGCCACGTTGCCCGCGACCGAGATCACTCCGGTCGCCCCCACCGCGATCATGGGCAGCGTGAGCGAGTCGTCCCCCGAGAGCAGCGTGAATGGGGTGCGCGCGCAGATCGCGCTCGCCTGATCGAGGCTGCCGGAGGCCTCCTTGATCGCCACCACGTTGGGCAGCTCGCGCAGCTGCTCGATGGTCTCGGGCAGCGTGTTGGTGGCGGTGCGCCCTGGCACGTTGTAGATCACGAGCGGAAGCTTGGTGCTCTTCGCGATCGCCGTGAAGTGAGCGATCTGTCCCTTCGGCGTTGGCTTGTTGTAGTAGGGCGTCACGATCATCGCGCCGTCGAGTCCCAGCTCCTCCGCCATCCGGGTGAGGACGATGCTGTCGGCGGTGGCGTTGGTCCCGGTCCCCGCGATCACCGGGACGCGCGAACGCACCCGCTCACGCGCGAAGCGCCACAGGGTGCGGCGCTCGTCGACGCTGCAGGTCGCCGCCTCGCCGGTCGAGCCCGAGACGACCAGCCCCTCGGCCCCTCCCTCGATCATGAAGTCGATGATCTGCGCCGTCGCTTCGAGGTCGATCGCGCCGTCCCGGAACGGCGTGACCATCGCCACCGTGAGTCCGTCGAACATGGTCGTCCCTTTCAGTCGCGTCCGGCCGCCACCTCGGCCGGCTCGATCCATTCGCCCGCGAACGAGATCTCGGCCGGGCCGCTCAGGCCCACGTCGTAGCCCGTCGCACTCTCGCGATACGTCACGCGCAATTCGTCGCCGCCCGCGGTCAGCACCCGCACCGGCGAGCCGTGGCCATGGGCGGCGGCCCACAGCGCAGATGCGATCGCCCCGCTCCCGCACGCCAGCGTCTCGGCCTCGACGCCGCGCTCGTAGGTGCGCATCGCGACGCGCCCGGGCTCGAGGACCGCGACGAAATCCACGTTCGCGCCGCCCGCGCCGAGCTGTGGGTGACGGCGCAGCGCGCCGCCCCAGGTCCCGACCGAGACCCCGTCCACGCGATCGACCGGCACCACGAAGTGCGGCACGCCGGGCGTGATCAGCGTCCCGGCGAACACCCGATCCACGGCCTCGAGACTCATCGCGCGCCCGCGTTCCACCCGCCCGAACTGCAGCTCGATCGCGCCGCCCTCGGGCGCGCGTCGCGCGCTCTGAACGCCGGCGGCGGTGCGAAATCGCACCTCCCCCGCGCGGCCCAGCCCCAGGTCGAGCGCGAGCCGCGCCACGCAACGCGCGCCGTTGCCGCAGTAATTCGCCGGCCCGCCATCCGCGTTGAAGTAGCGCATGGCGAAGTCGAGCTCCGGATCGCGCTCGAGCAGCAGCACCCCGTCCGCGCCGACGCCGCGGCGCCGGTCGCACAGCCGCCGCACCAGCGGCCCGATCGCGTCGGGCAGAAACGCCGTGCGGTGGTCCACCACCACGAAGTCGTTCGCCGCGCCGTGCATCTTCCGGAACGCAATGTTCACGCGGTTCAGGGTACTCCCGCCGGACGGCGCAGCACCAGCGTCAGCCCGGTCAGGTCGTCGGCGGGCTCGACTCGCATGACGAGCGGCGCGCTGGCGGGCTCGTCGGCCGGGCGGTACGCACGGTTCTTGTCGCGGTCACGGAACGCGCGCAGCCTCCATGTCCCCGATGTGATCTGGAAGTCGAACCCACCCCGGTCGTCGACCGCCTCGAGCCGGCGGACGGTCGAGTCGGTATCGCTCACGGCGAAGATCCGCACGATGCCCAGGCTGTCTCCGAGCGAGTCGAGCACGGCGCCGCGCAGGCGCGCCGGGGCGCGCGGGTTGATCACGCGCAGCAGCAATCCCGAAGCGGTGGGTTGCTCGCGGGTGAGCTCGAACGTGGTGTCCACCGGGGCGAGGATGTCGGCGTCCGGCTCGAACGAGCGGTTGCCGTTCAGGTCCGCGAAGGCCCAGAGCCGGTAACGGCCGGGCACCGCGAGACCCGGCACTCGAAACTGCCCGTTCCCGTCGGCGAGTCCGAGCGCGTCGAAGTCGCGGGCGGTGCTGTCGGGGCCCCGCCCGCGGGCTGCGTCGTAGCACCACAGGTAGGTCCCGGCCGCGCTGAACCCGCGGGCATCGACCTTTCCCGCGATCAGGCCGTGCGGAAAACTATCGGCGGTGCTGAACACGATCGCGGTGCCGGCCCCCAGCGGATTGCCGTGCCGGTCGCGCGCCTCGCCGCCCACGAACAACGTGTAGGTCTGCGCCGGGGCCAGCGGATGCGCGAGCACGAGCGCGAGCGTGCGCCCGCTCCAGCGTCGCTGCCGGATCTCGACCCGCGGGGCGAGCGCCACCGATTCACCGGTCGAGCGCGGCTCCATGCCCTCGCTGAACGTGATCGTGAGCCGCGCATCGCGCGCGACCCGCGAAGCGCCGGAATCGGGGGCGCTCGCGATGACGCGCGGCGGCTCGAGATCGGGCGGACCTCCCGATGGCGGACCCTTCTTCGCGCAACCGCCGAGTGCGATTCCGAGCGCGAGCAGGGTGCCGGTGGCGCGCGGGGCGCGCGATGTGAAATGAGCCACGGCGGCATCGTGCATGGTCACCGCGCACCCGTCAACCGCTGCGGCGCGCGGCCGGGCGCGGCGCTCTGCTGCGTCCCGCGCCGGGAGCGGATCGGCGCGCCCCGCTCAGGCGCGTGGATGCGCCTGGCCGTATGCCTTGCGCAATCGCGTCTGCGAAACGTGCGTGTAGATCTGGGTCGTCCCCAGCGAGCGGTGCCCGAGCAGCTCCTGGATCGCGCGCAGATCCGCGCCGCGATCCAGCAGGTGGCTCGCGAACGAGTGGCGCAGCGCGTGCGGCGTGACGCCGATCCCGCCCGCGACCTCGGCGAGCCGGCGGCGCACGACCCGCTGCACCGTGCGTCCCGAGAGCCGGCTCCCGCGCGGGCCGCGGAACACCGGCTCGTCGGGGCGTCCGGTCGACCGGCCGCCCGCGCCCAGGAATCGATCGAGCGCGCACAGGGCGGTGTCGCCGGCCGGCACCACGCGCTCCCGCCGTCCCTTGCCGCGAACGCGCAGCAGCCCGCCGGGCGCATCCACGTCGCCACGGTTGAGGCCGACCAATTCCGAGAGCCGGAGCCCCGCCCCGTACGCGAGCTCCAGCAGCGCGCGGTCGCGCAGGGTCGCCGCGTCGGTCGCATCGAGCCGGTCGAGCGCGCGCGAGAGATCGAGCGAAGGCAGCGTGCGGGGCAGCCGCCGCGGCAGGCGGGGCGCGCGCAGGCCGCGCGCGGGATCGTCCGCGATCACGCCGCGCCTCACGCAGAATCGCGAAAAGCTGCGCCACGCCGCGAGCGCCCGTGCCGCGCTGGCCGCGGCGTGACCCGAGCGATAGAGATCGCGCTGGCCCTGCTCGAGGAGCTCGCGCGTCCAGAGCGCGGGATCGACGGGGCGCCCCTCGCCCGCCGCGCGGTCGAGGACCCGCGTCACGTCGCGACGGTAGGCGTCGAGCGTGTGAGGCGAAGCGCGCCGCACGGCCGCGAGTTCCGTGAGAAACAGATCGAGCGCCGCGCGCATGGGATCCCTCCCGTCTTCGCCGCCGGCCGCGTCAGTCCGCGACCGGCTCCGATTGCGTCTTGTAACCGCAGCCCGGCTTCACGCAACGCACCGCCAGGCCCTTGCGGGTCTCCTTCTCCACCAGGAACGGCGCGCCGCACTGCGGGCAGGGCGTGAGACGCGGGCGGTCCCACACCGCGAACTTGCACTCGGGATAGCGCGTGCAACCGTAGAAGACCTTGCCGCGCCGGCTGCGGCGCTCCGCGATCTCGCCTTGCCCGCATTCCGGGCACTTGATGCCGAGCGTGAATGGCCGCGTGTACTTGCAGTCCGGGCGCCGCGAGCACGAGACGAAGCGGCCGTAGGGGCCGTTGCGGGCGACCAGGGTCGAGCCGCACAGCTCGCACGTGCCCTCGACCGGGGTCGGCAGCTCCGCGTCGTCGACCGGACGCGTGAACTTGCATTCGGGATAGCCCGGGCAGGCGAGGAATGGGCCGCGACGGCCGAACTTCTTGACCAGCATCTTCCCGCAGTTGGGGCACGCGATCTGGGTCGCCTCCTCCACTCGTTTGCGGTGATGCTGGCTGGCCTTCTCCGCGCTCTGGAGATCCTTGTGGAATGGTCCCCAGAAGTCGTGGACGACGCGATGCCACTCCTGCTTGCCCTCCTCGATCCCGTCCAGCTCTTCCTCGAGCGCGGCCGTGAAGTTCACGTTGAACACATCGGGAAAGGTCTCGGTCAGCAGGCGCTTCACCGCCATGCCGAGATCGGTGGGCCTCAGCCTGCCCTTCTCGCGCTCGACGTACTCGCGCGTCGTGATGGTGCCCACGATCGTCGCGTAGGTGCTGGGCCGTCCGATGCCGAGCTCTTCGAGGATCTTCACCAGCGACGCCTCGGAGTAACGCGGCGGCGGTTGCGTGAAATGCTGCTCGGGCCGCACCGGCTCGATGGCCGCGGCCTCGGCGACCGGAGCCAGCGGCGGCGCGAGCTCGAGCCGCTCGCCCTCGCGCAGCTCCGGCAGGCGTGATTCCGAAGCGTCGTCGTCCTCGTCGACGCCGTACAGCTTCTGGAATCCCGCGAACTTCAGCACCCGCCCCGACGCCCGCAGGCCGAGCCGGCCGGCCTCGATCTCCACGGTGGTCGCGAGATACTCGGCCGAAGCCGCCTGCGACGCGACCGCCCGCTTCCAGATCAGATCGTAGAGTCGGTACTGCTCGTCCGTGAGAAACGGACGCACCACTTCGGGCGTGCGATCGACGGCGGTCGGCCGGACCGCTTCGTGCGCATCCTGCGCGCTCTTCTTGCCCTTGAACTGGCGCGGGGAGTCCGGCACGTATTCGGGGCCGAGCCGCGCGCCGAGCCAGGCGCGCATGTCGGCGATCGCCTCGCCCGCGAGCCGCGGGGAATCGGTGCGCATGTAGGTGATGAGACCCACGCTTCCCTCGGCCCCGAGCGCGGCGCCTTCGTACAGCTGTTGCGCGATCGCCATGGTGCGCTGGCTCGAATACCCGAGGCGGTTGAAAGCGGTCTGCTGGAGGGTGCTGGTGATGAACGGAGCGCGCGGATGCACCTGCCGCGGCGAGGTCTCGACGCTTCGGACGCCCGCCGTCGCCGTCGCCAGCTCGGCGGCGAGCGCGCTCGCCCGGGCTCCGGCGTCCGCGCCGCGCAGCTGGCCCTGCTCGAGATCCTCCTCGGCCACCCTCGTGAGGCGCGCGGTGAACCGGTCGCCGCGCTCGGACTGGTAGTCGGCCTCGATCGTCCAGTATTCCTCCGGCACGAACGCCAGGATCTCCTCCTCGCGCTCGCACACCAGCCTCAGCGCCACGCTCTGGACGCGTCCCGCCGAGAGCCCATAGCGCACCGTGCGCCACACGAACGGGCTCACCTTGTAACCCACGAGCCGATCGAGCACGCGGCGCGCCTGCTGCGCGTTCACGAGATTCATGTCGAGCTCGCGCGGCTGCTCGAGCGCGAGCTTCACCGCACGCTCGGTGATCTCGTTGAAGGTGAGGCGCAGCAGCGGGCGTCGCGCGCTCTTGAGCGCGCCCGCCAGGTGCCACGCGATCGCCTCCCCCTCGCGATCGGGGTCGGGTGCGAGGAAGATGCGGTCGGCGTTGCGCGCGGCGGCCTTGATCTTGGCGAGCGCCTGGCTCTTGCCGCGGATCGGAACGTATTCGGGCTCGAAGTCGTTCTCGAGGTCGACGCCGAGCTTGCTCTTGGGGAGATCCATGATGTGACCGTTGCTGGCCATCACCATGTATCCGCGGCCGAGAAACTTGGTCAGGGTGCGTGACTTGGTCGGCGACTCGACGATCACGAGCGACTTGAGGCCGGCCGCGGCCGCGCGCGCCCGCGGCTTCGCCGCGGCCTCACCGGAACGCCCGGCAGACGAGGTCGCGACCGCCTTGCCGGGCTTCTTCGCCGGCCGGGCCTCGGCCTTCGTGGCGCGCGGCGCGGCCGGCTTCGCGGCGGGCTTCGCCTTCGCGCCCGCCTTGCCCCGGGCCGTGGCCTTCGCGCGCGGCGTGGCCGCAGCCTCGGACACCCGGGGCTTCTGGGCGCGGGATGCGCGTGCCCCCGCCGCGGCCTTGCGGGATGCGCGCGCGCCCTTCGGCGCGTCAGTGCGTCTGGTCGAAATCGCCATGCCCGAGCATCTCCCCGGCCCCGCCGTCGTCGCCCTGGAGCGCGACCCGCGTCGCCACCTCGCGAGCGAGGTCCACGTCCACCGGGCGCACTCCACAGTCGCCCAGCATCTCGAGCACCCGTTCGAATTGCCGCGGGGTGAGCGAGCCCCCGCGCCGCAGCTTGATGAGGTAGCCCCAGGCCTCGGGGCTCAGCGACTCGCGTTCCTCGGCACTCAGGACCCGGAGCGCATCGCGCCCGGGCGCGCTCTCGAGCGCCGCCTCGAATCCCTGGCCGGAGTCACGGCTCAGGATGCGCAGCACCATGCAGGCGGACTGGACATCCTCTGGCGTGAAATCCCCCTCCTCGATGCTCTCGCCGAGCGTCTCGAGCGCAAGATCGTCGCCCTCCACGAAACTCTCGAGTCGCTCTCCGATCAGGCGGAGCAACCGCTGCACCGCGTCGCGCTCCTCGCTCATGTGCCGCTCCCCACGCCCTCGTCGATCAGCATGTGACATTTCTTGTATTTCTTCCCGCTGCCGCACGGACACGGATCGTTGCGACCCACCCGCGGACCGCTGCGAACCGGCGCGGCCCGCGGCGGACCCTGGTCGGCCGTCTCCGCGCGCTCCCCGCCCCCCGGGCCGCCGGCTTCCGGCGCGCCGGCGAACACCTGCGCCTCGGCGTGCTGAGCCACCAGCTGCCGGGGACGCGGCCTCCGCTCGATCTCGTGCATCGCCTCGGGCGCGAGCTGCACGCGGAACAGGCGTTGCACGAACTCCTCGCGCACCTCGCGCACCAGCGTCTCGAACAGCGTGTACGCTTCCTTCTTGTACTCGATGAGCGGATCGCGCTGGCCGTACGCGCGCAGCCCGATGCCGCCCTTCAGGTGATCGAGCTCGTAGAGATGGTCGCGCCAGTGCTCGTCGAGGGTGAACAGGTAGAGGTGCCGCTCGAGCTCGCGCAGCACCGGCGGCGAGAATTCGATCTCCCGCGCGCGGTAGGCCTGCTGCCCGATCTCGACCGCGCGCTCTCCGAGCGCGTCGGCGTCGGGCGCCTCCTCGAGGTCGGCCGCGGTTACCGGACGCATCAGCAGGTAGGACAGCTCCTCGGCCAGCGCCTTCCAATCCCACTCGTCGCGGTGACCGCCCCCGCTCCCGGTCGTCTTGTCGGCCCGCTCCAGCACCGACTCCTCGATCGCGTCGAGCACGATCGCGCTGATGTCGTCCGAGAGCAGCGCCTTGTTGCGCAGGTCGTACACCACCGTGCGCTGCTGGTTCATGACGTTGTCGTACTCGAGCAGGTGCTTGCGGATGTCGAAGTTGTGCGCCTCGACCCGCTTCTGCGCGCGCGAGATCGCGCCGGTCACGAGCGGATGCTCGATGACCTCGCCCTCCTGCACCCCCATGCGCTGCATGAGCCCCGAGATGCGCTCGCTCCCGAACAGGCGCATCAGGTCGTCTTCGAGCGAGAGGAAGAAGCGCGAGGAGCCGGGATCGCCCTGGCGGCCCGCGCGCCCGCGCAGCTGGCGGTCGATGCGCCGCGACTCGTGCCGCTCGGTGCCGAGGATATGGAGGCCGCCGAGGTCGGGCACGCCGGCGCCGAGCTTGATGTCGGTGCCGCGCCCCGCCATGTTGGTGGCGATCGTCACCGCCGCGCGCTGCCCCGCCTGCGAGACGATCCCCGCCTCCTGCTGGTGGTACTTCGCGTTCAGCACGTTGTGCTTGACCCCGCGCCGCTTCAGCATGCGCGAGAGCAGCTCGCTGACCTCGACGCTGATAGTCCCGACCAGCACCGGCTGGCCGCGTTCGTGGCAGGCCACGATCTCGTCGATCACGGCGTTGTATTTTTCGCGCTTGGTGCGATAGACGACGTCCTCTTCGTCCTTCCGCACGCAGTCCTTGTGGGTCGGGATCACCGCGACGTCGAGCTTGTAGATCTCGAAGAATTCGGTGGACTCGGTCTCCGCCGTGCCCGTCATGCCCGCGAGCTTCTCGTACATGCGGAAGAAATTCTGCAGGGTGATGGTGGCGAGCGTCTGGGTCTCGCCCTCGACCCGCACCCCCTCCTTGGCCTCGATCGCCTGGTGCAGACCCTCCGAGTAGCGGCGTCCCGGCATCAGCCGGCCGGTGAACTCGTCGACGATCAGGACCTTGCCATCCTGGACCACGTACTCGACGTCGCGTTCGTAGAGCGAGTACGCCTTGAGCAGCGCCTGGATGTTGTGGATGCGCTCGTTCTTGGAGGCGTAGCCGCGGTAGATCTCGTCGCGGAGCTTGATCTTCTCCTCCGCTCCCAATTCCTCGTTGCCCTCGAGCTCCGAGAGCTGGCCGGCCAGGTCGGGGACCACGAAGCGATCCGGATCCTGGGGCGACATCTGCTCGCGCCCCTTCTCGAGCAGGTCCACGTTCCGCGCCTTCTCGTCGATCGCGTAGTAGAGGTGTTCGTCGATCTCGTGCAGCCGCTTGTCGCGCAGATAGTCGAGCTCGACCTTGGTGGTGAGGTTCTTGAGTCCGGGCTGGTCGCTGACCAGTTTCGTGAAGCGCTTGTGCTTGGGAGCGGCGCGCTGGACCTGGAGCAGCTTGATGCCCGCCTCGTACTCCTGCTTCGGATCCTTCAGCAGCGTCTCGGCCTCGGACAGCAGCTCGTTCACGAGCGTGGTCTGCACCTTCACCACGCGCTCGACCAGCGGCTTCAACTCATCGAACGCCTGATCGCTGTGCTCGACCGGGCCCGAGATGATGAGCGGCGTGCGGGCCTCGTCGACCAGCACCGAGTCGACTTCGTCGACGATCGCGTAGGTGAACCCGCGCTGGACCCGGTGCTCGGGGCGCACCGCCATGTTGTCGCGGAGGTAGTCGAACCCGAACTCGTTGTTCGTGCCGTACGTGATGTCGCACGCGTACTGGTCGCGCCTCGCCGGCGGGTCCATGCCCTGCTGGATGCAACCGACGGTGAGCCCCAGCCGCCGGAAGATCTCCCCCATCCACTGGCTGTCGCGCAACGCGAGGTAGTCGTTGACCGTGACCAGGTGCGCGCCGCGCCCGGAGAGCGCGTTGAGATAGAGCGGCATCGTGGCGACCAGGGTCTTGCCTTCCCCGGTGGCCATCTCGGCGATCCGCCCCTCGTGGAGCATGACCCCGCCGATGAGCTGGACGTCGTAAGGGACCATGTCCCAGGTGATCGGGATGCCCACGACCTCCCAGGGCTGGCCGCACAGCCGGCGGCACGCCTCCTTGACGGCGGCGAACGCTTCGGGCAGAAGCGCATCGAGCGCCTCGCGCTCGGCCGCCCGCCGCTCCGTGGCGTCCTCGATCCCGGAAAGCGCCTCGGCGAGCCGGGCCTTGAACTCCGTGGTTTTCGCGAGCAGCGCCCCGTCGGACAGCGCGCCGAATTCCCCTGCGAACGTGTTGATGGCTTCGACGAAGGGCTCGACCCGCTTGACGTCGCGGTCGTGCTTGGATCCGAAGATGGACTTGAGGAGTGATTCGAACATGGACCTCAGGATAGATGCGCTGTCAAGCGGGGACTGTCGTTCCGGGCGCCGCGGCGTCCGTCCATGCCGGCAAACCGCGGCCCGGCAAAGCGACGCGGCCCGATGCTCCGCATCGGGCCGCGCGAACTCCGGGCGAAACGCCGCTCACATCCGCCTGATCACGTGGGCCGCCTCCGCGCCCCGATCGCTCGTGCGAATCTCGAACTCCACGGCCTCGCCTTCGTGCAGTGTGCGGAAGCCGTTGCCTTCGATCGACGAGTGATGGACGAAGACGTCCTGCTCTCCCTCCGCGGTGATGAATCCGTATCCCTTCTGGTCGTTGAACCACTTCACCGTACCACGCGCCATGGAGCGTCCTCCCTGTGGAGCCCTGGCCCCTCGAAGGGCCCTGGACCGTCGCTAGGGTGGGGCCGCGAACCCGCGACGGTCAAGAGGGTTTCGAGCCCGGATTTTCGCGCCCCGGCACGGCCCGGGGCCGAGCCGACCAGCGCGCGTGCAGCTCCAGCGCCTGCGGATGCTCCGGCTCCCGCTCGATGACCAGCGCGAGCTGCTCGGCGGCCTGGATGCGCATCCCGAGCGCTTCGAGCGCCCGCGCGAGATCGACCCGCGCGTCGTGATACTCGGGATTGATCTCGAGCGCGCGCCCGAACGACGCCACCGCGTCGTCGCAGTGCCCCTGCCGGAGTTCGGCGCGGCCCAGCAGCGCGTGGAGATCGGGGTAGAGCGGATGCTCCATGATCGCCTCGCGCAGCAGCTGCATGGCGCCCGGCACCTCGCCCTGCTCGACCAGCGCGTGAAAGCGCTGGAGCCGCTGCTGAAGCGCGGGGTTCGACAGCCGGAGCGCGCGCTGGAACAATGCCTGCGCCTCCTCCCAGTCGGCCCGCTCGAGGCGCTGCATGCCCTGCTGGAACGCGCTCTCCTCCGCGATCGCGGATTCCCGCGAAAGCGCGCGCAGCGATTCGAGCGCCTCCCCCAGGCGTCCCTCGCGGGCATCGAGCAGCGCGCGCTCCAGCCGCGCGGCCGCGTAATGAGGATTGATCGCGAGCGCGCGGTCGAGCGACTGGCGCGCTTCCGCGCGCCGCTTCAGGCGGAGCAACACGCACGCACGCTGGAAGTGGAGATCGGCGTGACGGGGCCGGACTTCGAGCGCGAGTCCGAGCGCGTGTTCGGCCGGGGCCAGATCACCGGCGGAGTCCGCCATGCGGGCCACTTGAGCGAGCGCGTCCACCGCCCCGCCGGCATCGTGGCCGGGCGTGCGCAGCACCGGCGCGATGCGCTCGATCGCCTCGGTGAAGCGCCCCTGCAGCGCGAGGCGCAGCGGCTCCTCGAACGGGGAGCGCGCGGGCTCGATCGGGCGCGGCGTCATCCGTGATTCCAGAGCAGCTTCATGGCGTAGCCTGCGAACAGGGTGATCCCGAGGTTGTCGTCGAGGGGTATCGGCAGGAGCTCGATCAGACTTGCGACCACAGCGCCGGCCAGGGCCGGGCCCAGCGGCAGCCGCCCGAACGCCGTGACGAATGCGGCCCACGCGAGGCAGACCAGCAGGCATGCGACGAACCCTTCGAGCGACTTGTTGAACAGGCGGTGACGACCCCAGGCGCGGCCGACGATCGCGGCGACCGCGTCGCCCAGCACGGTGAACCCCAGCGCCGCCGCCGCCACCGGCTGCGGAAAGATCTCGATCGCGAGCAGCGCGGCGAGCAGCAGATAGGTCGATCCCAGCAGATTCAGCTGCTCGTGCTCGCGGATCATCTGCCCGAAGAAGCGGCGGAAGAATCCTTTCACCCGCGGCTCGTGCAGCCGGAGCAGATCGAGCGTGATCGCGCCCACCACCAGGGCGATGAAGAACAGACGGAACTGCGCGCGGCCGCGTGGCCATGGCAAGACCTGGTAGAGCAGCTCCAGCGGCAGCACCACGAAACTGAGATGAATCGCCTTGCGGCGCAGCTCGGTCAGGACGTGCGGCGCGCGCAGTGGAGCGAGCGGGTCGGGAGGCGGAGCGGCGCCGGGAGTGTGCACGCCCGTCATCTTATGTCATCCGTGGCGGTGTCGCGGAGCGTGGGCCGCGGCCCCGTTCCGCGGGCGGCGTGAGCGGGATCATTCCCCGGCGCTCGATCGAGGTCGCAGCTCGCGGTAGGCCTGGCGGCCGGACAGGATCTTCTTCGCGTAATCGCGCGCGTCCGAGTTCGCCCCCAGCTCGCAGAGCAGCGCGTCGCCGCCCCGCTCGACCAGCGATCGCCACGCGGTCCCGAGGGTCGACGGCCCCGCGTTGTACGCGCACAGCGCGGCGACCACGTCGCCGTCGAAGCGGTGGAGCAGGCGTTCGAGATAACGCACCCCGAGCCGCACGTTGATCGCGGGATCGAACAGCGACGACTCGGACGGCGCGGCCACGTGGAGCTCGCGCGCCACCTCGCGCGCCGTCGCGAGCTTGAGCTGCATCAGCCCGAGCGCGTCGCGGGCCGACCGGGCGCGGAGATCGAAGCGGCTCTCCTGCCGCACCAGCGCCGCGAGCAGCGCCGGCTCGAGACCCGGTGCATGATCGGCCGCCGCCGAGAGCAGCCGGCCGAACGCCGGCGGATACGCCCACGGGGTCGTCGCCCACTGGGTGGCGGGCGGCCCCGCCGCCGGCATGCGCAGGGCGCGCTCGGCGTAGCCGGTGCCGGTCGCCGGCCGGCCCATTTCGAAAGCGAGCCGGGAGGCCGCGAGCAGATCGCCCGGCGCCGGACCGCCCGCTCCGGCGCGGGCGTCGCCGGCGGCCCAGCGCGCGATCAGGAACAGCGCCTCCTCGCCAGCGCCCGCCGCGGCGAGCGCCTGCGCGGCGCGCACCACGGCGCAGCCCGCGGCGCCGCAACTGTCCTCTGCGACCCGGCCGGGCCAGGCCGAGAGGCCGAGCGTCTCGCGCGCGGCGACCGCATAGAAGGAGTACCCCGGACGCGCCGCGATCGTGGCGAGCACCGAATCGGAGGCCGCGCGCTCCGCGGCCCGCCCCGCGATCGCACGCCAGAACCGCGAAGCCTCGTCGGTTGCCAGCGCCCACACCACCCGCGCCGAATCCGCGCGCCCGCTCGCGAACAACATCAGCCCCGAGCGGAACACGCCGTCGGCACGCCGCATCCGTCCGAGTTCCGCGACGGCCGCGAAGCTCAAGCCCGCGGATTCCCACCGCCCCGCATCCTCGGCCGCGCGCCCCCGCTCCCACAAAGCAGTCTCCTGCTGCGTGGGGTCGCGGGCGAGATCGGCGGACGCTCCGAACGCTGCGATCGCGGAATCCGGCCGGCCGGCGTCGCGGTGGATCCGCGCGAGCTCGAGCAGGGCGCGCGCGCGCGCCGAATCCGCGCGCGTCGACCCGATCGCGACGCGCACCGCGGCCTCGGCCGCGACGAAGTGACGGGCGCCGCGCTCGACTTCGGCGAGCCGCTCGGCGAGGGCCGGTCTCGCCTCCGGCTCGGACCCGGGGAGCGCGCGCCGGAGCCGCCGCGCCGCCGACGCGCGATCCCCGCGCAGCACGTCCGCCTCGGCGGCCGCGATCTCGTCCGCCACCGCGAGCGTGTCGCCGCGCGCGCGGAGCAGGGTATCGAGCGTCCCGAGCGCGCGTGCCGTCGGCGGCTGCGACGGATACACGCGGAGCGCCTGCCGCGCGAACTCCATGGCGCGCGTCGTGTCGCGGAGCGCCGCGCGCAACCGCACGCGGAGCGCGAGCCATGCCGCCCGCTCCGGATCGGGCCATCCGTCGCGCGACGCGGCCTCGAGCAGCGAATCCGCTCGCGAGGCTTCCCCCCGCGCGAGCGCCAGGTCGGTGCGCGGGCGGAGCGCCTCCCACGCCCAGACCGAGGCGGCGAGATCGGGCTGCGCCCACAGTGAGTCCGCGCGAGCGGTGTCGCCGGCCGCGAGCGCGAGCGTCGCGAGATGGTGGAGCGCGGCCGCACGCAGCGCGGGCTGGCCCGAGGCGGTGGCCCAGAACGCAACGCTGTCGGCGGCGCTCATCCGCGGCGCGGGGGGGCCCCAGATCACCGCGCCGCCCGGGCCCTCGCGGGGGGGCCCGAGCGCGAACGGGATCGATGACGCCGAGTCGGGCGACGCGATCTTCGCGGCGCCGGCCGCGCCCGCCCGCGCGATCGGAACGGGTGCGAAGGCGACGATCAGCGCCGCGCTCATGCGCAGGACGCCGAGCCGCTTCATTCCCATTCGATCGTCGCGGGCGGCTTGCTGGTGCAGTCGTAGACCACGCGGTTCACGCCCCGCACCTCGTTCGCGATGCGGCTCGCGACGCGCGCGAGCAGGCTCGCCGGAAGCCGCGTCCAGTCGGCGGTCATTCCGTCGCTCGAGTTCACGGCGCGCAGCGCGATGACCTTCTCGTAGGATCGCTCGTCGCCCTTGACGCCGACGGTCTGCACCGGCAGCAGCACCGCGAACGCCTGCCAGGTGCGTCCGTACCATTTCGCGCGGCGCAGCTCCTCGATGAAGATCGCGTCGGCGTTGCGCAGCACCTCGAGATCCGCCGCGTTCACGGCGCCCAGGGTGCGCACCGCGAGCCCCGGACCCGGGAACGGATGGCGATCCACCAGATGATCGGGCAGCGAGAGCGCGCGGCCCAGCTCGCGCACCTCGTCCTTGAACAACCAGCGCAGCGGCTCCACCAATTTCAGGTGCATGCGCTTCGGGAGCCCCCCCACGTTGTGGTGGCTCTTGATGACCTGCGCGCCCCAGCCCGCCGAAGCGCTCTCGATCACGTCCGGGTAGAGCGTGCCCTGCGCGAGGAATTCGACGGGCCCCGCGCGCCGCGCCTCCTCCTCGAACACCGCAATGAACTCGGCGCCGATGATCTTGCGCTTGCGCTCGGGATCGGTGACCCCGGCCAGCGCGCCGAGGAATCGTTCGCGCGCGTCCACCACCCGCAGGTCGAGCCCGCGCTTCTCCCCCAGCTCGCGCGCCACCTCCTCCGCCTCGCCGAGCCGCAGCAGGCCGTGGTCCACGAGGACGCAGTGCAGGCGCTTGCCCACCGCGCGATGGCAGAGGGTCGCGACCACCGAGCTGTCCACGCCGCCCGAGAGGCCGCACAGGATGCGGCCCTTTCCCACCTGCGCGCGAATGTCGGCGACCGCGCGGCGGAGAAAACTCTTCATGCTCCAGCCGCCCCTGAGGCCCGCGATCTCGAACAGGAAATTGGAGAGCACCCGCCTGCCGTACGGCGAATGCACCACCTCCGGATGGAATTGAATGAGATGAAACGGGAGCTGCTCGTGCATCGCGGCGGCGAACGCGCAGTTCGAGGTGTGCGCGATCCGCGTCCAGCCCGACGGGAGCGCCTGCACTTCATCCCCGTGGCTCATCCATGCACGAAATCGCTTCGGCACGCCCGTGAACAGCGGCGAGCGGCGATCCTGCACGAAGGTGGCGGTCCCGTATTCCGCCCGCTCGGCCTTCGCCAGCACCCCGCCCATCAGCTGCATCGTCGCCTGGAAGCCGTAGCAGATTCCGAGCAGCGGCCGGCCGAGGCCGTAGATGCCGGGATCGGGCATGGGCGCCTCCGCGCGATAGCCGGAGGCCGGCGAGCCGCCGAGGATCAGCGCGCTCGGACGCTTCGCCTCGATCGCGGCGAGCGGCGTGTTGCCCGGCACGATCTCGGAGTAAACCCCCAGCTCGCGCACGCGCCGCGCGATGAGCTGCGTGTACTGCGAGCCGAAATCGAGGATGAGAACCAGTTCGCGGGGCAAGACACTCCTTCTATCGATGCGTGAAGCGGGGGACTTCATGACGAAGCGCCGGACGGGAACGGGCCCGCTCAATGCCGGAACGTCCTCCGATCGGTGAAGCACATGGCGATGCGATGCGCGTCGCAGGCCGCGATCACCTCAGCGTCGCGCATCGAGCCGCCGGGCTGCACCACGGCCGCGATACCCGCGGCGGCGGCGTGCTCGATGTTGTCGGCGAATGGAAAGAACCCGTCGCTGGCGAGCGCCGCGCCGCGCAGGTCGTGCTCGGAGCGCCGCGCCTTCATGAGCGCGACGTCCACGGCGTCCACGCGGCTGGTCTGGCCCGAGCCGAGCCCGATCAGCGCCTCACCGCGCGCGATGGCGATGGCGTTCGAGCGCGCGGAGGCCGCGATCTCCCATGCGAAGCGCATCGCGAGCATCTCCTCGGCGGTCGGCGGGCGAGCCGTGACGGTCTTCCATTCTGGCGCGGGATCCGAGGCCTCGCCCTCCAGCAGAGCCCACATGCCCGTGAGGCGCAACGACCACGGGTCGAGCGGCCGAACGTCCTCCGCAGCAAGCCGTAACGCCCGGAGGTTCTTCCTCGACTTCAAGGGGGTCTCCGCGGCCTCCGCGAACCCGGGCGCGGCCACGCACTCGACGAAATGCCTCGCGAGCCGGGCCGCGGTCTCGCCGTCGAGCTCCCGGTTGAACGCGACGATGCCGCCGTAGGCCGAGAGCTCGTCGGAGCGCAGCGCGGCGTCCCACGCGCCGGCGAGCGATGGCGCGCATGCCGCGCCGCATGGCTGAGTGTGCTTCACGATCACGCACGCCGGCCGTGCGAAGCGTGAGACCAGGGCGACCGCCGCCTCGAGGTCGAGGAGATTGTTGTACGAAAGCTCCTTGCCCTCCCGCCACGCCTCGAGCGCTGCGGCCTCCCCCGCACGCGCGTAGAGCGCGGCGGGTTGATGCGGGTTCTCGCCGTAGCGCAGGCCCCGCGCGCGCTCGAGCGCGAGGAAGTAGACGGCGGGCGGCGCCGCGGCGACCGCGCCGGCCGGTTCGCCTTCGCGCGCCAGTCGCCGGGCTTCGTCGCGCCGGGCGAGCTCGCTCGCGATGACGGCGTCGTATCGCGCGGTGCGCGCGAACGCCTTCATCGCCCACCCGCGGCGCGCCTCGAGCGTCACGCCCTTCGCGAGCGCGGCGAGCACCTCCTCGTACTGACTCGGGTCGTGCACCACGATCACGTCCCGAAAGTTCTTGGCCGCCGCCCGCAGCAGCGCGACGCCGCCGATGTCGATCTCCTCGATCGCTCCCGCCTCGTCGAGTGACGCCGCGCGCGTCTCGAACGGATAGAGGGAGACCGCGACCAGATCGATGGGCTCGAGCCCGCGCTCCGCGAGCGCCGCGAGATCGGCCGGCGCGTCGCGCCGCGCGAGGATCGGCGCGTGCACGTCGGGATGGAGCGTCTTCACTCTCCCGCCCAGCAGCTCGCCGAAGCCGGTCCGGCCTTCGAGCGGAGTGGCGGCGACGCCGGCCGCGGAGAGTTGAGAGGCGGTGCCGCCCGAGGCGAGGATGCGCGTGCCGCGCGCCGTAAGCGCGCGTGCGAACTCGGCGGCGCCGCGCTTGTCGTGGAGCGAGAGCAGCGCCACGCGCGGCCAGGCGGCGGGGGCCCGATCGGTCACCGTGGCTTGCCCATCAATCGCCGCAGCGCCTCGAGATAGCGCTCCTGCGTGCGGATCACGATCTCCGCGGGCAGCGCCGGCGCCGGCGGATCGTGATTCCAGCCGCTTCGGTCCAGCCAGTCGCGCACCACCTGCTTGTCGAACGAGTGCAGCCGTCCGTTCTCGAACTCCTCGCGATCCCAGTAGCGCGACGAATCGGGGGTGAGCGCCTCGTCGATCAACACCCGATCGTCGCCGATCGTCCCGAATTCGAACTTGGTGTCGGCGAGCACCAACCCCCGCGCCCACGCCCAGGCCCGCGCCTCCTCGTAGATCGCGACGCTCCTCGTGCGCAGCGCATCGGCAGTCGCCGCGCCGATCAACTCGCTCATGCGCTCGAAGCCGATATTCTCGTCGTGCCCGGCGTCGGCCTTGGTGGCCGGCGTGAAGATGGCGGGCTCCAGCCTCGACCCGTCCTTCAATCCCGCGGGGAGCGCGATGCCGCACACCGCGCCGCGCTCGCGGTACTCGCGCCAGCCCGATCCGGTGAGGTAACCGCGCACCACGCACTCGATGTCGGTGCGCCGCGCGCGCCGCACCAGCTGGGCTCGCCCCGCCAGCAGGCCGGCGTGCGCGTTGAACGGCGGCGGAAACACGCGCGGATCGTCGGTCACGAAGTGATGAGGGGAGGCGGTCGTCAGCGACCGCATCCAGAATGCCGAGATGTGAGAGAGGATCGCGCCCTTCCCCGGGATCGGGGTGGGCAGGATCGAGTCGTACGCCGAGAGCCGGTCGCTCGCGACGATCACCAGGTGATCGGGCCCGGCCTCGTAGATGGAACGCACCTTGCCGCGGCGCCAGGGTTCGAGGCCCGGGATGCGCACCTCCATGACGGCGCGCGCGGGGTCGAGCAACTCGGATGGAACCGCGATGCGGGTGCTGGTGACGTCCATGGTCTCTCCTCCCGCCCTCTCGCGCCGGCGCGGCCGACGGCTATCGAGGTACCCGACTCCCCGTCCTGCCGATCTCGAAGTGAGCCGGGAGCCACCCCGGAAGCTGCTCGATGCGCGCGAGCGATGCAATGCCCGCCTCGCCGTAGTCCCCGTATGGATCGATGAGCACGAAGTGCATCGCCGCCGCGCGTGAACCGGCTTCGTCAACGGAGCGAATGTCTCCAACGTAGAGCGCGTGCCCGGGCGCGACCCCGAGCCGGCCGAGCGCGATTCGGAAGATCGCGGGATCGGGCTTTTCAACGCCGACCAGCTGCGAGTCCACCACGAACTCGAGCCCCGCCCGCACGCCGCACTGCTCGAGATGCCATTCCGCGCGGCCGTCGGAGTTCGAGACGCATGCGCACCGCATGCCGAGCGCCGAGAGCCCATCGAGCGCATCGCGCGCGCCCTCCATGGGCCGCGTCCACAGGCCCTCGCCGAGCTGCCGCGCGAACCAGCGGCCGATCACCGCCTCGCGAGCGGGCGCCTCGACCCCCGCCGCCTCCAGCATGCCGCCGAAGTAGGCGCGCGTGTCGCCATGCGTCCCGAGCGGCGGATGCGGCTCGCCATCGCGCCGCGCGTGACCGCGGCTGCGGTCGTAGGCGCGGCGCCCCGCGATCTCGGCGCGGCGCAGCGCCTCCGCCCCGAGCGGCGTGCCGAGGGCACCCACCTGCTCGGCCATCCACTCGAAGTCGAGCCGCAGCAGGGTACCGCCCGCGTCGAACACGACCGCGTCGAGCCGCGGCCGCTCAGCCATGCGTGGCCTCGCCCGCGCGCGCGTCCGATGCTTCGGCGGATTCGAACACGACGCGCCGTCCGTCGCGACGCCATGATTCCCGCAGCATGCGCCGCACCGTCGCGGGAAACAGACGATGCTCCGCCTCGTGCATGCGCGCCTCGAGCGCCGCGAGTGAATCGTCGTCTCGCACCTCGACGGGAGCCTGAGCGAGAATCGGTCCGGCGTCGAGCGCGTCGTCCACCAGGTGCACGGTGCAGCCCGTCACGCGCACCCCGTGGTCCAGCGCCCTGCGGATGGCGTCGAGTCCCGGGAACGCGGGGAGCAGGGACGGATGAATGTTCAGGACCCGATCCGGAAACGCATCGAGCAGCGGCCGATGCAGGCGGCGCATGAATCCCGCGAGCAGCACCAGCTCTGCGCCGTGCGCACGCAGCGCATCGATCCAGGGGCGCTCGTCCTCGAGACGGGTGCGATAGCCGCCGGTCGGCGGCGTGAGGCTCTCGATGCCGAAACGGCGCGCGCGCTCGATCACCGGCGCACCCGGTCGGTCGCACAGCAGCAGGGCGATTCGTCCACCCAGCTCTCCGCGCGCGGCCGCGAGGGCGAGCGCTTCGAAGTTGCTGCCCGTGCCCGAAGCGAGCACCGCGAGCGTGGCGGGTGAAGAGAAGTGCACGCCGCAATCTACCAGCGGGCCGGAGGGCGGGCAAGCGTCGCGCCGCATCGCGCGGCGGATGATGGCGCCGTCTCGACGCCCGCGGCTCGCACGCCGCGCCGCCAGTCGAGCGCCGTCGCGCCGGCGTCCGACATCTCGAACCACAGCGCGCCTTCACGGTCGGTGCGATGGATTCGCGCGCCGCTCGCGAGCAGCCGCGCCACCGCGCCGGCGTCGGGATGGCCGAACGGATTGTGCATGCCGCACGAGATCACGGCGTCCCCCGCACGAAGTCCCCGCAGGAACGCGGCGCCGCTGGAGGAGCCGGAGCCGTGATGCGCGACCTTGAGCAGCGCGATGCCGGGCGCCACCCGCAGCGAGGCCTCGGCCGCGCTGTCGGCATCCGCGAGCAGCAGCGCGCGTCCGCGTGCGGCGCCCGCCTCGATGACGAGCACGGCGCCGTTGTCGGTGCGGATCTCCGCCGCCTCCGCGTCCCCGGGACGTGGCGGCCACAACACGACCAGCGGCGGCGCCGAGCGGAGCGTGTCGCCGCGCGCGCGCGGCTCGGCGCCGAAGCGCCGCGCGGGGCCCGCGACCAGCGGCAACGGAGCGGGCGCCAGGATCCGCATCACGTGCACGCCGCGACGCACCGCGTCCGCGCCCCCGGTATGATCGCCGTCGTCGTGCGTGAGCGCGAGCGTCTCGAGCCGGCGCACCGCGGCCCAGCGCATGAAGGGCAGCACGACGCTCTCGCCCGCGTCAACGTGCGGGGTGCGCGGGCCCGCGTCGATCAGCCACCATCCGTCCTCGAACCCGAGCGCGAGCGCGTCGCCCTGTCCCACGTCGAGCGCGACCAGCCACCAGCGACCCGCGGGGGGAGCGAGCGGCCGCACGGTAGACGCCAGCAGCAGCGCGATCGCGACCAGCGTCGCTCCCAGACCCCCGGTCGCGACGCGCGCGCGAGGCGCAGCTTCCCGCGCGCGCTCCAGATCGCGGGGCGTGGAGACCGCGATCGCGATCAGCGCGGCTCCCGCGCCGGCGACGATCGTGACGCCGGGCTCGCATCCGACTCCGACCATCGCGCCCGGCGCGCGGGCCGCGAGGGTCGCGATGCCGCGCAGCGCGGCGGCGAGCGCGTTACAGGCGTCGTACCACGGCGCGCCCGCGCCCGGCAGCGCGCAGTCCATGAGCGACGCCAGCCACGCCGCGGTGAGCAGCAGTCCCGAGACCGGGACCGCAACCAGATTCGCGAAAGCGCCCACCCACGAGATCGCGTGAAAGCGCGCCATCAGGAGCGGCATCGCGGTGAGCTGCGCGCTCAGGGTCGGAAGCAAGGGCGCCGCGAGGCGCCGCCAGCGTCCGCAGCGCGCGCCCAGCCACGGACCCACGGTCACGAGCCCGAGCACCGCCCCGAACGATAGCTGGAAGCCGAGGTCGCCCGACCAGCCCGGGGCGACCGCGAGCAGCGCGAGCGCGGAGAGCGCCAGCGCCTGCAGCGGATCGAGCGCGAGATCCATCACGCGCGCCCACGCGAGCAGGGCCTCGCCCGCCGCCGCGCGCGCGAGCGAGGGCAGGGGACCCGCGAGCGCGACGTACCCCAGCGCGCACAGCCCCCCGGCGAGCGCCCGGGCGCGCGGTCCCCCGCCCAGCGTCCCGCAAGCTGCGCGAGCGAGCGCCGCGAGCCATGCCACGTGCAACCCCGAGAGCGCGAGCAGGTGGATGATGCCAGCGGCGCGCAGCCGCGCGTTGAGCGCAGGCGAGAGCGCAGAACGATCGCCGACCACGAGCGGCACCACCAGCTCGCGCGACTCGGGAGTGAGATGGATCGCGAAGCGGCGCTCGAACGCACGACGCCAGCGCGCGGCGGTCGCGCGCGGCAGCGCGTACACGCCTCGCCCGCGAGACGCCACCGCGTCGGGCGCGTGCCCGCTCGCGACCAGCCCCCCGGCCTCCGCCACCGCGCGCGCATCGAATCCGCCCGGGTTCCGCAAAGCTGAGGGCGGATCGAGCAGGGCGAGGGCCTCGATCGCGTCGCCCCATTCGGCGCCGCTGCCGGCCGGCAAGCGAACGCGCACCCGCGCCCCGCGAGGAAGCGGCGGCGCCGAGCCGCTCACCGCGATGATCGCGACCGGCTCATCCGATTCGCGAAGCGGCGGCTCGACCACCCGTCCCCGGATTCGAATCAGCGCGCCGGGTGGCGCGAGCGCGAGCCGCGCGCGCTCGAGAGCCAGATGATGCGCGGCGCCGCGCGCTCCGCCCGCGAGCGCGAGCGCGAGGACGAGGGCGAGCGTCCCGGTGCGATCCGGCGACCGCCACGCGATCAGGGCGAGCGGCATCAACGCCGCGAGCGCGGCGAGCGCCGCGGCCGGCGAGCGCCCCGGACCGCACATCATTCCGAGCCACACCGCGATCGCCGCCGGCACCGCGCATCGCCCGCCCATGCCGCTGCCGAGCGAAAGAGGCGTGCCAGCGTGCGCCGGGCGCGACGCCCGTCCCGCGCAAGGACTTGCCAGGAAGCAACGGGCGGCCGCCCTCCACGACGAGGACGGCGGCCGCCCCGGAAGCGTCAGCTCAGCGTTTGACGGTCGCGGGCGGAGCCGCCATCTGCGCGCTCAGGATCTCGGTGAAATATTCGTCACCGGTCTGGATCGACGCGCTCATGTAATAGCGAACCAGCCCGTGCTCGTCGAACATCCCGGGCGGGTACATGGCGACCCCCACGACGCCGGTCGGAGCCTTGAGCATGACCATCTGATAGCGCCGCCACGGACCGTCGGGGGCCTGCACGTGCAGCCACATCTCGCGCACCTCGGTATCGCTCACGCCCTCCAGGCTGCCCGAGATGACGACCGGGGCATCCAGCGGGATGCGCGCCGGCGGAGCGAGCGCGCTCAGCGACGGACGGTCGAGATTGAGCCCGAGCTCGAAGGTCGCGAACCGCTGGTTGCCGCCGGGAAGATCGATGACCTGGACCGGCGCGCCCTCGCCCTGGTACTCGACGCGGACGCTGTGCGGCCCGCGCGGCAGCTCGAGCGGAAGCGGCGTGAGCCCGCGCTTCTCTCCATCGATCCACACGGTGGCGCCGGTGAGATCCTGCGTACCTCTCTCGTCGGTCAGGTTCGCGCGCACCTCGATGACACCCGTGGCGGGCGAGGTCATCGGTCGCGCGATCACCTCGACGGTCTCCCCCACGCGCACCGGGACCGTCTCGCTCCACGACGGCATGCCGGGCCCCGAGAAGCGCAGCTCGTGCGGCCCGGGTACCACGCTGTCGGCCTTGACCGGCGCGAACCCGATGCTCTGTCCGTCGAGCGTGACCGCGATCGGCAGGGCGGCGTCCGCGCTGTGCACAGAGACCGATCCCCAAAGCGGCGCATCGAGAACGACCCGATCGCCGCGCTCGCCGCGCACGTCGAATCCCGCGCTCCCGAGGTCCGAAAGCGAGAGCGTGACGCGGTGCGTGCCGGGCGCGAAGTCGATGGTCGCCGGAGTGCGACGCGCGAGGTCCTTGCCGTCGGCGGCGATCCACGCTCCCTGCGGGCGGCTGTTCACCGTGACCTCGTAGCGTGCGCCGCCGACACCGATCGCTCGCAGCGCGTGAAGCAACGAAGGACGGCGGCCGTCTGCCCCCTCGCGATTCTCCTGCAGGCTGCCCACCAGCCAGCCTCCGGCGAACAACGCGACGAACAGCACGACCCAGGCCCACGGCTTCTTCCAGAGCGGGCGCTCGAATTCCATCTCGCTCGCCGATGGCCATGCGGGTCGCAGCGGCGGATGCGCGGCGGGTGGCGCGGCTTCGGAATCATCCGCCCACGGAACGGCCTCCCGATCGGGCGCGGCCGGGAAAGCCTCGTCGGCCGCGCCGGGTGCGGCGAACGGCGCATGGATCGGCGCGGCCGGAACCGCAGGCGCCGCATCCGGCGCTTCGATCGGAGCGATCGTGATCTCCGCCGCCCGCGGCGGCGCGCCATGCGAAGGCGTTGGCGGCAGCATCATCGGCGCGTGAGTCTCGATCGCGATCGGGATGGGCGGCGCGACGCTCTCGCCGATCACGCGCGGATGCAGCTCGATCTCCGACCCGACCGGTTCGATCTGCATCCCCAACACGGGTCGCGCGGGGGATACCGGGCGATCCGACTCACGCACGAGCCAGTCCGCGGCGTCCTGCGCGAGCGACGGCGGCTCGGGCGTGGGCGGGATCAGGTCGGGCAGATCGGATGGCGTCGCGAGCGCATCGCCCGGCATTCCTTCGGGGACCGATGCGAACTCCGGCTCGCGTCCCTCGAGCTCATCGGATGGAATCTCTCGAGTCTGGCGCGCCGCGCGATTCCACGGCCAGACGCGCTCGATCCACGCACGGAACACGCTGCGGCGTCGGACGTGGTCCACGTCGGATTCCGGCGAGTCCGAAGCTTCGCCCTCGGCGCTCGATTCCGCGGCCGCATAGACCGCAGGCGGCGCGGGGCTCGCGCCCGACAGGCGCGCGAGCGCGGCGGACGTGTCGCGCGCGGCGATTCCACGCATGCGCTCCTCTTCGCCGGCCGGCAGTTGAGGAAACAGCATGGCATCGCGCAGGCTCGACTCGCCCGCCGCGACCGGCGCCGGGACGGGGGCGAGCCCGCCGCCCGGCGCGACTGCGATCGGATCGGGCGCGCGCGGAGCGGGCACGGTCATCGGGCGGGCGATGGACGGGGACGCCACCTCCGCGCGGGATGGAGCCTGAGGCGCCTCGCGCTCGTCCGGCCACTCCGCGACGACCGTCACCGCGGGACCCTCTGGATCGTGCGGATCCGCGGCATACGTGAGGCACACCCGCACGCGGTGAGTGGCGTCGACACCGAACGCGCGCGCCTCGCTCCCCGAATCGTCGCGCACCCGCACCCACTCGATATCGGCGAGCTCCCCGTTCAGCCACACTTCTGCCACCGCCTCGCCGATCCAACCGAATCCCACCTCGCGATCGCCGTCCACGAAGGCGAGGGTGCTGGGATGGGGCCCCTCCGCGCGGACCCACACCTCGCTGTGCGAGAACAGGAGTCCTGCCAGGGCGTGATGGAGCAGGGCGGGGATGGGCCGAGGGCCGGTGTCGGTGCGAGATGTTTCCCGCGCGACCCCGATCAGATCGCTGAGCCAGCCCTCCACCTCGGACGCGGTGTATCCCGATGGGACACCCAGGAGCAGCAGCTCGCATGAGGCGCTGCGCGCCCCGGCGCTCAAAACCTCGCCGCGAACCCGGGCCGAAATGTTCCACTGCCGGGTGGCCACATGAGCCACGTTCATCGAGGGGCTCCCTCCCCGAGCGACTGCCTTCGCTTCCATCATCGGTGCGCGCTTCGCCGCAAGCTATCCAAGCCCCATTCAAGTGTCAATGGCCGATGGACTTGTGGCATGGGACTTGCCGCTACGTATGTGGCCCGGTTCGAATCCCGGGACTTGCAGGCAGCACCCACCGCTCGGATCAGGCGAAGTGGCGGATTGCAGATTGCATCTTGCATGCCGAATGGGTAGCTTCCCGCGGACTGTGCGCGCCGCATTCACGGTCTCACCCGGGGATTTCGATTTGATCCAGGCTCGGATTTCCATCCTGCCGGTCGTCTCGCTCGCGGCAATGCTCGCGTTCGGGCCCGCGCGCGCGGCCGAGTACTCGTTGCCGGCCGGGCCGCAGGCGCCGGCGGCGGGCGCGCCGATCTCCCCGGCCGCGATCGGCGACAGCGCGATGGCCGACAGTCCCATCGCGAGCGCGCGCTCCGCGTACCAGGCGGCATGGGCGCTCAAGCAAGCCGGCGACTACGCATCCTCCATCTCGACCTGCGATCAGGCGCTCTCGGACATCACCGACGTGTTCGCGCGGAGCCCGGACGCGACCACCTGGCGCGAGCTCGCCGACCTGCGTTCTCGCATCGGCGGGGTACGCGACGGCGCGAAGCACGCGCTCGAGTCGGAGAAGAATGATCCGGGCAACGCGGCCGACGCGAACGTGCTCAACGCGCCGGCGGTCGATACGATCGAGCCCCAGTTCAACGCCGACGTCTATCGATGGATCGAGTTCTTCACCGGGGCGGGGCGTTCCGTGTTCGAGCGATGGCTCAAGCGTTCGGGCCGCTACATGGACCTGTTCCGAGCGGTCCTTCAGAAGGAAGGGCTTCCCCCGGATCTGGTGCACCTGGTGTTCGTCGAGAGCGGCTTCAACCTCAATGCGCGCTCGGTGTCGGCCGCGGTCGGGCCCTGGCAGTTCCTCCGCTCCACCGGGCGCCTGTTCGGGCTCACGGTGAACCAGTGGGTGGACGAGCGGCGCGACCCGGAGAAGTCCACCGTCGCGGCCGCGCGCTACCTCAAGCACCTCTACTCGATCTTCGGCGACTGGCCGCTCGCGCTCGCTTCGTACAACGCGGGCGAGGGCACGGTGCTGCGCGCGATCAAGTCGCAGGGCACCACGAACTACTGGGATCTCAGGCTACCGCGCCAGACCGAGGAGTACGTGCCGCAGTTCATGGCGGTGCTCGCCATCTCGCGGGACCCCGAGAAGTACGGGTTCGACGCGATCGAGGTCGAGGACCCGATGGCGTTCGACGAGATCGCGTTCCAGGGCCCGGTCGACCTGCGCGCCATCGCGAAGCTCGCCGAGTGCTCGTACGATGAACTCCGCACGCTGAACCCGGCGGTGCGCACCCACGCGGCGCGGGGAGCGAACGGCGTCACCACGCTGCGCGTGCCGCAGGGCAAGGGCGAGATCCTCATGCAGCGGCTCCAGCAGGGCGCGCGCCTCCCCGCGGTCGATCTCACGCTCAAGCACCGCGTGAAGCGCGGCGAGACCCTGCAGGGCATCGCGAACCAGTACCACGTCAACGCCGAGCAGCTCGCGCGCGCCAACGGCATCGGGCGCAAGCATCCGCTGCGGCTCGGCACCACGCTCACCGTCCCCGCGAGCATGCGCTCGCCATCGCTCGAGGTGGTCGCCTCCGATGATCCCCGCGCGTCGACCGGTTACGTGCCAGAGCGCAACATCCGGCCGTCCGCGCAGCTCGACGGCGCATCGACCGCCGAGGGCCGGATCACGGTCACGGTGAGGCGCGGCGAGACGCTCGCGCAGATCGCCGACCGCTACGGCGTGTCGGTGGACGACATCCGCCGCTGGAACCGGCTCAAGACCACATCCGTTCGCCGCGGAACGCGACTCAAGCTGCGCACCGGCGATGCGCTCGTGAGCGAGAACACCGCCGCGGACAGCGCACAGATCGCGTCGCTTCCGGTGCGAGCTTCGCGGCGGTCGAGGGGCTCGCACCACGCGGCGAGCGCCGCGCCCGATGCGAGCGGCACGATCGTCGTGCGCGCCGGCGACACGCTGGGCGATATCGCGCGCCGCAACGGAATCTCGCTCGCGGCGCTCAAGCGCGCCAACAGCCTGACCACGAGCCGCATCCGGGCCGGCCAGCGGCTCCGCCTCCCGGAGGGCTAGCCGCCCGCTCCGCGCGCCGCCCGTTCGCCGGCGGCGTTCGCGGTTTCAGTGCATCGACTCCGGGCCGTCCACCACGCCCCCGGCGGGCACGTGATCGCCGAAGTCGGCCTCGGTCACGAACGCTCCGATCCGCGCGTTGCGCCCGATCCGGATGCCTGCCGGCAGCTGCGCGCCCTTCCCGACCACCGTGAGTCCATGCGCGAGATGGTCGGGGCACGCGCGATTCGGAGCGGCGGCGTCGCCGTGCCCGATGATCGCGCCGTCCCCGATCCGCACCTGCTTGTCCACGATCGCGCGATCGAGGACCGCGTTCCGGCCGACGAACGTGTCATGCATGACGATGCTGTCCCTCACGATCGCGCCGGCCGACACCGTCACGCCCGGGAACAGGATCGAGCGCACCACCTCTCCCGCGACGCGGCTGCCGTTCGCGACCAGGCTGCGCGCGGCGCGCCCGCCGTGCTCGATCATGACCGGCGGACGGTCCGCGCTCTGGGTGTGGATCACCCAGTCGGGATCGTTCAGATCGAGCGGCGGACTGTCCGAGAGAAACGCGAGATTGGAGTCGTAGTAGGAGTCGAGCGTGCCCACGTCCTGCCAGTAGTCCTGGAAGCGGTACGCGAAGACCCGTTCGCCGCGCGCGACCAGCCGCGGGAGCAGATCCTTGCCGAAGTCGTGTCGCGAGTCCTCCATCACCGCGTCCTCGGTGAGCCAGCGGATCAGCGAATCGCGGTCGAACAGATACACGCCCATCGACGCGAGGCGCGAGCGCGCCTGCTTGGGCTTCTCCTGGAATCCGACGATGCGGCCGCTCGGGTCCGTCTCGAGGATTCCAAAGCCGCTGACCGCGGCCTCCGGCACCTCGGTCACCGCGACCGTGGCCGCGGCCCCGCTCGCGGCGTGGAATGCGTATAGCACGTTGTAATCCATCTTGTAGACATGATCGCCGGACAGCACCAGCAGCTGGTCGATGCGCCGTCGCCGCAGGTGGATCAGGTTCTGGTAGATCGCGTCCGCGGTGCCCTGGTACCAGTCGCTCTGCACGCTGCCGAGCGCGGGCTGCAGCACCTGGATCCCGCCGCGCGTGCGATCGAGGTCCCACGGCCGCCCGGTTCCGATGTGCTGGTGGAGCGACGTCGGACGGTACTGGGTCAGCACGCCGATATCGTAGATCCCGGAGTTCACGCAGTTCGAGAGCGTGAAGTCGATGATGCGGTACTTGCCCGCGAACGGCACGGCGGGCTTGGCTCGCCGCTCGCTCAGCAGGCAGAGCCGGCTCCCCACGCCGCCCGCCAGGATGAACGCGTAGCGCGAGCTTCTCATCGCGCGTCCTCGTACCACGGCCGGTTCGGAATCACGGAGCCCGGCGCGATCTCGCCGGCGCTGAAGTCCGGCGGCCCGCCCCCGACCCCGATCACCGCCGCCCGCCCCACGCGCGCGCCGGGCGGGATGTGCGCGTCCTTTCCGACCAGCGTGAGTCCATCCAGCCAGGCGCTCTCGGGCGCGTGCGGGATCTCGCCGTAGCCCACCACCGCCCCCTCGCCGAGCCGCGCGTATTTGTCGATGATCGCGCGATCCACCCGCGCGCGACGTTCCAGGGTCACGTCGGACATCACGACCGAATCGACGACCTGAGCCCCGGCCTCGACCCGCACCCCGGGAAACAGCACGGAGCGCCGAACCACGCCCGCGATGCTGCAACCGTTCGCGATCAGGCTGTCTTCGACCGCCGCGCTCTCGCGCAGCAGCACCGGCGGGCGCTCTTCGTCGCGGCTCAGGATCGGCCAGCGCGGGTCGTAGAGCGCGAGCCGCGGCTCGGCGCCGAGCAGTTCGAGGTTGGAGCGGTAGTACGAGTCGATGGTGCCGACGTCCTCCCAGTATCCGCCGAACTCGTGAACCACGAGCCGCTCGCCGGCCTCGATCATGGGGCGCACCACGTCGAGCACGAGATTCACCGGGTGGCCGCGCAGCCACTCCCCCAGCACCTCGGTGTCGAACATGTAGATCCCCATCGACGCGTGCGGCGTGGGCGCGTGCACCGGCTTCTCGACCAGGCTGAGCACGCGGCCGTCGGGGTCGAAGGTGACCATGCCGAAGCGCCGGGCTTGAGCGGCGGGAACGCGCGTGACGGCGAGCGTGGCGGCCGCGCGGTGCTCGAGGTGGGTCGCCAGCAGCGCGCGATAGTCCATCCGGTAGACGTGATCGCCCGAGAGCACCAGCACGCGCGCCGGACGGCGTTCCATGATCGCGTCCCAGTTCTGGGCGATCGCGTCGGCGGTGCCGCGATACCACCCGGACTGATTGCGGGTCTGGAACGGCTGGAAGATCACGACGCCGCCGCTGCGGCGATCGAGGTCCCACGCGCGTCCCGCGCCGATGTGATCGTGGAGCGAGATCGGCGCGTGCTGGGTGATGACCCCGACGTGCTCGGCGCCGGAGTGGCAGAGATTGCTGAGCACGAAGTCGATGATGCGGTACTTCCCGCCGAACGGCACGGCGCTCACCGCGCGCTCCGCGGTGAGCACGCTCAGCCGCTCGCCGCCGCCTCCGGAGAGGACCAACGCCATCGTCTCTCGCACCCGCGCTCTCCCAGGAAGGTCCGCCGTGAGAATCGCACGGACACTAGGAAGCGTGGAGGATCAAGTCAAGGTGCGGCGCGCGCGGCGGAACGCGCGCGGCGGCCCGGCTACCAGCTCCAGCCGAGCGCGACCAGGTGGGTGGCTTCGAGGTTCTTGTCGTTCGGGAAATCGGGGGCGTCCACCGCGAAGAAGCGGTGGAGCGAAGCCGCGTAGTCCACGCCGATCTGCTTGTAGCGGATGCCCAGACCGAAATTGAGATCCTTCCCGTTGACGCCGGTGCGCAGCGCGAAGGTGTTGCGGTACCAGTACTCGGCGCCGGTGCGCACGTCCCAGGTCTGGCCGCCGAACTTGAGCTGGCTGTCGAGCTTCTTCCGCTCGAATCCCCACGCCAGATCGAGCGCGAGCGTCAGCGCATGATGATCGGCCGGAAAGAAGTTGAAGGCCGCGCCGGTATCGAGCGTGGGATCGATGAGCTCGTGCGTGCCGTTGCTCCACGCGAGATAGGTCGTGGTGAGATCGCGCAGCGTCGCGCCGACGGTCACGGCGTCGCTGGGCATGTAGAGCACGCCCGCGTCGAGGCCCGCGCCGAACGAGGTCGCGTGCCCCACCGACGTCACGCGGCGCGCGAGCGTATCGTAGACGGCCGCATCATTCGGGATGCTCTGGCGCACGAACTTGAGGTTTCCGCCCAGCGCCCAGTGCGCGCCGCGCTGCCGCGCGAACGAGAGCATCACGGCGAGGTCGTTGCTGCTCGCCATGAACAGGTTGTCGCTGGTGAGCAGCAGCCGCTCGCCGGGGTCCCACTGGCCGTTGTGATCGCCGTAGTCCGCGGTGCTGGGATCGTTGTCGATCCCGTAGTCGAGGTAGTCGCCGGGGCGCAGCCCTTCGGGCCGGGGCGTGATCGGGATGTCATCGACCGCGACCCGGATCGCCGAGACGCCGAACGCGGATTGACGGCCGCTCGGACCGCCGAGTGGAAACACGCCGGTGAGGTAGTCGTGATTCACGAGGCTCCCGAATTGCTCGGCGTGCTGCGCCACCACTTCGCGGTATGGGAGGTAGACCATCCCCGCGGGATTCCAGTAGGGCGCGGTCGCGTCGTCGGTCACCGCGATGAACGCCCCGCCCATGCCGATGGCCCGTGGGCCGACGGGCGACTTGAGGAATTCTCCCGCGTATTTCGTGGCGGCGGCGGGCCCGGCCGCGATGATCGTGATCGCGAGCACGAGGAACAGCGGGGCTCTGAAACGCGTCATGCATGCCTCGAGGAGTACTGAGCTCGGCCCGGACCAAGAAGCCTACGAGGGCTTCGAATCAGATGTCAAACGTGTGACGCACCGGGCGCCACTCCGGCATGCCGGCCTCGCCGAGCGGCTTCGCGATGCGCCACTCGCCGCGGGTGCGGACCAGCTCGTTGCCGGTGCGAAAGGTCAGCTCTTCCCGCGCGCCCTTCGGAAGGTAGTGCACTTCGTACGTCACCATCACGCGACCGCTCTGCACCGGAAGCGAGCGGAAGTGCTCGAGCCGAAACAGGCGGGTCGGCGGCAGGAACCACAGCATCCCGGGGAACGGCAGATCGTGAGGACCCTCGATCAGACACTCCGCGACCGCTTCCTCGTCCCCCGCGCGCAACGCCTCCCAGTACGCCGCGAGCGTGGAGCTCGGCGACGTGAATCGTGGATCCACCCGGCATCGCTCGCCCAGTCCCAGCATGCTCCAGGCAACCACCGCCACCAGCAGCCACTCGCGTGCGCCCGCCTTCGAACGGGGCAGGCACGCCGGGACGACGCGCGCCTCGGCGGTGTCGTCGGAGATTACTACCCCGGCGGGGGCATCCGGCGTTCCAGAAAACGTCGCGGACCCGCGCGGAATCAGGCGATGGAGCTGCACGAAGAAGATCTCCCGCGCTGCGGCCGGGGTGCGATGGTGGGGCGTCCGTGCGGGGAAAAGTGGCCGGATGAGCGAGGCCGGCTGGCGGTTCACGCCGGCCGGGAGGCACATCTCCGCGCACATCTATCCGCAGGAACCGTTCCGCGCGGGAGAATTCTGCGCCGCCTCCGGCGTCACCTCGACGTATAGGTTAGACCGGCGCTGGAAACACAATCCAGTCAATTGCTTGTGGGGGGAACGGAATCCCGGGTCAGGGACGCCCGCGGCGCCCGGGCCTCGCGCCCGTCCGTGCGGGGGCCCCTCCCCGCTCCCTGAATGCGCGGGGCGCCCCACCGGAGCGCGGAGTTTGACCCCGCGCGCCTGCCCGCGGGAACCCACCGCCGCCGGCGCGGGCCGGACGCGGACCCGGGCCGGATCGCTCATTTCGAGAGGTCGGCCGGGCGGCGCGTGGGCGTGGCTTCGCGTTCGCCTCGGCGAATCGTTCCCGCCAATCCGAGCGGCGCGGGCCGCGGGCGGCAGGGATCGGTCGCTCATACCGCTCGCCGCGCCCGGGACGCTTCGGCGCGCGCGAGCGCGTCGCCGCGCCCGGTCGCTCGAACCGCTCGCGTCGCTCGGGACGCTGGGGCGCGCGTGAGCGTGTCGTCGCGCCCGGTCGCTCGAAACGCTCGCGGCGCTCGGGACGCTGGGCCACGCGCGAGCGCGTCGTCGCGCCCGGTCGCTCGAAACGCTCGCGCCGCTCGGGACGTTGCGGCGCGCGTGAGCGTGTCGTCGCGCCCGGCCGCTCGAAGCGCTCGCGTCGCTCGGGACGTTGCGGCGCGCGCGAGCGCGTCGTCGCGCCCGGTCGCTCGAAGCGCTCGCGTTGCTTAGGGCCCCGCGGCGCGGGTGCGAAGGGAGTGAATCCGCGTGCGTCGCGTCCACGCGGCACGGTGTCGCGCGCGGGCGGAGACGCGGCACGCGGGCGCGGCGTCGCTCCCGGCGCGCGCGCCGCGCCTCCTCCCAGGCGCGATGCGGCCCATGCCGCGTTTCTCCGGCCGGCGCCAGCCTCCGCACGCGGCGAGCGCGGGCCGCCCGTCCGTCCCGGGCGACGCAGCTGCGGACGCGCGGAGGCCGAGCGCAGACCGAGCACCTCGCTCTCGGACAGCTCGCGCCACATCCCGCGCGCGAGATCCCCGAGCCGGAGCGGGCCGTAGCCCCAGCGATGGAGGCGATGCACGAGCAGTCCGGCCGCCTCGCACATGAGCCGCACCTGACGGTGGCGGCCCTCGCGGAGGGCGATCTCGATCACGCTGTCCCCCGGCGTTTCGTCGCGAACCCGCACCCGCGCGGGCGAGCTCACGACGCCGGGCTCGAACTCGATGCCGCTCTCGAGCCGCTTCACCATGGCCGGCGATGGCGCGCGATCGGCGTGCACTCGATAGAGCTTGCTCACGCCGTAGCGCGGGTGCATGAGGTGATGCGCGAGCTCGCCGTCGTTCGTCAGGATCAGGAGTCCGCTGGTGTCGGCGTCGAGCCGCCCCACCGGGAACAGCCGCGCGCCGGCCGGCATGAACTCGCGCAGCGTGCGGCGTCCCTCCGGGTCGTCGAGCGTCGAGATCACGCCCACCGGCTTGTGGAGGACGTAGTACGCGAGCCGCGACACGCCGGGGATCGGCTTGCCATCCACCTCGATGCGATCGCGCTCGGGCTCGACCTGCGTGCCGGGTTCCTTCTCGATCACGCCGTTCACGCGCACCGATCCCGACTGGATGAGCGCGTCGCACTTGCGGCGCGCGCCAACGCCGCGCTGGGCGAGCAGCTTGTTGAGGCGGATGCTCACGTGCGCGCGGGATGCGACGGGTCGGGCTCGGCTTCCTCGTCGAGAACGCCGTCACCCGGATCGTCGAGCGGCACGATCTCGTGCTGGACCCGCGGCGACTGCCCGCTGGCCTCGCCGGCCGCGAGATCGGACGCGACCTGGGTGACGACCTCCAGCTCCATCATGTCGAGTTGCTCGGGCTCGCGCGCCGCGACCAGCGCCCGCAGCTCCTCGGGACGCGGCAGCTCGTTCAGGTCGCGCAGTCCGAAGTACTCGAGAAATTCCTGGGTGGAGCCGTAGAGCAACGGTCGTCCCACCACCTTCGAGCGGCCGCGGATGGTGACCAGGTTGCGCTCGAGCAGCGTGGTCAGCACTGCGCTCGAGTCCACCCCGCGAATCGCCTCGACCTCGGACTTCGTGACCGGCTGCTTGTACGCGATGATCGCCATGGTTTCGAGCGCCGCGCGCGAGAGCCGCATGCGGCGCTTTCCGCGCAGCATGCGCCCCACCCACTCCGCGTGCACTGCGGTCGTCACCAGCATCCAGCCGCCCGCGATCTCCCGCAGCTCGACGCCGGCGCCGCGCGCCGCGTACTCGGCCCCCAGCGCCTGGATCGTATCGACGACCTCCTCGGGGCCGGCATCTAGCGATTCGACGAGCTGGCTGAGCGTCAGCGGCTGGTCCGACGAGAACAGCAGCGCTTCGACCGCGCCCTTCAGATCAAGAGGGGGCATGGGGATCCCGTCCTTCCGGCATTCGCGCCAGGATGGTGATGTCGGCGAAGGCTTCGTCCTGCACGACGGTGACCTGACCCAGCTTCACGAGCTCGAGCAGCGCCATGAACGTGACGATCATCTCGGCGCGCGCGCGACAGCGGGTGAGCAGCTCGATGAACGAGACGGAGCCGAGCTCGGCGACCGTGCTCGCGATCAGGGACATCTTCTCCTCGACGTCGTAGATCTCGCCCTGCACTTCGTAGACGGTCGATTCGGGCACCCGCGACATCACGCGGTTCAGCGCGTCGAGCAGGTCGAACAGGTTGGCGGGCGCGAGCGGCAGCGGCCCGGCCTCGTCCTCGGTCGGCACCATGCCGCGCTCGAACAGCAGCCGGCGCTCGCCCTCCTTCAGCTTCAGCGTGCCGGCCGCCTCCTTGAACTGGCGGTACTCGACGAGACGCTGCACCAGCTCCTCACGCGGATCGCCCTCGTCTTCCTCCTCGCCCACCGCGGGCAGCGGCAGCAGCATCTTGGCCTTGATGCGCATCAGCGTCGCCGCCATCAGCAGGAACTCCCCGGCCACGTCGAGATCGAGCGCGCGCATGAGCTCGATGTAGGCGAGGTACTGCTGCGTGATGTGCGCGATCGGGATGTCGTAGATGTCGACCTCGTCGCGCTTGATGAGGTGGAGCAGGAGATCGAGCGGCCCTTCGAAGCGCGCGAGCCGCACCATCACCGTGCGGCTCGAGGTGAGCGTGGCTCCCGCGGCGCCCGCGCCCGCCGCCGTGCCCGCGCCCGCGGCGGTGCTCGCGCCGGCGGCGGCGACCGGCTCGGGCTCGACGCCGGCGCGCGCCGCGGCCGCCGCCAGCTCGGCGGCGAGCTCCGGGGTCATGGGGCGAACGGTCTTCTGCGTCATCGCACCGGCGCCGCGCTGGAGTGCAGCCCCATCGCGCCGCGCACCTCGTCCATCGTCGCCTGCGCCACCGTGCGCGCGCGGCGGTTGCCGTCGGCGACGATGTCACGCACCAGATCCGGGTCGTTCGCGTAGCGCTCGCGGCGCTCGCGGATCGGCGCCAGCGATTCGGCGAGCACCCGCGCGAGATGCTGCTTGTCGGGCACGCACGCGAGCGTGCCGGCGCGGCACTTCGAGGCGATCGCCTCGGCCTCGGCCGGATTGAACTTGCGATGGTATTCCCACACCACGCACCCGCCGTGACCGTCGCTCGCGTCGGCCTCGGGCCGGCCGGGATCGTTCGCGCGCAGCTTCTTCGGGTCGGTGTACGCGGAGCGCACCCGTGCCGCGATCTCCTCTGCCGAATCGGCGAGCAGGATGGTGTTGCCCACCGACTTGCTCATGCGGTTGCCGTCGAGCCCGCGCAGGCGCGGAAACGCCGTGAGCTGCGCCTCGGGCTCCGCGAAGACCGGTGCGCGGCCCTGGCAGTAGAGAAAATTGAAGCGCCGGGCGATCTCGCGGGTGAGCTCGACGTGCGGCACCTGGTCCTCGCCCACCGGCACGTGGGTCGCGCGGTAGAGCAGGATGTCCGCGGCCTGCAGCACCGAGTAGCCCAGGTGCCCGTAGGAGATCGTCTGCTCGTCCAGGTGCAGATCGCGGATCTGCTCCTTGAGGGTCGGGATGCGCTCGAGACGCGCCTTGCTCACCAGCATCGAGAACAGCAGGTGAAGCTCGGCGTGCTCCTTCACCTCGGACTGGATGAAGATCACGCTCTTCGCGGGATCGAGCCCGGCGGCCAGCCAGTCGACCACCATCTCGTGAGTGTCGGACTGGAGGCGCGAGGTGTCTTCGTGGCCGGTGGTCAGCATGTGCCAGTCGGCCACCATGTGGAAATTTTCCCAGCCCTCGTTCTGCAGGCGCACCCAGTTCTCGAGCGCGCCGACGAAGTTCCCGAGATGGAGCCGGCCGGTGGGTCGCATGCCCGACAGGATGCGGCCCGGCTTCACAGCGCAGCCCCCGCGCGCGGCACGCCGAACAGATCGAGGCACGCGTCGACCGCGAGGCGCAGTGGCCCGTACAGGATCGCGTTCGACACCCACGGCGAGCTGAGCAGCATCGCGACCAGCAGCAGTCCGACCACCCGGAAGCTCTGCAGCGCGATGATGTGACGGAGCGGCAGGAATCGCATCAGCACCCACGATCCGTCGAGCGGCGGGATCGGGATCAGGTTGAAGAGCGCGAGCGCGCAGTTCAACACCACGCCGGCGTAGCCGGTGATGCGCAGCGGGGCGAGGAACCCGTGCTCGGGCGCCAGCCGCGCGAGCGCCGCGAACGCGAGCGCGAGCAGCACGTTCGACGCCGGCCCGGCGAGCGCCACCTTGACCGGATCGTTGCGCGGGCTCCGAAGGTTCGCCCAGTTGATCGGGACCGGCTTCGCCCACCCCAGCATGACCGGCGAGTGAAACAGGATCAGGGCGGCCGGCACGATCAGCGACCCGATCGGGTCCACGTGCGGCAGCGGGTTGAGCGTGAGCCGCCCCCGATCGCGAGCGGTCGAATCGCCATTCCAGAGCGCGACCAGCCCGTGGGCGCACTCGTGCACGACGACGCTCAGGACGAACGCCGGAAATACCAGGAAGAATCGAGGGTCGAAGTGCACGCGGAGCCGCTCCAGCCGAGGGTGAAATGAAATTCAAAGCAGACTATCGGGATTGCCCAGAGGGGTCAAGGCTCGATGGCTTCATGTAGCGCGCGAAGCCCGGCGAGCTCGGCATTCGGGCGCATTGCCCCTCCCATGCGCGCTCGACTATGGTCCCGCGGTGAACGCTCCCGTCCGCCCCGAAGACATGCTCGATCGCGCGGTCCCCGATCTGGCGCTCCCCAGCTCGCTCGGGGGAGCGTTCGGCCTGCGCTCGCGCGTCGGTCTCGGCCCGCTGGTGCTGGTCTTCTTCATCCGCAACGGCACCCCCGGCTGAGTGCGCGAGATGCGCGAGTTTCGCGTACATCACGAAGCCATGCGGGCCGCGGGTCTCACGGTCGCCGGGATCTCGCTCGACACCGCGGAGAGTTCGCGGATGTGGACCGAGCGCCTGCACCTGCCCTTCCCCCTGCTCTCGGACGTCGACCGCCACGCGGGGGCCGCGTTCGGCGTGATCCGCCGCATCGGGCTCGGCGGATGGAACATCGAGTTCTTCCGCCGCGCGACGTTCCTCGTCGACGCGCGGGGCATGGTTGTCGCGGTGTGGGAGCGCGTGAAGGTCCGCGGGCACGCGCTGGACATCATGGACGTCGCGCGCGCGCTGGAGGAGCGGCCGCCGCACGCCGACGCCGAAGGCGGAGACCTCAGCCGCGCAGCGCGCGAATCACGACCAGCGTGAGGTCGTCGCTCGGCCCGCGATCGCCGGTCCAGGCCTCGACCGCCCGCACCACGCCGTCCAGCACCTCCTGGCTGCTCACCTCGCCCATCGCCTTCACGGTCTGCTCGATGCGGAGGCGGCCGAACTGCTCGCCGCTCGGCGACTCCGACTCCGACACCCCGTCGGTGTACATCACCAGCACGTCGCCGGGCCGCACCTCGACCGGGCAGTCCTCGTAGCGCGCGTCGGGAAGCACACCGAGCGCCACGCCGCCCTCCGTGAGGTCCTCGATCGAGCCGTCGGCGCGAATCAGGAACGGCGGATCGTGCCCGGCGTTCGCGTAGATCAGCATGTGGTTCTTGAAGTCGAGCACGCCGTAGAACGCGGTCACGAACTTGTCGCGGTCGATGCTCTCGTGGAGCAGCAGGTTGACCTTGCGCATCACCGCGCGGATCGCGAACTCGTTGCGGATCTCGGCGAGCAGGCTCATCCGCACCCCGGCCATGATGAGCGCGGCCGGGATGCCCTTGCCGGAGACGTCTGCGATCGCGATGCCGAGCCGGGTCTCGCTCACCGGGATGAAATCGAAGTAGTCCCCTCCCACCTCGTCGTGGGCGTGCGCGGCGCCGGCGAGGTCGAAGCCCGGCACCTGCGGCGCCCGCCGCGGCAGGAACGACTGCTGGATCTCGCGCGCGATCGCCAGCTCCTTCTCGAGCCGCCGGCGCTCGAGCATGTCGCGCGTGAGCCGCGCGCGCTCGATCGCCACCGCGGCCTGCGAAGCGAAGGCCGACACCAGCTCGAGGTGTCCCTCGTGGTAGGCGTCCTCGACGTCGTGCTCGAGGTTGAACACGCCGATCGGGCGGCCGTCCACCAGCAGCGGGGCGGCCAGCTCGCTGCGGGTCTCGTGTCGCGCCGCGACGTAGCGCGCGTCGCGCCGCACGTCGGGAACGATCAGCGGCTCGCCGGTCTTCGCGACCCACCCGACGATCCCCTGTCCGACCTGGAGCCGGAACGCGTCGTCAGAGCCCTCGGGGTATCCGCTCTCGCTCACCAGCTCGAGCGCGAGCGTCTTGCGGTTCACGAGGTAGATCGCGGCGGCGGCGTAGTTCACGACCTGGCGCAGCGACTTGAAGATCGCCTCGATCACGCCGTCGAGATCGAGCTGCGTCGAGAGCGTCTTCGCGACCCCCAGCAGCACTTCCTTCTCGAGCGAGCGGCGCTCGGTCTCCTGGTACAGCAGCGCGTTGTCGAGCGCGAACGCGACGTGCTCGCCGGCCACGTCTAGGTTGTCGAAGTCGGAGTCGCTGAAGTCGCCCCCGCCGCGCTTGTCGAGGCATTCGATCGCCGCGAACGCGTCGCCGCGGCGGAACAGCGGCATCACGAGCGCTGCGTGGAACGCCGGCGTCTCGCCCCAGAACTCGGGGCGCGGGTCGGCGCCGGTGAGACGCAGCGGCTGCTGGTGCGCGATCGCCCATCCCGCGAGCCCCTCGCCCCCGGCCACCCGGACCTCGGTGCCGGCCAGGTCCGAGTCTCCGGCGAACTCGCGGCCGACCAGCCGGCGTCCGCCGCGGCGCGCCACCCAGATCCGCACGCGCTCCGCGTCGACCAGCCGCCGGCAGTGACGGCTCGCCGCGCGCAGCAGGTCGGTGAAGCTGCTCGAGTCGCCGACCGCTTCGGACGACGAGGTGCCGAGCGCGGAGAGCGTGCGGAGCGCGATGTCCGAGGGCGACGGCACGTGCGGCATCGGCGTGTCGGGGAGGGTGGGTTCTGACATGTTCATCGCACCCTAGCATCCGCATTCGCGGCCGACAAATTCGCGGGCTTCGCGATGCAAGACGCATCGCGCGCGCGCAAAATGCGCGATCTCGCGCGGGTCCGATCGTTGCGGGGCGGCAGGCGACCGGCGTCCGCGCAACTCGCTGCGCCGCGCGCAAAAAGCGTCAACGCGGGTGTTCAGTACGCCGATACCTGATGCGCATTCACCTCGTTGCACCTCCCGCACCCGCTCGGAGCGAAGCATGGCCAGGGATCACAAGCGACTGGGCGATCTGCTGCTCGACGAGAAGCTCATCACGCCGCAGGATCTCGCCGCGGCGATCGTCGAACAGCAGCGCACCGGCCAGCTGCTGGGCGCGACCCTGCTCCACATGGGATTGATCACCGAGGAGACGCTGCTGCGCCTGCTCCAGCATCAGCTCGCGCTCCCGCTGGTCGACCTCGCGCAGGTGGTCATCGACGAGCAGGTGCTGGCCTACGTGAAGGAAGAGCTGGCGAAGAAGTACGTCGCGATCCCGATCGAGATCGAGGGCCGCTCCACGCTGGTGGTGGCGATGGCCGACCCGCTGAACGTCGCAGCGCTCGAGGACCTGCGCTTTCACAGCGGCATGTTCATCCAGCCGGTGCTGGCCGCGCCCTCGGCGATCGTCGAGGCCATCGAGCGCTACTACCACATCGACAGCTCGATGAACGAGCTCATCCAGAACATCATCACGACCGAAGACGAGGTCGTCGTGAACCAGATCGTGGAGGAGGAGCATGCCGCCGCGATCGACGATCTGATCAAGGAGGCCGAGGGCCGCCCGATCGTCCGCCTCACCAACTGGCTGTTGCACCGCGCGGTGGAAGAGCGCGCGAGCGACATCCACATCGAGCCCCAGGATCGGGAGCTCATGGTGCGCTTCCGCGTGGATGGATTGCTGCACGAGGTGCAGAAGCTGCCGAAGTGGACCCAGAGCGCGGTCGTCTCGCGCATCAAGGTGCTATCGAACCTGGACATCGCCGAGAAGCGCCTGCCGCAGGACGGGCGGCTCGTGCTCCAGATCAGCGACCGCCGCGTGGACATGCGCGTCTCGACGCTGCCGGTGACGAACGGCGAGAAGGTGGTGCTGCGCGTGGTCGATCACAAGTCGACCACCGTCGCGCTCACCGATCTCGGGTTCCAGGACGACGACTACACGCGCTTCAAGCGCTACCTCGACCGGCCGCAGGGCATCGTGCTGGTCACGGGGCCGACCGGCTCCGGCAAGTCGACGCTGCTCTACGCCTCGATCCGCCACATCCAGCACGAGACCAAGAACATCGTCACCGTCGAAGACCCGGTCGAGAACGAGCTGATCGGGATCAATCAGGTGCAGGTCGACGAGAAGGCGAAGAAGACGTTCCCCGCCGCGCTGCGCGCCATCCTGCGACAGGACCCCGACGTCATCATGATCGGCGAGATCCGCGACAAGGAGACCGCGCAGATCGCGTTTCGAGCCTCCGTGACCGGGCACCTCGTGCTCAGCACCGTCCACACCAACGACGCCGCCGGCGCCGTGACGCGCCTCATCGATCTCGGGCTCGAGCCGTTCATGGTGGCGTCCTCGCTCATCGGCGTGGTGAGCATGCGGCTGGTGCGCACGCTCTGCCCCCGCTGCAAGGAGACCTACGAGGCGGGCGCCGCGAGCCTCAACCGGTTCGGACACGAGGGCGCCGAGAACGGAAAGGTCACGCTGTCGCGCGGCCGGGGATGCCCGGCCTGCCGCGAGACCGGCTACCACGGCCGCACCGGCATCTTCGAGGCGCTCGAGGTGGACGAGACCGTTCGCGCCCTGATCGTTCGCAACTCGCCGGACACCGCGATCCGGCAGGCGGCGATCGAGGCCGGGATGCGCTCGATCGGCGAGGACGGCCTGAAGAAGGTGCTCGCCGGCAAGACCACGCTCGAAGAAGTCACGCGCATGGTCTACCTCGAGGAGCAGGCCGCGAAATTCTGCCCGTCGTGCAAGAGCATCCTGACCCAGGAGTTCGAGTACTGCCCGAACTGCGGCGAATTCGTTGGCGAGCATTGCGAGAGCTGCCGCCGCCGGCTGAACCCGGGCTGGGCATGGTGTCCGTTCTGCGGCGAGGACGCGAAGCCGGGCCCGCCCGCCTCCCGCGACGGCCGCCCGGGCGACGACGTCTCCGCGCCCGCCCGGCCGCGCCGCAAGCCCACCGCCCTCGAGCCTCCGTTGCGGAAGGCCGCATGACCCGCGCGTTGAGCCGCCTGTGGCGCGTGAACCGCGGCCTGCTGGTGCTGCTCGGGATCGTCGCGATCACCGGCGTCATCAACTTCTTCGTCATCAACCAGCGCGCGTTCCTCAACTTCTACTACCTGCCGGTCGTGTTCGGCGCCTACACGCTGGGCCTGCGCAAGGGCGTGTACTCGGCCCTGTTCTCGTGCGCCATCGTGTTCACCATCGCGCTCATGAACGAGCACCAGTTCCTCGCGAACGACCCCGAGAACTGGATGCGCTGGCTCGACCTCGTCACCTGGGGCTGCTTCCTGGTGCTCACCTCCTACGTGGTCGGCACCCTCTACGAGGAGAAGGAGCAGCAGCTTCACGAGATCCGGCAGGCCTACTCGGGCATCCTCGAGATCATGTCGAAGTTCATCGACTCGGTGGATCGCTACACCGAGAACCACTCGCGGCGGGTCGCCGACTATTCGATCGAGATCGCGCGCGCGATGGGGCTCGCCGAGCCGATCGTCGAGGACATCCGGGTCGGCGCCTACCTCCACGACATCGGCAAGGTGGACGTCAGCACCGAGGTGCTGCGCAAGGCGGCGGGCCTCACCGAGGAGGAGATGGACGAGATGCGCCGCCACGTGGACACCGGCGAGCGCATGGTGCGTTCGATGGGCGGCATCCTGAGGCACGTCATCCCGATGATCGCCTACCATCACGAGCGCTGGGACGGAACCGGGTACAAGGGACTCGTGGGCGAGGCGATCCCGCTCGGGGCGCGCATCATCGCGGTGGCCGACACCTACGACGCGATCGTGACCGACCGCGCCTACCGCAAGGGCCGCACGCCGGAGCAGGCGATGCGCATCCTCGAGGAGGCGAGCGGCACGCAGTTCGATCCATCGGTGGTCGCGGTGTTCATGCATCTCTACGCGCTGGGTCCCGCCGAGCCGGCCGGCGCGGAAGAGGCGGCGTAGTCCGACCCACCTCGCACTCTCCGCGCTTGTTTCGCGCGCGCGCACGCGGCTAGACTCCCCTTCCGACCGCTTGGCGTCGGCCCCTGGAGGAAGCGAGCGTGCCCGCTCTCTATCTGGTCATCACCTCCGCGCTGGTCGCGATCATCGCGTACCGCACCTACGGCGCGTTCCTGGCCGCGAAGGTCGCGACGCTCGACGATCTGCGCATCACCCCCGCCCACACCCGCTTCGACGGGCGCGATTACGTGCCCACCCATCCGGTCGTGCTGTTCGGCCATCACTTCGCCGCGATCGCGGGCGCCGGTCCCCTGATCGGCCCGGTGCTCGCCGCCCAGTTCGGATACTTCCCCGGCTTCCTCTGGCTGCTGCTGGGATCGGTGCTGGCGGGCGGCGTCCACGATTTCGTGATCCTGACCGCCTCGGTGCGCAGCGGCGGGCGCTCGCTCGCGAACATCGCGCGCGAGCAGGTGAGCCCGCTCACCGGCACCGCCACCGCGATCGCGATCGTGTTCGTCATGACGGTGGCGCTCGCCGCGATGGCGTTGGTGGTGGTGAACTCGCTCAAGCAGAGCGCGTGGGGCGTGTTCAGCATCGCGTGCACCATCCCGATCGCGCTCGCGATGGGGCTCTGGTCGTATCGCGTGCGCCCCGGCTCGATCCGCATCACCACCGCGTTCGGCGTGGTGATGCTGCTGGTGGCGGTGGCGGCCGGCGCCTGGGTGCAGCAGTCGCCGATCGCCAGGGCTTTCGTCCACCCCGAGCGCACGGTGGGCCTCGCGATCATGGCCTACGGCTTCATCGCGTCGGTGCTGCCGGTGTGGCTGCTGCTCACGCCGCGCGACTATCTCTCGTCGTTCATGAAGATCGGCGCGATCGCGCTGCTCGCGGTCGGCGTGATCGTGGTGAACCCGCGGCTCCAGATGCCGGCCTTCACGCCCTACATCCACGGCGGCGGCCCGGTGTTCCCTGGCACGTTGTTCCCGTTCGTGTTCATCACCATCGCATGCGGCGCGATCTCGGGGTTCCACTCGCTGATCGCATCCGGCACCACCCCCAAGATGATCGACCGCGAGAGTCACATCCTGCCGATCTCGTACGGCGCGATGGTGGTCGAGGGCTTCGTCGGCGTCATCGCGCTGGTCGCCGCGTGCGCGCTCCATCCTGCCGACTACTTCGCGATCAACTCGAAGCCCGAGGTGTTCGCGACGCTCGGCATGGCGGTGCAGAACCTCCACGTGCTCGAGTCACAGGTCGGAGAGACGCTGGCCGGCCGCCCGGGCGGCGCGGTGTCGCTTGCGGTCGGCATGGCGCAGATCTTCTCGTCGCTCCCCTACCTCAAGGGACTGATGGCGTTCTGGTACCACTTCGCGATCATGTTCGAGGCGATGTTCGTGATGACGCTGATCGACGCCGGCACGCGCGTCACGCGCTACATGCTCCAGGAGGTGGGGGGCATGGCGTTCCCCGCGCTGCGCGCCTGGCAGGGCTTCGCGCCCGCGGTGGTGTTCAGCGCGCTCGCGGTCGCGGCGTGGGGCTACTTCGTGTGGACCGGCACGGTGAGCACCATCTGGCCGATGCTGGGCGTAAGCAATCAGCTGCTCGCGGCGTTCGCGCTCGCGATCGGCACCTCGGTGCTGATCAACATGGGCCGCGCGCGCTACGTGTGGTGCACGCTGGTCCCGCTCGCCTTCATGTGCGTGAACACGCTCACCGCCGGCTGGCTCAACATCCGCATCAACTACCTGCGTCCGCAGCTGGCGGACGGCACGACCTCGCTGCTCTCGGCGTTCGCCCGCGCGCCGATCGCGGCCCGCATGCAATGCGTGATCACGCTGATCGTCATGAGCCTGCTGGTGGTCGTCGTGATCGACAGCCTGGTGCGCTGGAGCCGCGCGCTGCGCGGCCCGCGGCGCGTGGTGGCCGCGACCCCCGCGCCCGCGGCCATCCCCTGAACGCGCGACGCCTCGCCCGATGAGGCCGCGCGCGGGGCTCGCCATCGCCCTCCTCGCGGCGCTCGCGTTGTTCGCGTGGCGCTCGCAGCTCTTCACCGTGAGCCGGCCCGGCGAGCGCCCCCGCGCGCTCGCGCTCATCCCGCGCGCGGCGCGCGCGCGCGTCAGCTTCGAGGTGGTGCTGCCGGCGGTGCCGGTCGGCATGGACCGGCTGCGCGAGAGCGACGGCCCGCTGCTCGTTCATTACTGGGCGCCGTGGGAGCGCGACGGCGCGACCCAGGCCGCGCGGCTCGATTCGCTGCGGCGCGATCCCGCGCTCGATCGGCTGCGGGTCGTGGTGGTCTGTTTCGACCCGTTCCCATCGGTCGCGCGCTACATCGCGCGGCAGCGCCTGCGGCTGCGCGTGCTGCTCGAGCACGATCGTTCGCTGCGGCGCGCGCTCCCGTGTCCGAGCGTCCCTTACACCTACGTGATCGACGCCGCGGGACGGATCGCGATCGCCCAGAGCGGCGAGGTGGACTGGTTCGCGGCGGGCACGCGCGCCGCGCTCGATTCGCTGCTGGCCGAGCCCGACGACCGCGCGCCGGCTCTGCCCGCGAGCCTTCCGAGCTGAGACCCGCCCCGGTCCCCGGACCGACTCGGTCCCGCGCCGCACCTCACGCGAACGGCCCGCCAGCGTGTTGCCGGCGGGCCGTTTGGCGGACTTCAATCAAGCAATGGTGGAGCTGAACGGGATCGAACCGTCGACCTCTTGCATGCCATGCAAGCGCTCTCCCAACTGAGCTACAGCCCCACGGAAACGTGCGCGGTCGTGTTTACAACAGCCTTCGACCCGGCGTCAAACGCCGGCGCCACCATTAGAAGAGGCGCCGCCGCCGCCGGGGCGGCGATCCCAGCAGCGCCCCCATCAGGCCACGCGTCACCGCGCCCGCGATGGTGCGCGTGAGCGGCGACTTGAGCACCTGATCGAGCGTGGTGGGCTGAGGCCTCGCGGCCGCGCGGCTCGCGCGAGCCGGCGTGGCGGCCTCCGCGTCGTCGCCGCCGCCCGCCGCCACCGGCGCCATGCGCGCGGCCAGCAATTCGCGCGCGCTCTCGCGGTCGATCGCTGTCGCGTACTCCTTCACCTGCGCCGAGGAGGCGAGCCGCTGGCTCAGCTCGTCGGGCGTGAGCGGGCCCATGCGCGAAGCGGGGGGCGCCATGCGCGTGACGAACGGCGGCGTGGGCGCGCCGCTCGGCGACAGCACCGTGACCAGCGCCTCGCCGATCCCGAGCGAGGTGAGCACCGACTCCACCTCGTAGAATTCCGTACGCGGAAACGTGCGCGCCGCGCTCTTCAGCGCCTTCTCGTCGTCGGGCGTGAACGCGCGCAGCGCGTGCTGCACGCGGCAGCCGAGCTGGCCCAGGATCTCGGGCGGGATGTCCCTGGGGCTCTGCGTGACGAAGAAGATGCCGACTCCCTTCGAGCGGACCAGCCGCACCACCTGCTCGATCTCGGCGAGGAACGCCTTGCTGGCGCCGTCGAACAGCAGATGCGCCTCGTCGAAGAAGAATACGAGCTTGGGCTTGTCGACGTCCCCCACCTCGGGCAGCTCGTGGTAGAGACGCGCCAGCATCCACATCATGAACGTCGAGAACAGCGCCGGCTTGTCCTGCACGTCGGTCAGCTCGAGCACGCTCACCAGCCCGCGGCCGTCGCGCTCGGTCTGCGAGAGATCGCCGAGATCGAACTCGGGCTCGCCGAAGAACGCCTGCGCCCCCTGTTGCTCCAGCTCGACCATCTCGCGCAGCAGCACGCCGACCGTGGCCTTCGACATGCCGCCGTAGTCCTTGAGGTCCGCCGCGCCATCGCCGCTCAGGTGCTGGAGCACCGCGCGCAGGTCGGGGAAGTCGATGAGCGGCAGCTTGCGATCGTCGCAGTACTTGAAGACCAGCGAGAGCACGCTCGATTGCGTCTCGTTGAGGCCCAGCACCTTGGAGAGCAGCAGCGGGCCGAAGCTCGTGACCGTCGCGCGGAGCTGTGCGCCGTGCGCGCCGGTCAAGCTCAGGAACTCGACCGGGCACGCGAGCGGCTTCCACGCGTAGCCCGTCTCCTTCGCGCGCTGCGACACGCGATCGCTCGATTCGCCGGCCGCGCCGAGCCCCGAGAGATCGCCCTTCAGGTCCGCGAGGAACACCGGGACGCCCGCGGCCGATAGCTGCTCGGCGAGCAGCTGGAGCGTCTTCGTCTTGCCGGTGCCGGTCGCGCCGGCGATCAGCCCGTGACGGTTCATCATCGCGAGCGCGACGCGCACCAGCGGCTCGGGCAGACACTCGCCCTTGTGCACCGGCGCGCCGAGCGTGAGGGCGGGGGCGCCCGCGGGAAACGCGGCGCGCGCGGCGGCGATCAGCTTTTCATCCATGCGCTATTTCTCCATCTTGAGAACGATGCGCGCCTCGCCGGTCGTGGCGCGCGCCACCATACGCACGTGATCCACCTTGTGGCCGTCCCTGAAGTCGAGGAGTGAATAGTGTCCGGGACCCTGCGTCTTCTCGGCGAAGTCCACGACCTGGGTTTCGCCGTTCTCGAACACCACTTCGGCCCAGTCGAACTGCGCGCGGCCCGCCGCGATCTCGAGCCAGAGCTTCGTGCCGCGGCTGTCGCAGTCGAGCGTGAACTCGCTCCAGTCGTCGGCCCTGGCGATCGTCTCGCCGTCCTCCCACGCCAGGACCTCGTGCGCGGGCGCGGTGGCGATCAGCACGCCCGCGAACACGACGGGCGCGAGGAACACTCCGGGCTGGACGCGAATCGCCACGCGGGCCGGATGCACCACCGCCCGGCGCATCGGGCGCCGCAGCGGCCAACCGCGGCGCACCACCACCACCGCACGGCCCCGCGGGCCACGACGCACCACGCGGCGCGCGGCGATCGCGGGATCCAGCGCCGCGAGACCCATCACCAGCACCAGGCAGCACATGAGCACGCGCTTCATCGCAGCATCCTCCATTGGAACGGGCCAGGGCCGGGAGCGACGCCGGGCATCTTAGTGCAGCCTGTGTGGTGCGCGCCACGCGTGTTCGCAGCGGAGGCCACGGGCCGAAGGAGCCGTGCCCGGGGACGAACGCGAAACGGCGGCGGGAGCCTCGCCCCCCGCCGCCGCACGCAAATTGGAAAGCCGATCTACTTCGCCATCTTGAGCACGAGCTTGGTGCCGTCGGCCCTCGCGCGCGCCACCATGCGCACGTGCGATACCTTGCGGCCGTCCTTGAAGTCGAGCACCGAGTAGGTGCCGGCGCCACGATCGCACTCGCGGAAGTCCACCACCTGCGTCTCGCCGTTGGCGAACACCACCTCTGCGAAGTTGAGCTGAGCCCAGCCCTGGATCTCGAGGTAGAGCTTCCGGCCGCGGTCGTTCACGTTGAGCGTGAAGTCCGTCCAGTTGTCGTCCCTCGAGAGCGACTCCGAGTCTTCCCACACCATCGGCGCGTGCGGCGGCAGACTCGCGATCGCCGCCATCCACAGCACCGGCGCGAGGAACACTCCAGGCGTCACCATGACCCGGGTGCGAGCCGGGCGCACCACCACCATCGGCATCGACCGGCTAATCGGGAAGCCGCGGCGAACCACCACCACCGTGCGCGCGTGGCCGCCATGCACCACCGCCACCGCCTTGGCGGGGCCGCGGTGCACCACGGTCACCGTCTTCGCGGGGCCGCGGTGCGCCACCGCCGCGGCGCGGCGCGCGGAGGCCGACGCGACGCTCGAGACCGCGACGGCCACGAGCAGGGAAAGCACGAGCAGACGCTTCATTTCGTCCTCCTTCGAGACTGGAGCCACGGTCAGTCGATCGGCGGCACAGGAGATCATGCGGGGGTGTGATCGCTGTCATCGGCACGATGGAGGCGGGGCTTGAGGGCGCAGCGTGACGGCCCGGCGTAGCGCGGCGAGGTCGCGGTTGATGCCGCTTCCGACCGTCTGCTACGGTCCCTCGCCCCGTCGCCGCAGTAGCGGAACTGGCAGATGCGCGCTCGTGTGCCCACTTCACCCTCACCTCTCGGAGGACAAATGGTCAAGGCCGCACCGATCGCCCTTGCCGCCGTCGTCGCGTTCGCCGCTGCCGCTCATGCCTACGACTGGGGCAAGCCGAGCGCGCCCGTCATTCCGCAGGCCGACGGTTTCTTCGCCATTCGCGACGCGGCGTTGACCCCGCGGCCGAGTGAGACCTTCAAGGCCGTCTTCGACGCGACGCGGGGCGCGGAGAAGCCGACGCAGATCCTGCCCGCGCTCAACATGGCCGGTTCGGAACTCAACCTGATCGTTGAGTCCGGCGTGCCGCTCGCGAACGCGAAGTTCGTCGTCGTGTTCCACGCCGATGGGATCGATGGGATCCTCGAGGACTCTGCGTACCGGGCGAAGTTCGGCGTCGCGAACCCGAACCTCGCGGTGCTCTCCGAGCTGCGCCGCAAGGGCGTCGAGCTGTACGTCTGCGGGCAGAACATGGCCTTCGTGGGGATCGATCCCAAGACGATCGCTCCGGAGGTGCGGGTGGCCAGCGACGCCCTCATCGTGCTCATGACCTACGAGATGAGGGGCTACGCGCTCATGAGCTTCTGAGCGCGGCGAATTGCAGAACGCGCCCGATCGGTTAAGTTCATCGAGTGGTCGCACGTGCCGGAGTGGCGGAACTGGCAGACGCGCGGGACTCAAAATCCCGTGAGGCTCAAACCTCGTGAGGGTTCGACCCCCTCCTCCGGCACCAACATCGGGCTATGTGTTCCGCGTCGACTGCAACCCCGCGCACTGTGGTCGCGCGCATGAGCCGGTCAGACAATCGGGGACAAAGGATGCCCAATTCGGCCGGCGCGCGTGACACCTCACGGAGGCCGCCTCATGCACAAGGCTAGATCTCTCTTCTTCGCGTGCGCAGGCTTGCTCGGCCTCGCGCTCCTGCTGCAGCGTCCTGCCACTGCGGCATGGCCCACCGACCCGCTCGTCAACGTGCCGCTCTGCACCGCGGCGAACGATCAGTTCAACCCCACGATGGTCTCGGACGGCGCGGGCGGGGCGATCGTCACCTGGTACGATTATCGTAGCGGCACGAACTACGACATCTACGCCCAGCACGTGCTGGCGAGCGGTGCGGTGGACCCGGCGTGGCCGGCGAACGGCCGCGCCCTGTGCACCGCGACGAATGCGCAGCAGTACCCCACGATCGTCGCGGACGGCTCGGGTGGCGCCATCGTCACGTGGTACGACGCTCGCAGCGGCACGGACAACGACATCTACGCCCAGCACGTGCTGGCGAGCGGCGCCGTGGACCCGGCATGGCCCGCCGATGGCCGCGCCCTCTGCACCGCGGTGAACGGTCAGTACGAGCCCACGATCGTCGCGGACGGCTCGGGCGGCGCCATCGTCAGCTGGGCCGACTACCGCGGCGGCACGTACTCCGACATCTTTGCTCAGCACGTGCTGGCGAGCGGGGCCGTGGACCCCGCGTGGCCCGCCGATGGCCGCGCCCTCTGCACCGCGGCGAACGATCAGTTCAACCCCACGATCGTCGCGGACGGTGCGGGCGGTACCATCGTCACCTGGGAAGACTATCGGGGCGGCATGTACAGGGATATCTTTGCTCAGCACGTGCTGGCAAGCGGGGCGGTGGACCCCGCGTGGCCCGCGGACGGCCGCGCCCTCTGCACCGCGGCGAACGATCAGTACAACCCCACGATCGTCGCGGACGGGTCGGGCGGTGCCATCGTCACCTGGGAAGACTATCGGGGCGGCACGTACACCGATATCTTTGCTCAGCACGTGCTGGCGGACGGTGCGGTGGACCCGGTGTGGCCCGTGGACGGTTGCGCCCTCTGCACCGCGGCGCACTCTCAGCACAACCCCACGATCGTCGCGGACGGGACGGGTGGCGCCATCGCCACCTGGTCCGACTATCGCAGCAGCAGCGACTACGACATCTACGCTCAGCACGTGCTGGCGACCGGTGCCGTGGACCCGGCGTGGCCCGCGGACGGCCGCGCCCTCTGCAGCGCGGCGATCGATCAGTTGCTCCCCACGATCGTCGCGGACGGCTCGGGTGGCGCCATCGTCACCTGGGAAGATCGTCGCAGCGCCACTTACTTCGACATCTACGCCCAGCACGTGCTGGCGAGCGGTGCGGTGGACCCGGCGTGGCCCGCGTACGGCATCGCCCTCTGCACCGCGGCGAACGATCAATTGCACCCCACGATCGTCGCGGACGGCTCGGGTGGCACCATCGTCACCTGGGAAGACCGTCGCAGCGCCACTTACTCCGACATTTACGCCCAGCGCGTGCTGGCGAACGGCCAGCTCGGCGGTGACGTGGTGAGCGTCCCGCGCGAAGCCCCGCTCGCGTTCGCGCTCGATCCCGTGCGCCCGAACCCCACGCGCGGCGGCACTCTGACCGTGCACTTCGCACTCGCGAGTCCGGCGGCTGCGTCGCTCGAACTGTTCGACGTGGCCGGCCGCCGCATCGCCGCGCGCGAGGTGGGCTCGTTCGGCGCAGGACGGCACGCGCTCGACCTTCGTGAGGGCCAGCACCTCGCACCCGGGCTTTACCTGGTGTGCCTGCGGCAGGGCACGAACACGCGAGTGACGCGGGTGGCGGTGCTGAGGTAGCGCGAGCGACGTCGAGCAGGAATCCGCTGCCCAGTTGGGGCCGCCATCCAAGGCGCTGCACCGGTGACGTGCTGGGCCAGACGGTCCGCACCGCCACTGTGCTCCTTCTGTGCTCGAACCACCGAGAAACACCCGTTTCCATGTGCTCGAAGCGGCAACATCGCTCTCGGCCATGGTGGCCACGTGTGGTCGGTTGTGCCCGCTCTTGGCCAGTGCTCTCGCCCGATCGGGACGACTCAGGCTCCCGTGAGGCTCAAACCTCGTGTGGGTTCGACCCCCTCCTCCGGCACCAAGCAGTTGCAAGCAGTTGCGCCGCGTCCTCTGCGGCAGCCTCCGGCGCGAAGGCCCCGGATTGTGCCGCGAATGTGCTAGTCGGCGCCGAATCGCTCCCCGGGAGGGGGACCACCTTGCGCGGCGAAGGCGAATCGGGGCGCCGCATCGTGGCGAGACGCCGCACCCCTTCGGCGAGGTCGGACTCGGAGACGATTGCGTAGCGGCGGCAAGTGCTCTCGGTCTTATGGCCCGCCAGTTTCATGGCCCAGGAGCGCGGCACGCTCGCACGTTCGAGGTTTCGGTCGGCGGCGCGGCGCAGATCATGGGCGAGGCGTCCCCGAACGTCAGCGTGCTCGCAGGCACGCTGGAGTTGAGGTTTGGCGGCTTCCCGCCAGCCGGAATGGATTGCACAACTCGCGCAATCCAATGCTCATGTGCGGCGCGAGAGATGATCGAGACTTCGGGCCGAAATTGCGTGATTGCGGACCGCCCTCATCGTCGCGGGAGACAAGTTCAAAGACCGACGGCGGGAACGTACTACCTCAGCAGAACTACCTTGCGCGTCTCGCAAATCGCGGGGCCGGTCAGTAGCACGAAGTACAACCCCGTCCTTACCCTCGATCCTGACTCGTCGGTTCCATCCCATATCACTGTTTCGGTCCCGGCGGGTTTCCCTGCATCCACCAGCCGGCGTAAGAGGCGCCCGCCAGCATCATAGACACTGAGTCGAACCCACCCCATCCGCGCGGTCGAGTAGCTCAGGGTGGTCGTTCCGCGAGACGGATTGGGCGAGGGTGGACGGAGATCGCTGATGGGAGGCCGCGCCTCCGGACCGCCCACATCAAGCACGTCTCCCGGCGACAGCACCCATGCATCGTTGAATCTCGAGTAGGGGCCACCGCCTCCTCCGAAGATCACCATGTGGCCGCGTATCGGGTCGTAGATCGCGCTGGGCCCGTACCGCGCGCCCGGCGGCGGGCCGCTGGGCGCCAGAGGCAGCCAGGCATGCGGGTCCGATAGCGGCAACTCCCAGACATCATCGTAGAGCAGCGCCCCGGATCCGCCGAAGATGACGATACGGTCGCGATACGGATCGTAGATCTCGTCATAGCCGTAGCGCACTGCTGGGGTCGGTCCCGCAGGTATCAGCATCGTCCACGCGGGTGTACCTGACAACGACAGCGTCCACGTATCGTTGCCAGTGCCAGTGTAGGTATACCCGCCGAAAGTCACCATCTGGTCGCGTACTGGGTCGTAGATTGCGCTGATGCCGTAGCGCACGCCCGGCGGAACTCCGGTCGGCATCAGGGCCGTCCATGCCGGCATCCCCGAGAGCGAGAGCGCCCAGACGTCATTGAGGGCGCCAACGTAGCCGGCTCCCGCGAAAATCACCATGCGGTCGCGCAGAGGGTCGTAGATCGCGCTTTGCCCCCACCGAGGCGCCGGCAGTGCGCCAGTCGGCAGCAATCTCGTCCATTCGGGAGCGCCCGAGAACGATAGCGCCCAGAGGTCACGTAGGTCATTTCCATTCCGTCCCCCGAACACGATCATGCGATCGCGCACGGGGTCATAGATCGCGCTGTGAAAACTTCGCCCATCCGGCGGTGTTCCGCTCGGCGTTAGTTGCGTCCATGCCGGCATGCCTGCCAGGGAGAGCGCCCAGACATCGTTCACGTTATAGAACCCGGAGTCTCCCCCGAAGATGACCATCCGATCGCGCACGGGATCGTAGATCGCGCTCTGGCCATTGCGTCCGTCGGGCAGCGTGCCCCCCGGGGCCACCACGGTCCAATCGGTCGCCGCTCCCAGCGCCAATGCCCAGGCATCATTGCGGACGCCGCCGCCGTACCCACCGAAAATGATCATCCGCGCGCGCAGTGGATCGTAGATCGCGCTCTGGTAGGACCGCGGGGCCGGCGTTGTGCCGCTGGGGACCAGTGGCACCCATGCAATCGAATCCGCGATCGACAACGCCCATACGTCATTCAAGTCTTGTGAAAAGTCGTCGCCTCCGAACACGACCATGCGGTCGCTCCCGGCGTCGTAGATCGCGCTGTGGCCGAAACGAGCGCTCGGTGGCGTCCCGCTCGGCGCCAACGTGGTCCAGGCCGGTGTGCCCGACAGTAGGAGTGACAAGACGTCATTACTCGCGACCCCGCCGCCGCTGCTTCCTGCGAACACCAGCATGCGATCGCGGACCGGGTCGTAGCTCGCGGTGTGATGGTATCGGCCGCTCGGAGGCGTACCAGTCGGCCTCAACAGCATCCAAGTCGCGGTGTCGGATAGCGACAGAGCCCAGGTATCGTTTCGGAAGCCACTCGCGTCGTTCCCTCCGAACACCATCATGCGGTCGCGCACTGGATCGTAGATGGCGCTGTGACCAGCTCGAGCGCTTGGGCGCGTCCCGCTAGTCAACATCACCGTCCAAGCCGGTGCGCCTGACAGCGAGAGCACCCAGACGTCATTGAGGGACCCGGAACCGCTATCACCTCCGAACACGATCATGCGATCGCGCACGGGGTCATAGATGGCACTGTGGTTGAGGCGCGCGCTCGGTGAAGGGCCGTTGGGTGCCAGAGTCGTCCATCTCGGCGTGCCCGACAGTGAAAGAGCCAAGACCGCGTTGGCGGCCCCAGAGAGGCTGTTTCCACCGAACACGAGCATGCGATCGCGGACCGGGTCGTAGATCGCGCTATGACCGCTCAGCGGGTTGAGGTCGATTTTGACCCACGAGCCGTCGGTGGCATCCGTTGCGTGCCTAGGAGTAGACGCCCAGCCATCCGCTGCCTCGGAGCTGGATGCAGCCGTCTTGCCGCTACGAACCAAGCTCAGCATGAAGCTGCGCTGCCATGGCGAGAGCGCCGAATCTGCCGCGGCCTGTATCAGTCGCTCTCCCGCCTCTGGCGCCAACTCCGTCGCGGCAGAGTCGGGCGGCTCAGCCGACGACTCGTGGGGCGACACGACGAGCGCTGTCAGGCAAATGAGAGCGAGCCCCCGAATCAGAATCGGGACGGGCACACGCCAATCGCGACGACTCTGTGACCGTGGTTCAATGCGACTCATCGAGGCGATCCTCCCTGATCGTGACCCGAGGCGGAAACTCTCGCTGGAGTCTACTCGAACGCGACAGCAAGCGCGTTGCGGGGGGTTCAAATGACCTTTGCCCCAACACTGGCGCAGCTCAAGATGCCAGTCTCTGCGGGTTAGGACTTGCAGCAAAGCGCCTGGCGAACTCGCCCGGCGTCTGATTCGAGAGGGCGCTGTGCCGCCGTCTCGCGTCATCCCGCTCCGGTTGCGGGTCGAGCGCTTAGTCGCCAGACGCGAGGCTGATCACGCGCCGCGCGTCCGCCTCAAGAGCACCGTCACATCAACTTCCTCGCCCTCGCCCCCCGTTCCAGCTCCTCGCGAAACTTCGGATGGGCGATCGCGATGAGCGCGAGTGCCCGCTCGCGCAGCGTCCTGCCGTGGAGGTCGGCCACCCCGAACTCCGTGACCACGTAGTGCACGTCGGCCCGCGAGGTCACAACGCCCGCACCCTCGTCGAGGTACGTGCTGATCCGCGACACCTGGGCGTCCTTCGCGGTCGAGAGGATCGCGATGATGGCCTTCCCCTCCTTGGCCCGCGTCGCCCCGCGAATGAAGTCCACCTGCCCGCCGAACCCCGAGTAGACCAGGTCGCCGATCGAGTCGGAGCAGACTTGCCCGGTGAGATCCACCTGGATGGCGGAGTTGACCGCCACCATCCGGTCGTTCTGGCAGATGATGAAGGGATCGTTCACGTAATCGCTGGGATGGAACTCCACGATCGGGTTGTTGTGGATGAACTGGAACAGCGGCTTCGTGCCCAGCACGAACGAGGCGACGATTTTCCCGGGGTGAAGGGTCTTCCGCTCGTTGGTCACGACGCCCAGCTCCACCAGCTCCGCCATGCCGTCCGAGAACATCTCGCTGTGCACCCCGAGGTGCTTGCGATCGTGGAGGTAGTTCAGCACGGCGTCCGGGATGCCGCCGATGCCGAGCTGCAGGGTGGCGCCATCCTCGATGAGCGAGGCCACGTTTCGCCCGATCTGCTCGAACTCCGGGGACATCCTCACGCGCGGGAGCTCGACGAGCGGCTCGGCCGCCTCGACGAAGAAATCTACATTCCGCACGTGGATGAAGTTGTCACCGAGCACCCGTGGCATGTTGGGATTGACCTGGGCGATTACCACGCGGGCCGCCTCGGCCGCCGCCTTGGTGCACTCGACGCCGACGCCGAAGCTGCAGAACCCGTGCTCGTCGGGCGGTGACACGTGGATGAGCGCGACGTCCAGCGGGATCCTCTTGGAAGTGAACAGGCGGGGGACCTCGGACAGGAAGATCGGGACGTAGTCGGCGCGACCCTCGTTGATCGCGTCGCGCACGTTCTTCCCGGTGAAGAGGGCGACGTGCCGGAAGTGCCGCTCCATGCCGGGCTTTGTGTACTCCGCGCGGCCCAGCGACATGAGATGGATGATGCGGACGTTCTCCAGCCCCTCGCGGCGCGCCACGAGCGCGTCGAGCAAGCGCTGGGGGGCGGCGCAGCCGGGGTGCACGTAGACCGAGTCGCCCGACTTCACGACCCGGAGCGCCTCCTCGGCCGACACGAGCTTCAGGTGGAACAGCTTGTGGAACGCTGGAGCCACCGGTGGGCTCGCAACGCCCGCCGCGGGCGCGGCGGCCACGGCGTCAGCCGGCGAACTCATGGGTCGGCCTCCGCTCGGAATCCCGGAAAGGCAGGTCGAGCGCCTCCGCGATCTTCCGATTCACGCAGTAGCCGTCGTGCGTGTAGAAGCCGCGGCCGAGCGTGCGATCGGTGTGCAGCACTTTCTCCGGGCCGACGCGCGTCAGCGCTTCGAGGTAGGGCAGCAGGATGTTGGAGAGCGCGACGGTCGCCGTTCGCGGCACCAGCGCCGGGATGTTGGGGACGCAGAAGTGGATGACGTTCTCGCGAACGTAGGTCTGATCGATGATGGTGGTCGGCCGGGAGGTCGTGGAGCAGCCGCCCTGGTCGATGGAGACATCCAGGAATACGGACCGCGGCCTCATTCTGCGGATCAGCTCCTCGTCGAGCACGTGAGGCGTGGCCTCCATCCGCATCAGGACCGCCCCGATCAACACGTCCGCGATCGGCACGAACCGGCTGATGTTGTAGGGGCTCGCGGTGGCTGTGACGATCCGCCCGCCGCCGCGCTCGTCGAGCTTCCGAAGGCGCGCGACGTCCCGGTCGAGCGCGATCACGTGCGCACCGAGTGCGGCGGCCTTGAGTGCGGCGTGGGTTCCCACCACGCCGGCCCCCAGGATCACCACGACGCCGGGCGGCACTCCCGGGATGCCCTCGAGCAGCGTGCCGTTCCCGCCCTGTCGCGACTGCAGATAGTGAGCCGCGATCGGGATCACGAGCTTGCCCGCGATCTCGCTCATGGTGGTCAGCACCGGCCGGTCGCCATCGGACTCCTCGATCGACTCGAACCCGATGGCGGTGATCCGGCGCCGGAGGAGCAGCTCGAGGTGGCGGCGGGTCGCGTGAGAAAGCTGGAGGAACGACATGAGCACGCGTCCCTCCTCGAGCTTCTGGTATTCCTCATCCGACGGTGGATACACCTTGAGGATGATCGAGGAGCGCCCGAACACCTCGTCGGCCGAGTACATCACGGTCGCCCCGGCCTCGCGATACGACTGATCGTCGAAGCCCGACGCCGCGCCGGCGTCCGACTGGATGACGACGCGGTTCCCCTGCCGCACCAGCTCGCCGACGGCGAGCGGGATGAGCGGCGCCCGGGCCTCGCCGACGTAGGTTTCCTTCAAGATGCCGATGTCCATGTCAGACCAACTCCTCGATCAGGCGCGCCGGCGTCGGCTCGCTCTCCCTGAGTTGGGCCTCGACCACGGCGATCGCGCTCATGTTGATGATCTCGTTGTCGTCGGATGTGGGTCCCACGACGTGAACCGGCTTCGCGAGCCCGGTCAGGATCGGGCCGATGGTCTCGGCGCCCCCCAGCCGTTGCATCAGCTTGTAGGCCAGGTTTCCCGAATGCAGGTCGGGGAAGATCAGCACGTTCGCGTCGCCCCGGATGCGGCTGAACGGGAAGTGCTGACGCGCCAGCTCCGGGTCGATCGCGGGCTCGAGCTGCATCTCGCCCTCGATCGTCAGGTGCGGCGCACGCGTCCGCACGATCTCGGTGGCCTGACGGACGATCTCGACCACCGGGTGTCGCACCGATCCGAAGCTCGAGAAGGAGAGCATCGCGATCCGCGGGGTGAAACCGAATTCGCGAGCCACGCCCGCCGCCAGGATCGCGATCTCCGCCAGCTCCGGCGCGGTGGGCTGGATGTTGACCGTCGTGTCGGCGAAGAAGTAGCACTTCTTCTGGGCGATGACGCAGTAGACGCCGCACGTGCGGGTCAATCCGGGGCGAAGCCCGATGATTTGAAGGGCGGGCCGAATGGTGTCCGGGTAGTGCTGGGTCACTCCCGAGACCAGGCCGTCGGCGTCGCCCATGTGAACCATCAGGGTGCCGAAGTAATTGGGGTCCCGCACCAGCGACTCCGCGTCCCTGCGCGTGACGCCCTTGCGTTGCCGCAGCCGGTGGAGCTCCTCGACATAGGCCTCGCGCCTCGCGTGATCCGAGGGGCAAAGGATTTCGATTCCCTCGAGCGAGATCTCGAAGTGACGGGCCGTCCGCTCGATCTCCTGCGGGTCCCCGAGCAGAATGGGCCGGGCCATCCCCTCTTCGACCAGATGCTGGGCCACCCGCTGCACCCGCGGATGGTTTCCCTCGGGGAACACGATCCGCCGCGGCCCCCGCTTTGCCTTCTGGATGAGCGCGCGCGCGATCTCGCGCGACTTGCCGAGCCGCACCTCGAGCTGCTCTCGGTATTCGTCGAGGTTCAACGTGAGCCGCGCCACGCCGGAGTCCATCGCGGCCTTGGCCACGGCGGGCGCCACCCACAGGAGCACGCGCGGATCGAAGGGCTTCGGGATCAGGTACTCCGGCCCGAAATGCAGCGTCTCGACCCCGTAGGCGCGCGCCACGGCGTCCGGCACGTTCTCCTTCGCCAGGCCCGCGAGCGCCCGCACCGCGGCGAGCTTCATCTCCTCGTTGAACTTCCTCGCCCGAACATCGAGCGCGCCGCGGAACAGGAACGGGAAGCCGAGCACGTTGTTGACCTGATTGGGATAGTCGGAGCGTCCGGTGGCGATGATGACGTCCGGCCGGGCGGCGCGGGCCTCCGGATACGAAATCTCGGGGTCCGGGTTGGCGCACGCGAAGATGACCGGCCGATTCGCCATGGAACGCACCATCTCCGCCGTCACCAGGTTCGCGGACGAGAGCCCGAGCAGCACGTCGGCGCCGCGCAGCGCATCGGCGAGCGAGCGCGCGGAGGTGTCCGAAGCGAACTCCGCCTTGTAGGGGTTCATGTCTTCGGTCCGGCCCCGGTAGATCACCCCCTGCCGATCGCACAGCACCATTTGTTCGCGGCGCACGCCGAGCCGCGTGAAGAGCTTCGCCGAGGCGATCCCGGCCGCGCCGGCGCCGACGATGACCAGTCGGATCTTGTCGATGGCCTTGCCGACGATCTCGAGGGCGTTGAGCAGAGCCGCCGCGGTGATGATGGCGGTGCCGTGCTGGTCGTCGTGGAACACGGGAATCGACACCAGGGACTGGAGCTTCTCTTCGATGTAGAAGCACTCGGGAGCCTTGATGTCCTCGAGGTTGATGCCCCCGAAGGTCGGCTCGAGCAGCCGGCAGACCTGGACGATTTCATCCGGATCCGTGGTGTCGAGCTCGAGGTCGAACACATCCACGTCCGCGAATCGCTTGAAGAGGACGCCCTTGCCTTCCATCACGGGCTTCCCGGCCAGCGCCCCGATCGCTCCCAGGCCGAGCACCGCGGTGCCGTTCGAGACCACGGCGACGAGATTCCCTTTCGTCGTGTAGTCGTAGGCTCGCTCGGGATCCTGTGCGATCGCGCGGCAGGGTTCTGCAACCCCCGGCGTGTATGCGAGCGAGAGGTCCTTCTGCGTGACGCAGGGCTTGGTGCTCACGACCTCGATCTTCCCAGGCCGGCCCTGCCGGTGATAGTCGAGCGCTTCCTTCACAGTCGAAGAAGTCATGGCAGTTCGTCTCCATCGATCCGCGTCGCGCCGCCGCGCGCGATTCCCCGCCGGCTCTCCATCGAACTCGCCGCCCGTGGTGCCGTCCGATGGGACGGACCCGCGCGGTCCGACGGATGCGCGAAGCGATCGCCGCGTTGTCTCTGCATCGACCGCTCCAATCCGCGCGTCGGGGATCCCAGGGGATCCCAGCGGCCGAATCTGCAACGGCACCGCAGGGTTGGAGGCGCGGCGTCTCCCGCCTGACTCCGGGTCGAGCCCGCTCTCACATCTAGATCCGGCAGTCATGTCGCGACGGTCTGTCAGGTTCCGACACTTTGCGAAAGCATGGCACCAGAGGGGGCGTCTCCAAATGCCTGAGTTGCGAGTGCTTGCAGGCTCGCATCGCGATCGGGCGGATCGTCGGGGGCGGCACGGCTCGTGCAGTTCTTCGTTCGCAGTCGTCGGGCCCCCCGGTCGTCATCCTGGGGCGTTTGCGCCCCTGCTTGGCCGCAGCGTTTCGGCTTTGAAGGAGGCGCCATGGCCCGGAGAGTCTTGCTGGGCGACGAGGCCGTCGCCCTGGGTGCCGTGCACGCCGGCGTGTCGTCCGCTTACGCCTACCCCGGCACTCCCGCCACCGAGATCCTCGAGTTCCTGATCGAACACGAGAAGGCGCATCGCCGCCCGCATGCGGCGTGGTGCGCCAACGAGAAGACGGCGTACGAGGCCGCGCTCGGCACCTGCTTCGCCGGCCGGCGCGCGCTCGTGAGCATGAAGCACGTCGGGCTCAACGTCGCGGCTGACGCGTTCGTGAATTCCGCGCTGGTGGCTCCTCACGGCGGCCTGGTGCTGGCGGTGGCCGACGATCCCGGCATGCACAGCTCGCAGAACGAGCAGGACAGCCGGTTCTATGCCGACTTCGCGCGCGTGATCTGCCTCGAGCCTGCCACTCAGCAGGAGGCCTACGACATGACGCGCGAGGCGTTCGATCTGTCCGAGCACTTCCGCGTTCCGGTGATGCTCCGCCTGGTGACGCGCCTCGCACACAGCCGCACCGCGATCGAGCTGGGGATTCCGCACGGCGAGAACGGGCTCAGCCGGGCGCCGGTGCGCAGCTCGTGGATCCTGCTCCCGGGAAACGCGCGCCGGCAGTGGCGGGAATTGCTCGGCCGCCAGCCCGCGATGCTGGCCTGGTCGGAGGAATCGCCGCACAATCCGCTGACCCTCGACTCGGAGCGGCGCGAGCTCGGGGTGATCACGGCCGGGATCGCGAGGAACTACTACCGCGAGATCCTGCCCGACCTGGGATGGCAGCCATCGCATCTCCACATCGGCACGTACCCGCTGCCGCTCGCGCTGGTGCGGCGGCTGGTGGCTCACGTGGAGCGGGTGCTGGTGCTCGAGGACGGATATCCGTTCATCGAGCGGCAGCTGCGCGGGCTGCTGCCCGCAACGCATGCGGTCGCGGGGCGCATGAGCGGCGAGGTGCCGGAGAGCGGAGAGCTTTCGCCCGACGTGGTACGCGCGGCTCTGGGGTTGGCCGCGCGCCCGAGACTCGAGCCCGATGGTTTCGCCGCGCCCGCCCGCCCGCCGCAGCTCTGCTCGGGCTGCCCGCACGGCCACGCCTATCGCGCCCTCAAAGAAGCCCTGCGGAACGAGCTCGCCCCGATGGTCACGGCGGATATCGGCTGCTACACGCTCGGCGCGCTCCCCCCCTTCTCGGCGATCGAGTCGTGCGTGTGCATGGGCGCCTCGATCGGCATGGCCCGCGGAGCCGCCGAGGCCGGTGTGCATCCCGTGATCGCCGTGATCGGCGACAGCACGTTCCTCCACTCGGGGGTCACGCCGCTCATGGACGCGGTGGCGGCCGACGCCGACATGACGGTGCTCATTCTGGACAACAGCGCCGTGGCGATGACCGGGGCCCAGGATCCGATCGTCCCATCCGAGCGCCTGCATGCGATCGTGCTCGGGCTGGGTGTCGCCCGCGAACACTGCCACGTGGTCGACCCGCATCCGCGACGGGTGGCGGCGAACGCGGAGGTGCTGCGGCGCGAGATCGCGCATCGCGGACTCTCGGTGGTGATCGCGGCCCGTGAGTGCAAGGAGATCGTCCGCCGCCGGTCGCGAGGCGACTCGTCCGCGGCGGAGACGCCCGCCCCTGCTGAAGACACGCCGGGGCCGCGCGAGATCGTTGACGAGTGGTCGATCCCAACTGACGCATCGCCGGCGGAGGTGGCGCCGTGAAGTACGATCTCATTCTGGCGGGTGTGGGCGGGCAGGGCGTGCTCTCGATGGCGGCGATCATCGGCAACGCCGCGGGGGCCGAAGGTCTGTTCGCCAAGCTCTCCGAGGTCCACGGGATGGCGCAGCGCGGCGGGGCGGTGCACTCGCACCTGCGGCTCTCGGATCTGCCGATCGAGAGCGACCTGATCTCGCTCGGCACCGCGAACCTCATCCTCGGCATGGAGCCGTTGGAGAGCCTGCGCCACCTCGAGTACCTCTCGCCCACCGGTACGCTGGTGACGGCGTCCACTCCGCTGCTGAACATCCCGGATTACCCGGCGGTGGCCGACGTTCTGGAACGCATCCGTCGCCTGCCCCGCGCGATCGTCATCGACGCCGAGAAGCTGGCGACCGAGGCCGGCGACCCACTCGCCATGAACTCCGTCATGGTAGGAGCCGCGGCGCATCTGCTGCCCCTGAAGGGCGTGAGCGTGGAGTCCGCGGTGGCCGAGACCTTCGCCCGCAAGGGATCGCACGCGCTCGCGGTCAACCGTGCGGCGTTTCTGTCCGGCCGTGCGGCGGTCGACCACGCGGGCGAGGCGGCCAGCCGATGAGCGTGACCGCGCCCGGGCCGGCCGAGGCGCATCCGGTCAGCGCCCCACCCGCGTCGGACCTCGTCGCCGCCGCGCGGGTCCTCCGCTCGGCCCGCGGCCGCGCTCAAGGTCTGGTGCTCGAGACCGAGGCGATGGCGCTGCTCGATGCGATCGGCATCGCCACGCCGCGGCGTATCGAGTTGCGCGATGCGGCCTCGGCCGCTCGTCTTCCTTCCCCCCCATTCACAGGATCCCAGGTGGTCCTCAAGATCCTCTCGCCCGGTCTGGCTCACAAGACCGAGGCCGGCGGCGTGCTGATTCTCGAGAACCGGCTGGACGCGATCGTCGCCGGAGCGCGCGAGCTGGAGCGCCGCTTCGCGTCGCGGCCGACTGCCGGCCTCTTGCTCTGCGAGTTCGTTCCGCACGAACAGGGGCTCGGCCACGAGTTCCTCCTCGGCCTGCGCTGGAGCCGGGAGTTCGGCCCGGTCGTGACCCTCGGGCCGGGTGGGATCCACGCCGAGTTCCTCGCGCACGCGCTTCGCGAAGAAGAGTCCATCGCGGTCACCGCCGTCGCGCTCTCCGACCCCGACGTTGGCGCGCGCGCGATCGCCGGGCTGGGCGCGGTCCGGCTCGCGAGCGAGCCGCAGCGGGGACGATCGCCCGCGATTTCGGCCGCCGCCTTCGCTGCCGTCGTCGAGCGGTTCCTCGCGCTCGCCCGGGAGTTCGTGCCCGAGCCGATCGCGGAGCTGGAGGTGAATCCGCTGGTGGTGACCGGCGGCCGGCTGGTGGCGCTCGATGCGCTGCTCCGGCTCACGCGGGTACCGGAGCACGCCGCGCCCGGGCGGCCGCTGAGGAAGATCGCGAACCTCCTCGCGCCGCGCTCGATCGCGGTCGTGGGGGCTTCCGAGCGGATGAACCCCGGCCGCGTGATCCTGCAAAACATCCTGGCGCGCGGCTTCCCGCCCGAGAGCGTCACGGTCGTGAAGCCCGGCCTCGAGCGTCTCGAAGGCTGCCGGTGCGTTCCCTCGCTCGCCGAACTCCCCGGCCGCGTGGATCTGCTGGTGTTGAGCGTCCCCGCCCCGCAGGCGGCCGAGATGACCGCCGAGATCGCCCAGAACGGGTGGGCGGAAAGCGTGGTGCTGATCGCGAGCGGCCTCGAGGAACGACAGGGAATGGAGTCGCATGTCTCCCGGATGCACGACGCGCTGCGGCAATCCCGCGTCGCGGCCTGGCGGGGGCCGGTGGTGAACGGCGGCAACTGTCTCGGCATTCGCTCGGTCCCGGGGCGCTACGACACGCTGTTCATCCCCGGGCACAAGCTCCCCGCGCCGGGCGAAGCGCATTGCCCACTCGCCCTGCTCACGGCGAGCGGCGCGTTCGCCGTTTCCAGGACGAGCAAGCTCGCGGGGATCAACCCCCGCTACCTCATCACCATGGGGAACCAGATGGACCTGACCGTGGCCGACTACCTCGAGCACCTGAGGGACGACCCGGCGATCGAGGTATTCGCCGTCTACCTGGAAGGTTTCCGCCCGCTCGACGGCGCGCGCTTCCTGCGCGCGACCGAGAAGATCGTGCGCAGCGGTCGGACCGTGATCCTCTATCGCGCGGGTCGCACGCCCGCCGGCGCCGACGCCGCGGCGAGCCACACCGCCGCCGTGGCGGGGGACTACCTCGTGACCCGCCGGCTCGCCGCGGCGGCCGGAGCCGTGGTGGCCGGGTCGCTCGAAGATTTCGAGGACCTGGTGCGGCTCTTCATCATGCTGCGCGGGAGCGAGCTGCGCGGGCTGTCCATCGGGGCGCTCTCCAACGCGGGGTACGAATGCGTCGCGATCGGCGACTCGCTGGGCCCGTTCCGGCTCGCGGACTGGACCGCCGCGACCCGCGAAAAGCTGGGAGCCATCCTCGCACGCGCGCGGCTCGCCGAGATCGTCCCGGTGCGAAACCCCATCGATCTCACCCCGATCCTCGGCGACGAGGATTACGCAGCTGCCGTACGGGCGATACTCGAGGATCCGCGAGTGGACGTGGGCCTGGTGGGATGCGTGCCGCTCACGCCCGCCCTTACCACCCTGGCCGCCGGTCCCGGGCATCGCGAAGACCTGCGCCGCGAAGACGGGATCGTCGCGCGGCTGCTGCGCCTCAGGCGGGAAACACCCAAGCCCTGGGTGATGGTCGTGGACGCCGGCCGGCTCTACGACCCGATGGCGCAGGCGCTCGAGGACGGCGGGATCCCCACCTTCCGCTCCGCCGACCGGGCCATGCGTCTGCTGGGGCGCTACTGTCAGCACCGGTTGGAGAAAGTCGCGCGCGATCGCTAGGAGCCTGTCCGAGTATTCGTCAAAGTTCTGGCGTGGACTGGTGACGGTGTGGAAGATGCGGACATGAAGACCTTCCGCCCGTACCAGCCCGATCAGCAGTTGCTGTTGCCGCCCTCCATCGAGGAGTGGCTTCC
>JBGPFC010000006.1:0-139879 GCA_041483195.1 Candidatus Eiseniibacteriota bacterium
AGCGTGAAGGCCAACTCCTGCACCGCCGTCGAGCCGGCCTCGCGGATGTGGTAGCCCGAGACCGAGATGGTGTTCCACTGCGGGATCCGCTTGGTCGCGAACTCGATCAAGTCCACGATGATCCGCAGCGAAGGACGCGGCGGGAAGCACCAGCACTTCTGCGCGATGTACTCCTTGAGAATGTCGTTCTGGAGCGTTCCGCGCAGCCTCGAGAACGGCACCCCGCGCTTCTCGGCGTTCGCGAGGTAGAAGGCGAACAGCGTCGCCGCCGGGCCGTTGATGGTCATCGAGGTCGAGATCGCGCCGGGATCGATCCCGTCGAGCAGGATCTCCATGTCGCGCAGGCTGTCCACCGCCACCCCGCACTTGCCCACCTCGCCGTGCGCCTTCGGATGATCGCTGTCGTACCCCATGATGGTGGGATTGTCGAAGGCGATCGAAAGCCCGGTCTGCCCCTGCGCGAACAACCGGTGGTAGCGCTCGTTCGACTCGCGCGGCCCGGCGAACCCCGAGAACTGACGCATGGTGTACATGCGCCCGCGATACATCGTGGGATGGATGCCGCGCGTGTATGGATACTCGCCGGGGAACGAGAGGTCGCGCGCGGGATCGATGCCCTCGAGATCGGCGGCGGTGTAGAGCGGCTTGATGGGGACGCCCGAGATCGTGAAGGGGTAGAGGTCCGCTCGCTCCTTCGCCTGCGCGAAGCGCTGGGTCCATGCCGTGCGCTGCGCCGCGAAGGATGGCCCGTCCTCGCGTGCCGGCGCGGCGGGGCGGGCGGCTCCGCGGTGGCGAGGGCCGGCCGTTCGTGGGGTTCGCATCGCCATGGGGTCTCTCCTCGCCCGAATCCTCGCCGCGCGCGGCCCGCGCGGACTTCGCAACCGAACGAGAGTAAGGCGGCGCGCGAAGTCGGGTCAAGAACGGGAGGCGGGCGGCATGCGCGGGGCGCGCGCCGGCGGACCGCCGCCTCTCCGCCGGGCTACCGCCTCAGCCGCTCGAAGTGGTGCTTGCGCGCCTTCGCGACCTTGGGCGCGATCACGGCCTGGCAGTACGGCTGGTACGGATTCCGCGCGAAATACTGCTGGTGGTAGTCCTCCGCCGGGAAGAATTTCTCGAGCGGCACGAGCTGCGTGACGAGCGGGGCGCTCCAACGCCCCTCGCGCGAAAGCTCGGCCATCACCTCCTCGGCGACGCGCTTCTGCGCGGCCGAGTGGAAGAAGATCGCGGAGCGGTACTGGGTCCCGACGTCGCCGCCCTGCCGGTCGGGCGTCGTGGGATCGTGAATGGTGAAGAACACGTCGAGCAGGTCGCGGAACGAGATCTCGGCCGGATCGAACGTGACCTGCACCACCTCGGCGTGTCCGGTCGTTCCCGAGCAGACCTCCTGGTACGACGTCGCATCGGGGGCTCCCCCCGCGAAGCCCGAGACCACGCGCTCGACGCCGCGCAGCTCTGTGAACACCGCCTCGAGACACCAGAAGCATCCACCCGCGAGGGTGGCGGTTTCCTTCGCTTGCCGGTCGTTCATGAATTCCTTTCCGCCTTGGGACGGTTCGCCCCGCGGCGCCGCCGATACGAGGCTCAGGCCTCCGGCGTGACCACCGCCCCGAGCGCCGCGAGCCGGGCGGCGGCCTGATGCGGCGTGAGCCGTCGCGTGGCGAGCGCGTCGACGCTCGCGCTCCACGAGGCGGCCGGAACCCGCGCGCGGAACTCGCCCCACATCTGTTCGCGCAGCAGCCCCTCGAGCCGCTGCTCGAGCCGCCGGCGTCGGCGGTGCTCGAGCCCGCCCCGCGCCTTCAGCCATGCGACGTGCTCCTCGAACCGCTCGAGCGCCTCCCCGACGCCCTCGCCCTGGGAGGCGATGGTGAGCAGCACCGGGGGGCTCCATCCGCCGTGCGCTGCGCGCAGCTCGAGCGCGGACTGCACGGCGAACGCCGCGCGCTCGGCGCCCTCGCGATCGGCCTTGTTGATGATGAACAGGTCGCCGATCTCCATGAGCCCCGCCTTCATCGCCTGGATGCCGTCGCCCGATTCGGGCACCAGCACCACGGCGGTCGAGTCGGCGGTCTGCGCGACCTCGAGCTCGCTCTGCCCGACGCCCACGGTCTCGATGAGAATGCGCGTGAAGCCGGCGGCGTCGAGCACGTCGCACACCTGCGCGGTGTGAACCGCCAGCCCGCCCATGCTGCCGCGCGTCGCCATCGAGCGGATGAACACGCCGGGATCCCCCGCCAGCTCGCCCATGCGCACGCGATCGCCGAGCAGCGCGCCGCCGCTGAAGGGGCTGGTCGGATCGACCGCCACCACCGCCACGGTCTCGCCGCGCGTGCGATAGGCCAGGGCGAGGCGCGTCACCAGCGTGCTCTTCCCCGCGCCCGGCGGCCCGGTGATGCCGAGGCGAAACGCGCGCCCGGTCCGCCCGAAGCAGGCGTCCAGGATCTCGACGGAGCCGCCCGCCTCGTTCTCGACGCGCGAGATCGCGCGCGCGAGCGCCACGCGCTCGCCGCGCAGCGTGCGGCGGATGAGGTCGGCGGTCAGAGGCCTCGAGGTCATGGGCTCCCGGTGGGTGCGCGGCGCGATGGAAACGCCTCGCGCGCGGCTCGGCGCGGCGGGACGATCGCGGAGGACGAAGCCTACGGCCCGCGCGCGCGGGCGGTCAAGACCCGCGGCGCGCGGCGCGCGGCGCGCGAGTAGAATGCCGCGGGCAAGCTGGCGCTTCGAACGCATTCGACGGCCGGGCACGACCAGGGGGAACGACCATGAGGCGTGGACGCATCGGGTGGCTCGCGGCCGCCGCGCTGGCGCTGACCGCGGGTTGCGGAAACGCGCAGCGGCGGCCGGAGCCCCCGCTCGACCTGTGGCTCTGGTACGGGGTCAACTTCGCGGACGACGCGGCGGCCTCACGGCTCGAAACCGTGTGGCGCCGCGCGGCGGCCGCCGGCTACCGGCACGTCATGCTCGCCGACACGAAGTTCGCGCGACTCGGCGAGATGGACGCACGCTACCTCGCGAACCTCGCGCGGGCGCGCGCGCTCGGCGAATCGCTCGGGCTCGAGATCGTTCCCGGCGTGTTCCAGGTCGGGCGCTCCAACAGCATGCTGGCGCTGGCCCCCGACCTCGCGGAAGGCCTGCCCGTGCGCGATGCGCGGTTCGTGGCCGAGCACGGAGTCGCGCGGCTCAGGGCCACGCCCGAGGTGCGGCTCGGGGCGCGTCCCGACCGGGTCGATCCCGGCCTCGTGATCGTGGACGGCGTCGCGCGCACGAGCGGCGACGCGGCGCGCGCGCGCTTCATGTTCGGCCTGCGCGTCGCGCCGTTCCGCTGCTACCACCTCGCGGTGCGCGTGCGGACCCGCGATTACTCGGGCCGGCCGCGGGTGGAGGTGGTCGCGAACGGGCGCGCGATTCATTTCATGAAATCGCTCGGCGTCACGCGCACCCAGGACTGGACGACACACGACGTGGTGTTCAACTCGCTCGACCACGACGCCGTCGAGATCTGGTTCGGCGCATGGGAGGCGGCGCGGGGCACGCTCGAATGGAGGGACTGGCGCATCGAGGAGGCCGGGCCGGTGAACATCCTCCGGCGCCCGGGCGCGCCGTGCGTGGTCGCGGGGCGGGTCGAGGGCCGCGACTACGAGCCGATCCGCGATCCGAAGCTCGGCGTGACCCCGGCGCGCGGTTACTACGAAGCGTGGCACGAGCCCCCGCCGATCCGAACCTCGCTGCCGGACGGCACCCCGATGCGGGTTTCTTGGTATCAGGCCGCGATCGTGAACGACGGGCAGGTCGCGTGCTGCGTCGCCGACAGCGCGATCGTCCCGCTGCTCGCGGACGAAGCCGCCCGGGTGCGCGCGGCGTGGGGGGCGCGCGGCCTGCTCATGATGCACGACGAGATCCGCGCGATGGGCTGGGACGCTTCGTGCGCGGCGCGCGGCCAGACGCCGGGGGCGCTGCTCGCGGATCACGTGCGCACCTGCCTGAAGTTGTTGAAGGGCTCGACCGTCTACGCGTGGGGCGACATGTTCGACCCCGCCCAGAACGCGGTGAAGGACTACTACCTGGTGAACGGCGATCTCGCCGGATCGTGGGAGGGTCTCGACTCGAGCGTTGTGATCGTGAACTGGAACGCGCCCCACGCCCGCGAGTCGCTGCGTTTCTTCGCGGGGCGCGGGCACCGCCAGATCCTGGCCGGCTACTACGACGGGCGCCCGGAGGAGATGCGCGGCTGGCTCACCGCCGCGCGCGGCGTGCCGGGGGTGATCGGCGTGATGTACACCACCTGGCGCGAGCGCTACGACGACCTGGAGGCGTTCGCCGCGGTGTGTCGAGCGCGGCGCTGAGCGCGGCGCCCGGGCGACCCGGGCGGATACTGGCTCACGCCTCGTCCGCCGGGAGCGTGCCGGCGGGCGGGGTCTTGTCGGGATCGCGGCGCCACAGGACGTACGAGTAGACCACGAGCCCCAGCACGGCGACGCCGCCCGCGACCGCGGGCCCGACGATCGCCCACTCCGTTCGCACCAGCGTCGTGATCATCATCAGCACGCCGACCGTGATGCACAGCCATCCCCCGGCGCGATGGGTGTGCGTCCACGCGAGCTTGCTCGAAAGCGTCCAGGGCGTGCGGATGCCCACGAACCAGTTCGGCCGCAGCTTGGGCAGCAGGTTGCCGATGACCACCAGCACCGCGCCGATCGCGAGCGGCATGAGGGTCTCGGCCGCGATCTGAGATCCGCGCATCCGCAGGTGCATCATGCCGTACAACGCCGCCAGGAACGCGACCAGCGCGAGCCGGATCGTGGCGTATGCGCTCCCGAACGCCGCGTAGTTCGCGCGGCCCGGATCGATGCGGGGTAGAAACAGCGTGAGCAGGTAGAGCCCCAGCGTCTCGAGCGGCAGCCCCAGCAGGCCCTCGACCCGGCCGCCGAAACGGTCGGGCCGTGCGGAGAAGCCCCAGTGCACGGGAATCCTCGCGGGCGCGCTGTTCCAGGCCGCGGCGGCCAGCGCGAACATGCCAACGAGCAGCAGGAGGTGCGGCCATTCGCTGCGCCAGCGGAATTTCATCGGGAGCGCTCCTTCTTCACGGGGTCGCCGGTGTGGAGCAGCTCCATCACCGCGGACACCGCGTCCTCGAACGAGGAGAGGTTGAGGCTGTAGACGATGCTCGTACCCTTGCGCTCGGAAACGATGAGGCCCGCGTGGCGCAGCACGTTGAAGTGCCCCGACAGCGTGGACTTCGCGAGCGGGAAGCGATCGGCGATCTCGCCGGCGCTCAGGTCGCGCCGGCGCAGGAGCTTCAGGATCTCGCGCCGCGTGGGATCGCCGAGCGCGCGGAACACGGCATTGACGGACAAGCGGGCCTCCTTCGGTAATTCGGGAACAACCGAAATATAACCGGGCGCGACGCTCGACGCAAGAAGAAAGAATGCGGGCCGGCCGCCTCGTGCGGATCGCCGCCGCCGGCCTCAGGCGCTGCGCCGCTCCGCCAGCCCGATCTCGGCCAGCACGCGCCGCGCGATGGTTTCGGCGGCGTGGGGCGTGGCAAGGCGCGCGGCGCCCTCGCGCACGCGCTCCCGCGCCTCGGCGTCCGCGAGCCAGCGCCCCACCGCGCTCTCGACGGCGTGCACGTCGTCCGCGTGAATGGCCGCCCCGCCCGCCTCGAGGTACTCGGCGTTGCGCTCCTCCTGCCCCGGCGTGGGGCGGAAGATGACGAGCGGAGTGCGCTTGATGAGCGCCTCGGAGCAGGTGAGGCCACCCGCCTTGCTCACCACCACGTCACACGCCTCGAGCAGCAGGTTCACGTCGTGGGTGTAGCCGAGGGCGCGCACGTGTCCCGCCCGCGCGGCCGGGAGCGTCTCGATCTCGGACTTGAGCCGCGCGTTGAGCCCGCACACCACGATCACCAGCGGCTCGAGCGCGAGCGCCGCGAGCCGCTCCGCGACCTCGGCGAGCGGACCGATGCCGCCGCCGCCGCCCATGATCAACACGGCCGGGCGGCGGGCGTCGATCGCGAGCCGCGCACGCGCCTCGTCGCGTCCGATGGTCTGATCGAACTTCGGATCCACCGGGATGCCGGTGACGTCGATGCGATCGCGTGCGACGCCGTGGCCGGCCAGCTCCTGCGCGACGCGCTCGCTCGCGACGAAGTAGCGGTCGACGTGCGGGAACGCCCAGAACGGATGCGCCGTGAAATCGGTGATGACGCAGTAGAGCGGAACGCGCAGCCGGCCGCCGCCGCGCCGCGGCGAGAGCGCTTCGACCGGGAGAAAATGCGTGCACACGACCGCGTCCGGTCCTTCGCGCTCGAGGACGCGCACCAGGCGTCTGAGGTTGAGGCGGTCCATCGCGAGCCGCACCGGAGCGGTGCTGCGGTTGACCGGGGCCGCCGCCCACGAACGGTAGAGCGCGCCCCACAGGCGCGGGGCGCGCGCGGCCATCGCGTTGTACGAAGCCGCGTAGGTGTCGCGATAGAGGCGCGACGCGAACACCAGGGTGTCCATCTCGCGCACCAGCGCTCCGGGCCGGAGCCGGCTGATCGCGGCGGCCAGCGCCTCGGCCGCGCGCTTATGCCCGCTTCCGGCGGTCGCGTGCAGGATCGCGATCCGCGGCGCGCCCGCCGCGCCCGCTTCTCCGGCCAGCGTCTCCACCGCGATCGCGCCGTGCCCCACCGCGGGGAACAGCACCTCGGCCGATGACGCCGCCGCCCGGGCGCGCCAGCGCGCACGCCACCAGCGCCGTTGCGCGCGCAGACGCGCGCGCCAGCCCAGCGTGATGCGCGCCGGCAGCCGCAGCCTGCCGAACCGGGGGAGCTTCACCATGAGGCCGCAGTCTCCTGCCCACACGATCCGGCGCCCGTGCGTGGCGCGCCGCGTTCACTCGGTCACCGCGTTCCGATAATGCCGCAGCGTCAGGCCGTCCGCTTCGAATTCGATCGCCACCACATCGATGCGGACCGGATCCGTGCGCCCCGCAGCCACCGCGCGCGCCGCACGCAAGAGGCGCGCCTGTTTCGCGCGGTCCACCGCGACCGCCGCGCCGCCGTAATCCGCGCGGTTCCGCAGCTTCACCTCGACCACCACGCGGGCCACGCCGTCTCGCGCGAGGAGATCCACCTCGACGCCCGCGAGGCGGGTGTTGCGCGCCTCGATTCGAAGCCCCATCAGCTCGAGGTACGCGGCCGCGAGCGCCTCGCCGCGCTCCCCGCGCATCTTTGCCGTTCCCACGCGTGTCGCTCCCACGGGGGCGGGTGATGCGGAGGCACCGCGCAGTCTAGCGCGTTTGGGTGCCGCGCGCGCGGCGACGCCGCGCGCGGCGCGAATCCGGTTTGCTCAGGCCCGCTTCCGAACGTACTTCCAGTTTCGAGTCTTGCCATCGGTCATCCATGCGACCGCGGTCTCGATGCGCCGCCGGCGCGTGTCGTCGCCCCGGGCCTCCGTGATCCACTCCACGTATTCCCGCCGGTGGCTCGGGCTGAAGCCCTTGAAGGCGGCGAGCGCCTTCGGGTGCTTCCGGAGCGCGGCCATGATAGGGGCTGGCGTCTTCACCGGCGCCGCGCGGCGCGGCCTCGGCTTCGTGGGCCGACGGATGCCCTCGTCGTTGAGCGCGACGGCCTTTCTGACGAATCGCAGGAGGGTCTGCTCGCCGGGCAGGTCGGCGATCGCGGTGATGCGCCCGAACTGTCCCATCGCGGGCTCGTCGGCCGTCGCACCGGGCTTCCGCGCGTCGACGATCAGGCCCCCCTTCCAGAATCCGAACGTGCAGTGGCGCTTGAACGCGGCCATTCCGCACAGGATGCCCTTGTACATGAAGTGAGGAAAACCCCACTTGAGAGTCTCTTCCACCTCGGGACCGGCGGCGTGCACCGTCTTGCGGAGATGCCTGAGGATCGGCTTCGCGAAATCGCCGGACTTCGCGATGTACGCGTCGACGCGCGGGTCTCTCTTGCTCACGCACCCTCCTCTCATGACGGCCCGGGGCGGATCAAGTCCCCCCGCCCGGGCCGGCTAGTGTGGATCGCCGGTCGGGACGACGCCGGCATTCTCCACCATCAGGATCACGGTCCGCTCCGGCGCACGCGTGCGGTGCTCGACGCCTTTCGGCACGACGAAGCCCTCGCGCGGCGCGAGCTCCACCGTGCGGCCCACGAGGTCGATGAGCAGCCGCCCTTCGATCACGTAGAAGAATTCGTCATCCTGGTCGTGATGGTGCCAGTGATACTCGCCCTGGATCACGCCCAGACGCACGACCGAATCGTTGACCCGGCAGAGCGTCTGGTTGTACCAGCGGTCGGTGCAAGCTTCGACGAGCGCCTGCACGTCCACGATCTGGAGCGGCCCCCGCAGGATGTCGAGATGCGTGGCGTACGGGTAGGGCGGGCGCGGCCCGGGTGCCGAACGAGAATCAGCCATGGCCGGGATCGCTCCTGGGCCACTCCCTGCGCAACAATCCGAAGATCAGCGCGTCCTGAATCTCGCCGTTCAGATGGTAGCGCTCACGCAGGTGGCCCTCACGGCGGAATCCGAGCCGCTCGAGCGTGCGGATGGAGCGCCCGTTCCTCGGGTCCGCGTCGGCCTCGATGCGGTGCAGCCCGAGCGTGTCGAAGGCGAACGCGATCAGCGCCGAGAGCGCCTCGCTCATCAGGCCATGGCCCCAATGCGCCCGGCCGAGCGAGTACCCGAGCTCCCCTCGCCGGTGCGCGAGGTCGAGGCAGAACAGCGTGCAGGTGCCGATCACCGCGTCATCCGAACGCAGGCACACGCCCCACTGGAACAGGGTTCGCGCGCGAAAACGCGCCTCGATCTCCCGCAGGAGCGCCTCGGCGCCGGCCGGGTCGCGCAGCGCGCGGGTGCTCCAGTAGCGGGTGACCTCGGGATCTCCGAATACCGAATACAGGGCGGGGATGTCAGCTTCCGTCATCCACCGCAGCGCGACTCGCGGCGCGGTGAGCGTCGGGAGCCGGTCGGCCCACTCGTACGGCGCGTTCATCGGGGCGGCACGATCGAGTCCATGCGGGCGCCGCGGGGGTCGACCCGTGGCTCCATCTCATTGGCAGTGCGCGGCCGGATTCTCACTCGCTCGCTCCCGTCACACCAGCGGCAGCTCGAGTTCTATCACGGGCGCGAACGAATAGCGATGCAGCGGGCACGGGCCGTGTGCGTCGAGCGCCGCCAGGTGCTCGGGAGTACCGTAGCCCTTGTGTCGCGCGAAGCCGTAGGCCGGCCACACGCGGTCGAGCCGCTCCATGATGCGATCGCGAACCACCTTCGCGACCACGGAGGCCGCGGCGATCGAGAGCATGCACGCATCTCCGCCGACGACCGCGCGCTGCGCGCAGGCGAGTCCCGGCACGGCGTCGCGCCCATCCACCAGCACCAGGTCGGGCGCGGTGGCGAGCCGCAGCACCGCGCGGCGCATCGCCTCGAGGCTCGCGCGGCGGATGTTCACGCGATCGATCGCGCGTGGACCGATCACCGCCCACGCAAAGCCCCTGGCCTCGGACCGGACCCTGGCGAAAAGCGCATCGCGGGTCGACGCGGCGAGCTGCTTGCTGTCGTTCAACCCTTCCCAGCCGTCGCGCGACGCCAGCACCACGGCGGCGGCAACCACCGGGCCCGCGAGCGGCCCGCGGCCGGCCTCGTCCACCCCCGCGACGGTCGTGCCGGGCCCGGCGAGCCGGGCCTCGGCGAGAGCCAGCCGGCGCCAGGGCAGGGACATCACTTCGCCGGTGTGGCCTCGATCGTCTTCTTCGACGACAGGCGGGCCGCCTTGCCGGAGCGCTTGCGCAGGTAGAACAGCTTCGCGCGGCGCACTTTCGAATGCTTGATGACCTTCACGTCCCCCACCGACGGCCCGTGGAGCGGGAAGGTGCGCTCGACCCCGACGCCCTCGCTGATCTTGCGCACCGTGAAGGTGCGGCGCAGGCCGGCTCCGCGCACGTTGATGATCTCGCCTCGAAACTTCTGCTGACGCTCCTTGTCGCCCTCGATGACGCGCACCGACACCTCGACGGTATCGCCGGGGCGGATCTCGGGGCGGTCGGTCTTCAGCTGGGCGGCTTCGACTTTTTCCATCAGGCCCATGGTCGGGCTCCTTTCTGCAAATGCCCGAACGCGCGGGCGGATGACGAGCGGCCGGGGAGTATAGGCGAGAGCTTCGCCCCCACCAAACGGGTTTTGCGCGTCACGTCGCGGCCGGATCGTGGCCGCGCCAGCCGCTCAGTTGGACGCGGCCTGCGGATCGAGGTAGCGCGCCTTGAGCGTGCCGAGCGTCACCGGAGGCGATGCCTGCGCCCGGAGCGTCGGGGCCGGCTTGATCGCGACCCCGTCCTCCCAGCGCGCGATCCACCAGCGCGTCGAGTCGGGCTTCATGCCCCGGTCGCGCATCTCCTGCGGGATGCAGGCGGAATCGCCCCGCACGAGATAGAACCGCTCCATGCCCAGCACGCGGTATTCCCGCTGCGGATTGTCCACGACCAGGATGAGCTCCGAGTCGATGAGGCGATGCCAGCGGGGGTTCCTTCCCGGACGATCGTCCGGGAGATCCGCGAGCAGGCGGTCGAACTGGAGCGCGACATAAGTCGCCGGCGGCTCGACCGCGCTGCCGCGCACCAGCAGGTTCTGCACGAAGTCGATCTCGTCGCGCCGGGTCCAGGGCCGCCCGCGAAACCGGTTGCCCGCGGTATCGGCCGCCGAGAACACGAACTCGAAATCGCAGGTGAACAGGTCCCGGCAGGGTTCGGTCTCGCCGCGCTCCCAGCACCACTCGATTCGATGAAGGGTGTTCTGCGGCGAGGTCGCCTCGGGAGCGGTTGGGGTCTTCGGCGTCACGGGCAGCTGAATCCGCGTGGAGCAGCCCAGCACGACCAGCAACGCAACGGCGAGCGGGGCGCGGCCGGCGCGGCGGGCCAATTCGGGGAGGGCCATGATGCGTCATACTCCGCGCCCGGCCGGTGGTTCCGCAAGGCTGGGCCGGGCCTCGAGAATGGGCCCGGGGCGGCGCGCGCCGCGGCCCATCCGCGCGCCCGTCAGCCGCCAGCCGCTGAAAAGCCGTTCACCGCCTGGATCACGCTCTGCTGCTGCGCGGGGGTCAGCGCGGGATGGAGCGGCAGCGAGAGCACTTCGTTCGCGGCGCGCTCGGTCTCGGGGAGCGCGCCCGGCAGCAGCCGGAGATGGGAGTAGGCCGGCTGGAGGTGCGCCGGGATGGGATAGTGAACCTGAGATCCCACCTCGCGCGAGGCAAGGTGCTTGGCCAGCGCGTCCCGGCGGGGGTGGCGCACGACGTAGAGATGGTAGACGTGGCGGCGGCCAGGCAGCTCGCGGGGAATCGTGACGCCCTCGAGGCTCGCGTCGTAGCGCGCGGCGATCGCGCGGCGATCGGCGTTCATGGTCTCGAGACGCCGCAGCTTGATGCGCAGCACGGCGGCCTGCAGCTCATCGAGCCGGCTGTTCACGCCGCACTCGACGTGCCGGTATCGGTCGCTCTGCCCGCCGTTCCGCAATCGGCGCACGCGCTCCGCGATCTCTTCGCGCTCGGTGACCACCGCGCCGCCGTCGCCGTACGCGCCCAGGTTCTTGGTCGGGTAGAACGAGAAGGCCGCGGCGTCGCCGAAGCGTCCGACCGGGCGGCGGCGGTAGAGCGCGCCTTGCGCCTGCGCGCAGTCCTCGACCACCGCGATGCCGCGGCGGCGGGCGATCTCGAGGATGGGTTCGAGGTCGGCGGCCTGGCCGTACAGATGCACCGGAACGATGGCCTTCGTCCTCTGCGTGATCGCGGCTTCGAGCTGGGCCGGATCGAGCGTCATCCCGACCGGCTCGATGTCGCAGAACACGGGGGTCGCGCCCAGCATCGAGATCGCGAGCGCGGTGAAGGTCGCGGTGTGGCTCGCGGTGACCACCTCGTCGCCCGCTCCCACGCCGAGCGCCGAGAGCGCGAGCCGGATCGCGTCGGTGCCGCACGCGACCCCTACCGCGTGCGCGCTCCCGATGCTCGCCGCGAACTCGGTCTCGAACGCCTTCAGCTCCTCGCCCAGCACGAAGCTGCCGCGCTCCACCACGCGGCGCATCGCCGCGATGATCTCCTCTCGAACCGGAGCGTCCTGCGCCGCCAGCGCATTGAACGGGACCTGGGTCATGCGCGCTCCTTCCCGGCATCGGTGCGCGGCGTTTCGGCGGCGCGCTGCCGCTCGAACTCGCGCAGGGTTCGGCGATCCTCGGGGCTGAGCGTCGCGTGCGCAAGCAGCTCCGGGCGACGCTCGAAGGTGCGGCGCAGGGTTTCGAGCCGGCGCGCGCGCGCGATCTGCTCGTGATGGCCCGAGAGCAGCACCTCGGGCACCCCCCAGCCCCGATATTCGGCGGGCCGCGTGTAGTAGGGGGCGTCGAGCAGGCCGGAGTGAAACGTATCGCTCTCGACCGAGTCGAAGCTTCCGACCACGCCGGGCAGCAGGCGTGCCACCGCGTCCACCACGCAGATCGCCGCCGGCTCGCCGCCCGAGAGTATGAAGTCCCCGATCGAGAGCTCCTCGTCGGCGAGGTGCTCGATGACGCGCTCGTCAACGCCCTTGTAGCGCCCGCAGATCAACACCAGATGCTCGAGCGCCGCGTACTCGAGCGCCACGCCCTGGGTGAGGGCGCGGCCCTGCGGCGAGAGCAGCACCACCCGCGTGCCGGGCGGCCGCGCGCCCTTCGCGCCGACCGGGAGCGAGGCGAGCGCGCGATCGATGGGCTCCACCTTCATGATCATCCCGACCCCGCCGCCGAATGGATAGTCGTCGGTGGTGCGATGGGTGTCGGTCGTGAAGTCGCGCAGCTGGAGCACCCGCACCTCGAGCTGCCCCTTCTCGCGGGCCGCGCGCACCATCCCCTCCGCGAGCGTCGGCGGGAAGAAGTCGGGAAAGATGGTGAGCACCGAGATGATCATGATCGCCTTCCGCTCAGAGATCTTCGAGGCCGGCGGGAAGCTCCACGGTGATGACGCGGGCATCGAGATCGACGTTTCGAACGACCTCGGAGGTCCCGGGCACCAGCAGCTCGCGCTCGCCCCGCACGACGTAGATCGGATGCGCGCCGGTCGAGACGATGTCTTCGAGCACGCCCAGCCGGCGTCCGTCCGCGGTGCGCACCTCGAGGCCCAGCAGCTGGAATGTGTACGCAACGCCCGGCCCCGGGTCGGGCAGCGCGTGACGCTCCACCAGCAGTTCGCCCTGCGTGAGCGCAGCTGCGCGGTCGCGGTCGTCGCAGCCGGCGAACCGCACCAGCATGCGGGGGATGGCGGGGCGCGCGGCGGTGAGGTCGAGCGGCTGCGTCTCTCCCCGCCGGCCGCGCCAGACGAAGTGCCGCACGCCGAGCAGCTCCTGGGCGGACAGCGTGCACGAATCGAGCGTCAACTCACCCTTCAGCCCGTGGGGACGCCCCACGCGAGCCACCCGCATGAGGCCCACGCCGGCCGGGCCGGTCGCACCCGGGGTCTCCGTCAGTCCGCGATCTCCAGATCGGCGCGGCGTCCGGAACGCGCGGCGGCCGCGCCGAGCGCGAGCCGCATCGAGCGCACCGTGCGGCCCTGCTTGCCGATCACATGGCCGAGATCGTCGGGATGGACGTGCAGCTCGAAGCTCGCGTCCGGGCCGGGACTCAGGATCTCGACCGCGACGTCGTCGGGGTGATCCACCAGTCCGCGCGCCATGAACGCGACCAGATCGCGCTCCCTGAGATCGTCAGCGGCGGGCTCGTGGCGCTCGCGACGCGGCGCGGCTTCACGCGACGGCGAATATTCCACTTCAGCATCTTGCCCGGATTCGACTTCGACATCGGACATGACCTCGGCGTCGGAGGCGGGCGGACGGCGCGGCGTCAGGTCGTGGCGCGGGACGGACTCACCGCGACCTTCGACAACCGGATCCCGGTCAGCAGGAGCAGGAGCGTCCACAGCGCCAGCAGCAGGAGTGCCGGCATCGGCCGGTCGAGCTTGAGGACCACGAGACCGCTTGCGCAGAGGGCGGCCCCACTGAACCACAGGAGGAGTACGGTCGTCTTCGGACATTTCAACACGCTCGCAAGTCGGTGGTTGCTGTGATCCTTGCCGCCCTCGTAGATCTTGCGTCCCTCGCGGAGGCGGTTGATCACGACGAATATCATGTCGAATGCCGGGTAACCGAGCATCAGCGCGGCTCCCAGGCGGCCCCAACCGTGCGGCGGCCCGAGACAGGCCAGCACCGCCGAGGCCCCGAGACTATAGCCCAGAACCAGGCTTCCCGCGTCACCCAGGAAAATCGAGGCACGCGGGAAGTTGTACTTCAGGAATCCCAGGCACGCCCCGGCCAGCGCGAGCTGCGCAGCTGCGGTGCCCGTGGCGCCGCGCCACGCCGAGTGCACGGCGAACGCGGCGAGCGTGACCGCCGCGAGTCCGCCCACCATGCCGTTCATGTTGTCGAGGAAGTTGACGGCGTTCATCAGCCCGATCAGCGCGACCAGCACCAGCGGGATCGAGACGGCGGAGGGCAGGCCGAAGGTGGGGGTTCCGCTCGAGATGAGCACCGAAGCACCGGCCGCGGCCTGACCGAGCAGCTTGACCGACGGCCGCATCCCGAAGCGGTCGTCCCATAGCCCGATCCCGAGCGCGATCAGCGCGCCGATCAGCAGCCCCACGCCCCGGCGATCGATGGCCGATGCGCCGGCCGTGTGCGCCGCGAGCCAGCCGCCGAGCGCCGCGACGAACACCGCGACGCCGCCCAGCAGGGCGGTCGCCTTCGTGTGGAGTTTGCGAGCTTCGGGGTGATCGAGAAATGCCGTCGTCCACGCCAGCCGCCTGGCGAGCGGGACCAGGATCAGGGCGAGGACGATGGAGACTCCGAACGCGACCGCGAGCGCCATCTCCGAGCCTGCCGCGCGCCGCGTCGCCGGATCAGGCGGTCGCGACCCCCACCGGACAGGGCATGCTCAGCTGCTCGCAGGTGTCCCGGATGGTGATCTCGAGGAGCTGGTCGAGGTTGACCTCCGGGCGGAAGCCGACCGTCCGGCGAATCTTGCCGAGCGCGGGAACGCGCCGGCGCATATCCTCGAAGGAGCTGCCGTACACGTCTTCGTAAGGCACGAACTGGATGGTCGAGCTGCTGCCGCACATGCGTCGCACCCGATGCGCGAGTTCGAGCACGGTGACCTCTTCGTCGGTGCCGATGTTGAAGACGTCGCCCTCGGCCGCTTTGCAGTCGGCGAGCATCAGCACGCCGCGCACCACGTCGCTGACCGCCGAGAAGCAACGGGTCTGGAGCCCGTCACCGTATACGTGGATCGGCTCGTCGCGCAGCGCGCGCGCGATCATGTTCGGAATCACCATGCCGTAGGCGCCGGTCTGGCGCGGGCCGCAGGTGTTGAAGCAGCGCACGATGACCACCGGCAGCTGCTTCTGCTGCCAGTACGCCTGGGCCAGGCACTCGTCCACCGCCTTGCCGCAGGCGTACGACCAGCGCAGCTTGGTGGTGGGCCCCAGCACGCGGTCGTCGTCCTCGGAGAACGGGACGGTGGTTCCCTTGCCGTACACCTCGCTGCTCGAGAACAGGATCGCCTTGCGTCCGGCCCTGCACGCGGCTTCGAGCACGACCTCGGTTCCGCGGATGTTGGTGATCAGCGAACGCAGCGGGTTCTCGAGGACGTAGCGCACGCCCACCGCGGCGGCGAGGTGGTACACGAGATCGCACTGCGCGACCAGACCCGTCACGATCGCGGCTTCTGTGACATTGCACTCGAGGAATCGAAATCGGGGATGGTGTTCGAAGGTCTTCAGATTTTCGAGCCGGCCGGTGGATAGATCATCGAGAGCCCATACTTCGTGGCCACGTTGCAGAAGCTGTTCCGATAGATGTGATCCGATGAATCCCGCACCTCCTGTGACGAGGACCCTCATCAATTTCCCTCCGTGTCTCGTCCCGCGCGGACGTGCATCCGAGAGCGGGGCGGTGTTCGGCGCGCCCATCCAGAGACGGCCGATGATGCCTACTTTCGCGCAGGCTATTGAATACGACCGGGAATTGTCAACGGCAACCTAGGGGGAACGTCCCAGTCATCGGCAAATCAGACCGCGTGCATTATCGCCGCGCCGCGCCCCGGGCGCCAGCGGCAATCTGACCTTTTCGCACGCGCTGGGGTCGCGGGACCGGCGCCAGGCCCGGCATCACGCTGGACACTTGCCGGGCCGGTTCGCTAGCTTGCTCGCGGTGTTTGCTGGCGAACCCGCGCCCGCCCCTGCGCAACGCGCGACCGGCCTGCGGCCGGCAGGAACGAGATGACTGCGCCCCGAGCCCTGTCGATTCCCCAGTCGAAATCGTGGCACGCGGCGTTCGATCGCCTCGCGCCCGCGAGTTTTCTGCTGCTGGCGGCCGTGCTCCCCTGGACCATCGCGCCGATGGGGATCGCGACCGGGCTGTGCGCCGCGCTCACACTCGGCCTGGTCGCGCGCGGCGCCCGCCCCCCCGCCACGCCGGTGCTGATTCCCGCGCTCGCGTGGATGGGGGCTCTGGTGCTCGCCGCGTCGTTCGCCGAGGATCACGCGGCGAGCCTGCCGCGCCTCGGCAAGGCGCTGTTTCCCGCGCTGGTGCCGCTCGCGGCCATGCACGCGGCGGATCGCACCCGCGGCGCGCGCGCGCTGGCGGTGCTGCTCGCCTCCTCCGCGCTCGCCTCCGCGCTCGGGCTCTCGGTGTTCATCGCGCACGGCGCCGGGTTTGCGTCGCGGGCGCGCGGCCCGGTCGGGCACTACATGACGTTCGCGGGGCAGCTCCTGCTGTTCGTGAGCCTCGCCACCGGCATCGCGCTGCTCGCGGGCGAGCGGCGCGTGCGGTTCGCGGCACTCGCGGCCGCGGCGCTCGGCGCGGCCGCGCTCGCCGCGACCTACACCCGCAGCTCGTGGCTCGGGCTCGCGGCCGCGCTGATCGTGATGCTGGCCCTCACGCGCCCGCGCTGGCTCCCGGCGCTGGCCATCGTCATCATCGCGCTCGTGATGTTCTCGCCCGGCCACTTTCGCGCGCGCCTCGTCAGCGTGTTCGATCCGCAGAACGTGTGGAATCGCGAGCGCACCTACATGTGGAGCGCCGGCGTGCGCATCTTCCGCGATCATCCGATCACGGGCGTGGGGCTCCAGGACCTCCACGCGGTGTACGACCGCTACCGTCCGCCCGAATCGAGCGAGCGCGCCGGGCACCTGCACAGCGTCCCGGTGCAGATCGCGGCGAGCATGGGAATGGTCGGGCTCGCGGCGTTCGCCTGGCTCTACGGCGCGCTGCTCTGGAGCGCGGCGCGGGACTTACGCGCCGCCTGCCGCGCGAGGGGGCTCGGTGCGGGCGTGCGGCTCGGGGTGACCGCCGCGCTCGCGGGCTTTCTCGTCGCCGGGCTCTTCGAGTGGAACTTCGGAGACGAGGAGCTGCTCTATCCGCTGTTCGTGATGGTGGGAATCGCGTGGGCCGCGCGCGACTGGGACGCCGCGCACGCGCAGGCGCCCCGCGCCCTCGACCCCGCACCGGCGGGCGCTGGAACGTCCGCGCTCGCGGCGGAGGGCGGGCGATGAGGGTGGCGCTGGTCCACGACTGGCTCACCGGCATGCGCGGCGGCGAGAAGGTGCTGGAGCGCCTGTGCGGGCTCTTCCCGGACGCCGATCTCTTCACGCTGGTGTGGAAGCGCGGGTCGGTGTCGAGGGCCATCGAGCGCCATCGTATCCGCGTAAGCTTCATCCAGTGGCTTCCCGACGCCGCGCGGCTCTATCGCTGGTATCTGCCCCTCTACCCCGCCGCGATCGAGAGCTTCGATCTCGCCGGGTACGACGTCGTGATCTCGTCGAGCCACGCGGTCGCGAAGGGCGTGCGGGTCCCGCCCGCGGCGTTTCACCTGAGCTATGTATTCACCCCGATGCGCTACATCTGGGAGCTCGAGGCGCAGTATTTTCCACCGGGGCGATTCCCATGGCCGCTCGGCCATCTGGTGCGCGCCACCTGCGCGCGGCTGCGCGCCTGGGATGTTCGCACCAGCCGGCGCCCGAACGTGATGCTCGCGGATTCCGCGCACGTCGCGGCGCGCATCGCGCGCCACTACGGGCGCGAGGCCGAGGTGCTCTACCCGCCGGTGGACCTCGCGCGCTTCACCCCGGGCGCAGGCCCGCGCGACTACGACCTGGTGGCCGGCGCGTTCGCGCCATACAAGCGCGCCGACCTCGCCATCGAGGCGAGCCGCCGGCTCGCGCGCCCGCTGGTCGTGGTGGGGAGCGGGCCGGACGAGGCGCGACTCAGGCGCATGGCCGGGCCGCAGGTCACGTTTCGCGGCTGGGTCTCCGACGACGAGATGGCGGAGCTCTACCGGGGCGCGCGCGCGCTGCTGTTCCCAGGCGAGGAGGATTTCGGAATCGTTCCGGTCGAGGCGATCGCGAGCGGCTGCCCGGTGGTGGCGTACGGGCGCGGCGGCGCGCTCGAGACCGTGGGCCGCGGCGCGCGCGCTGAAGATCTCACGGTGGTCGCTCGCGGCGGCATCGCGGCGGTGCCGAACGGGGTGTTGTTCGGAGAGCAGACGGTGGACTCGCTGTGCGAGGCGCTCCGCGCGCTCGAGCCGCTGCGCTTCGAACCCAACGCGCTGCGTGCGGCCGCCGAGCCGTTCGCGCCGGCGGCGTTCGATCGCGGTTTCATGGAAGCGTTCGAGCGCGGGCGCGCCGCGCGGCGGCCGAATGCCAGGAGCGACGCGGCGTGAGCGCCGCCACGATCGCGCGCCGCCTGCTGCCGCCGTTGCTCTACGACGCGCTGCGCGCGTTGCGTCCGCTCGGACGCCGCCCCGCGTGGGAGTACCTGCCCGGCGGATTCGCGAGCCTGCCGCCGGCGAGCCGCGGCTGGAACGACGCGAGCGTGCTCGCAGCGCAGCGCGAGCGCTGGCCCGCGTTCCTGGCCGCGATCGAGGGCTCGGGACCGCTCGGCGTGGCGCACGAGTCGCCGGCGATCGGCCGCGAGGACCTGGCCGCGCACAATACCGTGATGGCGTTCGGCTACGTGCTGGCGCGCGCGGCCCACGGGCGCGCGCGGCTCTCGCTGCTCGACTGGGGCGGCGGGATCGGACACTACGCCGCGCTCGCGCGAGCGCTGATGCCCGAGGTCGGGCTCGACTATCACTGCCGCGACCTGCCGCTGCTTTGCGCCCACGGACGCACGCTGTTTCCGGAGGCGCGATTCCACGAGGACGACGCCGGGTGCCTCGCGCGCGCCTACGACCTGGTGCTCGCCAGCTCCTCGCTGCAGTACCACGAGGACTGGCGCGGCACGCTCGCGCGGCTCGCCCCCGCGGTGGGCGCGTGGCTGTTCGTGACGCGATTGCCGACGGTGCGGCGCGTGCCGTCGTTCGTCGTGGTGCAGCGCCCGCACGCGCACGGCTACCACACCGAGTACGCGGGCTGGTTCATCAACCGCGGCGAGCTGGTCGCTCACGCGCAGAGCCTGGGCCTCCGGCTCGAGCGCGAGTTCCTGATCGACGAGCGCGTGTCCGTGCCGCGCGCGCCCGAGCCGTGCGAGTACCGCGGCTTCCTGTTCCGCCCGGCGGGACCGCGATGACGGCCGCCCCACGGCGCTTCTGCACGTACTTCGACTCGAACTATCTGCTCAAGGGCCTCGCGCTCCACGACTCGCTGACGCGGCACGCGCCGGACGCGACGCTCACGGTGTTGTGCCTCGACGACGGGGTCCGCGATGCGCTCGCGCGCCTCGCGCGACCCGGAATCGAGACGCTGACACTCGCGGATCTCGAAGCCGCCGAGCCGCGCCTGCTCGGCGTGAAACCCGGCCGCTCGCGCGCCGAGTACTACTTCACGTGCACCCCGGCGCTGATCCATCACCTGCTCGCGCGCCTGCCGCGCGGCGAGACGCTCGGCTACCTCGACGCCGACCTCTACTTCTTCGGCGACCCGGCGCCGCTCTATCGCGAGGAGCCAGGGGCCTCGACGCTCATCATCCCGCACCGCTTCCCCGACAAGCTCCGTCACCTCGAGGTCCACGGGGTCTACAACGTGGGCCTGGTGTCGTTCGTTCACGACGGGCACGGCCTCGAGTGCCTCACCGGGTGGCGCGACCGCTGCATCGAGTGGTGCTACGACCGCGTCGAGGACGGGAAGTACGCGGATCAGAAGTACCTCGACGAGTGGCCGGGGCGCTTCCGGGGCGTTCACGTGGTGAGACACCGCGGCGCGAACCTCGCGCCCTGGAACGTGGAGCGCGATCCGTTGAGCCTGGACGCCGGCAGCGTGAGGGTCGGCGGCGATCCGCTCCTCTTCTATCACTTCCAGGGATTGAGGCGGCTCACCCGGGTGATCGCCGACTCGGGGCTCCGCGCCTACCGCGCGCGCATGACGCCGCTCATGCGCATGCACATCTACGACCCCTACCTGCGCGCGCTCACCCGCATCGAGCGCGAGGTGCGCGCGGCGCTGCCCGCCTTCGCGGGCGGCACGGGCTCGTCGCGCATCGGCCCGCTCGCGCTCGTGAAGCGGCTGCTCGGCGGCAACCTCCTGGTCGGCGCCGGGACGGAGCCGCGGTGAGCAAGGCGAACCGCGCGCGCAAGGACATCGCGTCGGCCCCGCCGCAACCGGACTTGAACGCGTGGCCCGGGCGTCTGGCGTGGGCGCTCGCCGTGCTGGTGGCCGTCTCGCCGCTCTGGGCCGGACACGAGCTTCCGCTCGTGGATCTGCCTCAGCACTTCTACGTCATCGCGATCCTGAACCATCTGCACGACCCCGCGAACCTGTTCGCGCGCTTCTTCGAGCCGCGCCCGGGGTTCTCGCCATACATCGCCTACTACTATCTGGTGGGCCACCTCGCGCGTGTGGTCTCCGTGGAGACCGCCAATCGCGTGTTCCTCTCGGTGTACGTGGCGGGCCTTCCGCTCTCGATGGGCTTCCTCATTCGAAGTCTCGGCCGCCCCGCCTGGCCCGCGTTGCTCGCCATCCCGCTTGCGTACGGCGACAATTTCGCAATGGGGTTCGTGAACTATTGCGCGGCCCTGCCGCTGACATTCGTGTGCATGGGCCTGTTCGTGCGCGCCATCACGGATTCGCCCCGCCGGCCGCTCTGGGGCGCGTCGCTCGCGGCTGCCCTGCTGGCGCTGCTCGCCGTTCACCCGGTGCCGCTCGCGTTCCTGGCCCTCGCGCTGCCGTTCCTGCTGCTGACGACCCGCGCTCCGGAGGAGCTTGCGGCATTCGATCCGATCCAGTGGCTCCGCGTGCGCCGGTTCGCGATCGGCGGCGTGCTGCCCGCCGTGCTCGTGGCGCTGCTCTGGCTGCGATCGCTCGCCGGTCATCCGACGCCCATCGCGTACGGCGTTCCCTGGCACGCCTGGGGGCCTATCTTCTCGAAGCAGAACGTGCAATTCATGACGTTCGGCGAAAACCTCGCGGCCTTCCCGCAGCTGCTCGCGGGGATCCTGAGCGACGACTCGGATCGGCTCGGACTCAGGTTCGCCGGGGTCATCGCGGGGCTGGCGATCATCGCGCGCGTGTTCTCCAGGGCCTCGGCGCCCGCGCACGGCGGGCGCTGGCACGAACGGGCGCGGCCGGCCGGACTGGTCGCGATCGCCGTTGGCCTCTACTTCACGCTCCCCCTCAACATTCAGGGCTACGTCGGAGGCATCAACCCGCGATTCGCCCAGCTCGCGGCGTTGCTCTCGCTCTCGCTGCTGCCGCGGCTCGGACCCGGGCTCGCTCGGACGATGCTCTGGCTTGCCGCGGTCGCGGCGCTGGCCACCGCGGCGCCGCTGATCCGCGGATTCGAGGCGTTCGATCGCGAAGCCGCCTCCCTGCGCGCGATGGTGCGCGCCAGCGGCGACCGCCCCCGCGTGATGGGGCTCATCTACGACGACTATTCACGCGTCGTGCGCTTCCCCGTGTATCTCCACAGCGCGGCCACACTGGCGCGCGAGCGCGGCGGCATCCCGAACTACTCGCTGGGCGGATGGCCATCGGCGCCGATCCGATTTCGCGCCACACCGCCGCCGACCTATCCGTCGGAGTGGGAGCCGAGGGCCTTCGACTACGAGGCGCAGGGCGGGTTCTACGATCACTTCCTGGTGCGCGGGGCGAATCCGCTGCGGATCTTCGGCAAGCGGATCGGGGACGAGCTCGAGATCGCCGCGCACGACGGCGACTTCTGGCTGGTTCGCCGCCGGCGGTGAGGCGTCGCGCGCGGCGGGACCGTTGCGCTCAAGCGACCAGTCCGCGCAGCAGCTCGTCGAGCCGCGCCGCGCGGCGCGCGAAGGTGTGGTCGCGCAGCGTGCGCGCCTCGCCCGCGCGCGCGATGCTCTCCCGCTCCGCATCGTGCGCCAGCAGCCGGCGGATCTTCTCGACGCACTCGTCGGCACTGGCATAGGTCGCGACCTCGCGCTCGGGCTCGAACATCTCGCCGAGCCGCACGGTGCGATCGGTGAGCAGGCACGCGCCGACGCCGGTCGCCTCGAACAGTCGCATGTTCGATGAATCGCGCGCCTCGGGATCGCCCTGCACGTCGAGCGCGATCCGCGCGTCGCGCAGCGTGCGATACATCTCAAGCCCGAAGCGCGGCGGCCGGATCGCCCGGGCGATCGCGGCGGGCAGCGTCACGCGCGGACGTGCCGGCCACGACGCGGCCCGGCCCAGCAACGGGAAACCGCCGAGCGCCGCGGCCGTGACGCCGAGCCGGCGCCCGAGCTGGAGCGCGTCCCAGGCGAGCGCGCGTCCGCGCCGCCGCCAGCGCTCGGACGGCGACGGGGCGCCGCTCGGGCTGAACACCGCGATGCCGACTTCGCCGATCAAACGCTCGATCAATCGCTCGCGCGGCGCGTGGGTGGGCGCGTCCGGATCGAATTGCCCGACGAACACCACGTCGAGCTTCTCGCGTGGCGGCCCGAGGCGCTCGCGGACGCCCGGGTCGAACGCGTGGCGCAGCAGCTCGGCGCGCACGCCGCGCGCGCGCAGCGCATCGACCGAGGTCGCCGAGCACGCGAGCACCAGGTCCACGCCGCGCCAGCTGCGCGCGGCTGGCAGGTGGCTTCCCACCCAGCCCATCACGCGGCGCACGGAGCCGACCTCTGCGCGGATCGCCGCGAGCAGCGATTCGTCGTGATGGTCGAACCACAGCAGGTCGGGCGCGAAGTCGCGCAGCTGCTCGATCGCGATCGCGTCGAGGCCCGCGCCCGCGAGCGCCGGCGCGTGCTCGCGCGCCCATGCGCGCTGGAGCGGCTCGACGTCGGCGCGCACCTCGAGCAGCTCGTGCCCGAACGAGGCCAGCGCCGGGACCCACGCGTCGCCCCAGCCGAACGCGTCGTCGTCGAGCGCGCGCTTCTGCTCGGCGGAGCTCGCGCGCGCGAGCTGCGGACGCGAGGCGTAGAACTGGGGCGGGTAGGCCGGATAGGTGCTGGCGAGCCGGGCGAGCTTCATCGCGGAACGCGCGCGGGTGCGTTCACGGGCGCTTGAGCACCAGGCGTTTCGCTTCGCGCGCGCGGTTGAGCAGACCCATGCGCTTCAGCCCCTGCTGCGTCCAGTAGCGCAGGTAATCGCCGAAGCCGGTGTACGCCGAGTAGCGCAGCAGGTCGAGCGTGCCGTAATGGCGCCGCACGATGCGCCAGCGCTCGCGCACCGAATCGAGATAGCGCAGGTCGCTCACCCCCCCGCGCCGCATCACCGACACCACCTCGGGAACGAAGCGCTTCGAGAGATCGTCGCGCAGGAACGCGCGTACCACCCAGTCGTAGTCCGCCGCGATGCGATATCGAAGATCGAACCGGCCGACGACGTCGAACACGCGTCGCCTCGCGAACAGCGTCTGGTGATGGCACGCCATGCCGAACAGCAGGTCGCGCAGCGTGATCGCGCGACCGATCGAATCGCGATGGTCCAGCTCCTCGTCCCAGCGCTCGAGCCGCGCGTAGATCAGGTCCTCGCCGGCTGCGCCGCGCATCACGCGCTCGACCGCGCCGGGCGATGCGAAGGTGTCGTCGGCGTTGAGGAAGAGGACGTAGCTCTGCGGATCGCGCACCAGCGCGAGGCCCTTGTTCATCGCGTCGTAGAGGCCGCGATCGGGCTCGCTCACGAAGCGCGGCGCCGGGACGCGCCGCTCGATCAGCTCGCGGGTGCCGTCGGTCGAGCCGCCATCCACGATCACGTGCTCGAGCGGCGACCAGCTCTGGCCGCGCACGCTCTCGAGGTTGCGCTCGAGCGTGGCGACGCCGTTGCGAACGGCGGTGATGACGGTGACCGCGGGACGCGCGTCGGAGGCGGCGTTCATGCGGCTGACCTTCGGGGAAGGGTCAGGTCCCGTCAAGGGGCGGCGCTTGCGCGCGGGCGGTTGACACGGCCACGGACCCCACCTAGCTTTCGCGAGCCAGTCCGCTGCGCGGAAACGGCGCGTGATCCCAACCACGACCGAGGGCGAAGGTCCGGCCCACGCACGAACAGCGACTCGGGGAGGGTCTCGCATTGGCCGCAATATTCCTGGTCCTCATGCTGGTTGTGGGCTTGCCGAGCCTCGCCCGCGCCGCGCTCCCGTTCAACGAACGCGTCGCGCACGAGACCGCGGCCTCGGTCGCGACCGAGCGCCGCGCGGCCCTCACGCGGCCGGAGATTGCAGACGAGAAGCAGCGCGTCCCAAAGCCTCCGCCCTCCGAGGACAAACCGCGCCGGGACGAGAAGCCGAAGAAGGAAGAGTCGAGCAGCTCCGACGACGACAGCAAGAGCGACTGCTTCTTCGATTGCCTGTGGAGCATGTTCTCGAGCTCGGACCATCCATCGCAATCGGTCGCGCCGCCCCCGCCGCCGGAGAGCGCTCCGCCAGAGAACGTTCCGCCAGAGTCGCCCGCGACCGGCGAGCCTCCCGGCTATTCGGGCGAGGAGCCGACCACGCCGCACTGGGCGGCGTTCACGAGCGCCGGGATGGGTGCGGACCTGGGTCCCGCCGAGGTCAGGGATGAATACGACGCGGCGGTCCGCCTCGCCCTCGACTGGTTCTGGCCGCTCCAGCACGGCTGGCAGGTCGACGCGGGCGCCGGTTACTCGGCCGCGTGGGGAAATCCCGGGTTCAACTACGTCATGCCCACCGCGACCGACACCACCTACGACTCGCCAACCAGCTCGCGGCTCGACCAGTTCAATCTCAGCGTGCGCGGCGGCCAATACCTTTCGGTGTTCGGTCGTAGCACGCTGTGCTACTGGGGCGTGGGGCCCGGGCTCTACTGGGTCAAGGAGAGCGCCGAGATCACGTACGACGTCGTGAAGGGCGGCGCCGTGGTGAAACGTGGACGGCGCACCGACACGCTGGATCGCGTGCGCCCCGGAGCCGACCTCGTGCTCGGGCTGGGGTGGCGCCTCACCCGGCGCAATCATCAGCACCTCGGGCTCCATCTGCGCGGCTACGCGATCCCGTGGAAGTCCGAGCGGAAGAACTCTCAAACCCTCGACTTCGTCGGGAAGCGGACCATCGTCGGCATCAACGTCGGCATTGCCCTGTCGTCCGAACGCTTCTAGCCGCGCGTTCGCCGCCGCGCTTGCGCTCGCCATCGCGTTCGGCGCGGTGCGCGCGGCGCAGAGCGGCGAAACGCCAGCGACGCCGCGCGAGAGCGCGGCCGGCGCGATTCAGTTCTACCAGGCCTACCTCTCCGACCTGCGTCACGGGCACTGTCGGTTCGAGCCCAGCTGCTCGCAATACGCGGCCGACGCGATCCGCCGCTACGGCGTGATCGAGGGCACTTCGCGCGCCGCCGATCGCCTGATGCGGTGCAACGCGGCGGCGGGCGCGTTCTACGCGAGGACCGCGGAGGGCCGGATGCTCGACCCGGTGGACGGCGAGCGCGCCGAGCGAATCCAGCCGCTGGTGCCGCGGTGGCTGCTGTCCGCGCCGGCGGCTCCCCCGCCCGCGGACAGCGCCGCCGGACGCGAGCGCGTCCGCGAGTCGATCGCGTTCGCGCGCTCGCTCGCGGATGAAGGCGATTGCTACCGCGCCGCGACCGAATACAAGCGCGCGGCCTATCTTGCCGGCGATCCCGCGGATCACGCGTGGGCGCACGAGCGGATCGGCACGTGCTTCTTCCATGCCGGCGAGTGGACGCTCGCGGAGTCCGAGTTCCTGAGCGCCGGGATGCTGGCGCAGGATGCGGATTCGCGGCGCGGCGCGAGCCTGATGGCCGCAGCCTGCCGGTTCGACGCGGGAGACTATCGTGGCTGCGAGGCGATCCTCGGGGAGGCGGGCCTCGAGGGCGGGCGGGAGCTCGGATTGAGCGGGCTCGGGGCCATGGCGCGTGGCGACTGGGCGGCCGCGAGCGAGCGGCTCGCACGCGGCGCGAGCGCATCGGACGCCGCTCCGATCGCGCCGGCGCTTCGATCGCTCGGCGCTCGCGTGGCGGAGGGCCGCGCGCTCCCGCGCAAGAGCGCGGCGCTCGCCCGCACGCTCTCGTTCATCGTGCCGGGCACGGGGCAGATGTACGCGGGCCGCGCGCAGGACGGCCTGCGCCACCTGCTCTTCAACGGCGCGCTGATCTGGACGATCGCGGAGCTGGCGCGCGACCGTCATTATGCGGGCGCCTACGTGGTGGCCGGGATCGAGGCCCCGTTCTTCGCGGGCAACGTCATCGGCGCGGGGAGCGGCGCGAAGGCGTTCAACCGCTCGCGGCGAGCGGCGTTCGTGGCGGAGGCAGTCCGGCGCGCGGAGTGAACGCGGGAGCCTGGTCTGCATGCGGGCGCCCGCGCTCGACCCGCACTCCCGCCCCGCGCTAGAATGCCGCGCCCGCGCCGCAACGCCCCTTCACCGGGAGCCCGACTCGTGCCCACGCCCACTCGCCCCCACCCACTCGCACCCTGAATGTCCGCCGCCCCGCCGCATGCGCCCGCCACAACGCTGCTGATCCGCCCGTCGCGCGGCTTGAGCGCGCTCAACCTGCGTGACCTGTGGCACTACCGCGAGTTGGCATTCTTCCTGATGTGGCGCGACATCTCGGTGCGCTACAAGCAGACGGTGCTGGGCGCGGCGTGGGCGATCATCCAGCCGTTCATGACGATGGTGGTGTTCAGCGTGTTCTTCGGCCGGCTCGGCAAGATCCCCTCCGACGGCCTGCCCTACCCGCTGTTCGCGTTCTGCGCTCTGATCCCGTGGCAGCTGTTCTCGAACTCGCTGAGCGAGGCGGGCAACAGCCTGGTCGCGAACCAGGCGCTGGTCACCAAGGTGTACTTCCCGCGGCTGGTGATCCCGATCGGGGCGACGCTCGCGGGGCTGCTCGACTTCGCGATCGCGTTCGTGGTGCTGCTCGCGATGATGGCGTATTACGGTCACGCGCCGACCGCCGCGGTGTGGACCCTCCCGCTGTTCGTGCTGCTCGCGATCGTGACGGCGCTCGGGGTGGGGCTCTGGCTCTCGGCGCTCAACGTGCAGTACCGCGACGTGCGCTACACGATTCCGTTCCTCACGCAGTTCTGGCTGTTCGCGACGCCGATCGCCTACCCGAGCAGCCTGGTGCCGGAGCGTTGGCGCGCGCTGCTCGGCCTCAATCCGATGGCGGGCGTGGTCGAGGGCTTTCGCTGGGCGCTGCTCGGCAGCGGGCACGCGCCGCAGGCCCTGCTCGCGGTCTCGGTGCTGGTGTCGGTCGCGGTGCTGGTCTCGGGGCTCTTCCACTTCCGCCGCATGGAGCGCACGTTTGCCGACACGGTCTAGGCCATGAGCGGCGTGGCGCTCCGCGCGCGCGGGCTCTCGAAGCGCTACCGCATCGGCGCGTCCCAGGCGCGTTACAAGACGTTTCGCGAGAGCCTGACCGAGGCAGTCACGGCGCCGGTGCAGCGCGCGGCGGCGGCGCTGGCGGGCGCGATGGGACGCGGGCCGCGCCGGGTCGCGGAGGACGAGGCGCACGTGTGGGCGCTCGCCGACGTTTCGTTCACGATCGCCGAGGGTGAGGTGGTCGGCATCGTCGGCCGCAACGGCGCGGGCAAGAGCACGCTGCTCAAGATCCTCTCGCGCATCACAGAGCCGACCGCCGGGGAGGCCGCGATCCTGGGGCGCGTGGGATCGTTGCTCGAGGTCGGCACCGGGTTCCACCCGGAGCTGACCGGGCGCGAGAACATCTTCCTCAACGGCGCGATCCTCGGCATGCGTCATCGAGAGATCCGCCGCAAGTTCGACGAGATCGTGGCGTTCTCCGAGGTCGAGAAGTTCATCGACACGCCGATGAAGCACTACTCGACCGGCATGTACATGCGGCTCGCGTTCTCGGTGGCGGCCCACCTCGAGCCCGACATCCTGCTGGTGGACGAGGTGCTGGCGGTGGGTGACGCGGCGTTTCAGAAGAAGTGCCTTGGCAAGATGGGCGACGTCGCGCGCGAGGGGCGCACGGTGCTGTTCGTGAGCCACCAGATGAACACCATCCGCAAGCTGTGCGGGCGCTGCCTGTGGCTCGACGGCGGCAAGCTGCGCATGGACGGGCCGACGGTTCACGTGGTGAGCGGCTACGAGGCGGGGCTCGCCACGGTCGCGGCCGACGACGCGCGCCGCATCGAGGGCGGCAACCTGCCCGCCCAGTTCCTCGCGTGGGACATCGTGGAGCCGCGCGGCGACGCGCCCAACGTGGTCACGACCACCGGACCGCTCACGCTGCGCACCACGCTCCGCGTCTCGCGTCCGATCCGCCGTGGGGTGCACGGGATCGCGCTCTACAACAGCGAGAATCAGCTCATGTGGGCGTGGGCGAAGTACGATCTCACGCTCGAGCCGGGGCGGCATGAACTACTCTACGCGCTGCCCGGGCTGCCGCTGCGGCCCGGCGTCTACTGGTGGCACGTGAGCCTCTCGGACGAGGGCACGATGCTCGATCTCTGGCACTGCGTGCCCGAGATGATCATCGCCACCGAGCCGCTCGGTCATCCGCGCGACGAGTGGACGGGCGTGCTCAACGTGGGCTGCACACTCGAGGTGCGCCGCGAGGCGCGGGAGGCGGGGCGATGAGTCGCGAGTGGGTGTTCGACCAGCAGCACACGCGCGGGTTCACCGAGGCGCGCCTCGAGTTCCTGCGCGGGTTGCTGCCGGGTTGGATCGAGCGCTACGGCCTCCGCACCGCGGTGGACGTGGGCTGCGGGCTCGGCGACTTCTCCGGGTTCCTGAAGGACCTGGGACTCGAGGTCACGGCGCTGGATGGGCGCGAGGAAAACATCGCGGAGGCGCGCACCCGCCACGCCGGCGTGAACTTCCGCGTGATGGACGCAGAAGACCCCGCGATCGCGACGCTCGGCAAGTTCGACATCGTGCTGTGCCTCGGCCTGCTCTACCACCTCGAGAACCCGTTCCGCGCGATCCGCAACCTGCGCGCGCTGGCGGGCAGGCTGCTGCTGCTCGAGACCATCGTGGTGCCGGCGAGCGAATCCACCGCGGCGCTGGTGGACGAGTGCGATGGCGAGGACCAGGGCCTCCACAACATCGCGCTCATCGCCAGCGAGAGCGCGGTGGTGCGCATGCTCGGAGCTTCGGGGTTCGCGGCGGTGGGCCGCTTCAAGCAACTGCCCGATCACGAGCAATTCCGCGGGACGTTCGCGCAGCCCGCGCGGCGGACGGTGCTCGCGGCCACCGACGGCGCGCTTCCGCCCGAGGTCGCGGCGCTCGAGGCGACGCCGCTCACCGAGGCGATGCTGCGGCGCGGGGGCTTGGGGGTGCGCGGCTTCGTGTCCGCGATGCTGCCCGCCGGCGCGAAGGACAGGCTGCGCGCTGCGAAGCGGCGCGTGGCGTCGGCCGGCACGGGCGGGCTCGACCTCGCCGGCGATCGCGACGTGGAGTGGTCGTGGGTCGCCGCGCACATGGGATCGGGCCCGGGCGCGGCGCTCGACTTCGGCAACGGCGGCAGCGCGCTGGGTTTCATCGCCGCCGAGCGCGGGTTCGACGTGACCGCCGTGGACCTCGAGGCGGTCACGTGGCCGTACGCGCACGAGCGCCTGCGCTTCGTTCGCGGCGACCTGTTCGACCTGCCGCTGGCGAAGGCCGGCTTCGACCTGGTGCTCAACTGCTCGGCGATCGAACACGTGGGACTGCCCGGGCGTTACGGCGTGAGCGAGGCGCGGCCCGACGGCGATCTCGACGCCATGGCGCGCATGCGCGATCTGATGAAGCCGGGCGCCGTCATGCTGCTCACCGTGCCGATCGGACGCGACGCCGTGTTCGCCCCGCTCCACCGCGTCTACGGCGCGGAGCGTCTGCCCAGGCTGCTGTCCGAATTCACGGTCGCGTCGCGGGCGTTCTGGCTCAAGCGCGGCGAGAATCGCTGGATCGCGGCGCCCGAGGCGGACGCGCTCGCCTTCGAGCCACGCGAGCGCCTCTACGCGATCGGCTGCTTCGTGCTGCGCCGCCCCTGATCGCGCGCGCATGCTGACGATCTTCACCGTCCCGAAACCGTTCACCGGGCACATCGGCGTCATCCAGCGCAACGCGCTCGGCAGCTGGGCCCGCCTCGAGCCGCGCTGCCAGCTCATCGTGTGCGGCGCCGAAGACGGCGCGGGCGAGGCGGCGGCCGCGGCTGGCGCCGAGTTCGTGCCCGGGGTCGAGCGCAACGAATACGGCACGCCGCTCCTCTCCCACGTGTTCGCGCTCGCGGCGGAGCGCGCGAAGCACGCGCGGCTCTGCTACGTGAACGCCGACATCGTGCTGCTCCCCGACTTCGTCGCGGCCGCGCAGCGCGTCGCGAGCGGCCTCACGCGTTTCCTCATGGTGGGTCAGCGCTGGGATCTCGACGTGCGCGAGCCGCTGCCGTTCGCCTCGCCGGACTGGGCGGAGACGACGCGGCGGCGCGCGCGGGAGACCGGCGCGCTGCATGCGCCAGCGGGGAGCGACTATTTCGTCTACCCGCGGGGCGCGATGGGTACGCTGCCCGAGTTCGCGGTGGGCCGCCCGGGCTGGGACAACTGGTTCATCTACCGGGCGCGCGCGCTCGGGCTGAAGGTGGTGGACGCGACGCGGGCCACCACCGTGATCCACCAGAACCACGACTTCGCGCACGTCGCGCGCGCGACCGGCACCGCGTGGGAGGGCCCCGAGGCCGATCGCAACCTCGCGCTGATGGGCGGGAGCGATCACGTGTTCACGCTGCTCGACGCGACCCATGTGCTCACCGAGCGCGGCCTCGCGCGCGCGATGAGTGGCGCGCACCTGCGGAGGAGGCTCGCGGCGCTCGGGGCGTTGCATCCGGCGCTGCGGCCTGTGTTCGATGCGGTGCGCGCGGTGCGGGGGACGGCGCGCAAGGGTGGCGCGTAGCGGCCGCCCGCGCGCGGCGAGGATTGGAGACCATTGCCGGGGCGGCGTGAGGGCGAGTACGCTTGTGCTCGCGCATGGCGCCATCAGCCCCTGCTCGGACGAACTGCAGGGGTTGAGCCCCCCAACCCGCGAGGTCACCGCATCATGCGTCCACGTCTCGTCACGGCCATCCTGCTCTGGGCCACGCTCGGGTCTCCTCGAGTGGCATCGGCCCTCGACTTCGTTCACTGGACCTCGGCCGACCTGACCTCGAACGTCGCGATCGGGACGATCGGCTCGATGGGCGTCCGCATGGAGGGCGGTGATATCAATTTTCTCGAGACGGACGTCTGCACATCGTTCAGCCTTCCGGTCTTCACGCCCCCGATCCCGACCACCGACTGCCTGCAATTCGTCGGTAACGCGTCGGGCTACAATTACACGGTGACCTTCGATTCGGCGGTCCTCGATCCCGTCATCCACCTGCGATCGCTCGCCTCGACCTGCAGGTTTCCGGGCAAGTCTATCAGCCGAATCAGCGGCGATCCGGGGTTCGTCGTCGCCGGCGACTCGGTATCGGGATTTCTCGTCGACGATCCCTCGGGTTACGACGAGAACGGCACGATCCGTCTCGACGGCGTGCAGAGGTCGTTCACTTTCACCGCGCGGTTTCAGGGCGTGGATGGAATCTACATCCAGATCGGTCTGCCGACCGTGGTGGGCGTGCCCGCCGGGGGTGAGAACGTCTCCTTCGCCGTGAGCCCGGATCCGACCCGTGGCGCGCTCGACATCGCGGTGCCCGCTGCGGCCGAGCCCTGGCGGATCGGCGTGTTCGATCTCGGCGGGAGGCGGATCTGGAGCGGCAACGCAATGCCCGGGACACGAGCGCGGTGGGAAGGAACCAACGTCGCGGGCCGTCAGGCGTCGCCGGGGATCTATCTGGTCAGGATCGAATCGGGCCAGACGGTGTTCCTCCGGCGAGTGGTCAGGCTCAACTAGCGAGCGGTCCTGCGAGTCCGCCCGGCTTGATTCCATGCCGGTCGTGTCCTAGCGTGAGCGCATCGTTCCCCGGGGAGGATTCGTGCTCAATCGTGAAGAGCGCATCATCGTGACCGGCGGCCGCGGCTTCCTGGGCGGCCATCTCATGGCCCGCCTCGCGAAGCGCGGCTACGCGCACGCCACGGCGCTCGGCGCAGACGACTACGACCTCACGCACGAGGGCGAGGTCGCGCGCATGCTCGCCGAGCGGCAGCCCGAGGTGATCGTTCATCTCGCGGCGGTGGTGGGCGGGATCGGGGCCAATCGCAGGCACCCGGGCACGTTCTTCTACCAGAACCTCATGATGGGCACCCTGCTGATGGAGCACGCGCGCCGCGCCGGCGTGCGGCGGTTCGTGAGCGTGGGCACCATATGTTCGTACCCGAAATTCACGCCGGTCCCGTTCCGCGAGGACGAGCTATGGAACGGATATCCGGAAGAGACCAACGCGCCATACGGCCTCGCGAAGAAGATGCTGCTGGTGCAGTCGCAGGCCTATCGTCAGGAGTTCGGCTTCGACGCGGTGAACGTGCTGCCGGTCAACCTCTATGGCCCCGGCGACAACTTCGATCCAGAGACCTCGCACGTGATCCCGGCGTTGATCCGCCGCGCGCTCGAGTCGGGCGAGGCGGGCGCGTCCGAGATGGAGGTGTGGGGCACTGGCGCCGCGACCCGCGAGTTCCTGTACGTGGAAGACGCGGCCGAGGCGATCGTGCTCGCGGCCGAGAGGCTCGCGGACAGCGATCCGGTCAACATCGGCGCGAGCCGCGAGATCTCGATCCGCGATCTGGTCACGCTCATCGCCGCGCTCACCGGCTACCGCGGCCGCATCGTGTGGGACGCGACCAAGCCCGACGGCCAGCCGCGGCGCTGCATCGACACCTCGCGCGCCGCGCGGCTGCTGGGCTGGACCGCAGCGACGCCTTTCGAGGAAGGCCTGAAGCGCACGATCGCCTGGTACCGCGCGCAGCGCGAGGCACGGCCGGTCGGAATCGGCACCGCGCGGACCTGAGCGGCGCCCCGCGGCATGCGCCGCGCGGCCGCGAAATCGTGATGAGTGGCGCGCCCCTCTTCTCCGTCATCATCCCGTCGGCCGGCACAGAAGCCGGCGTCGTGCGGTTGCTCGACGCGCTCGCGCGCCAGACGCTTCCGCGCGGGCGCTTCGAGATCGTGCTCGCGCGCGACGGCGGGTCCATGTCTCCGGAGCTCAACGCCCGCCTCGATGCGCTCGGGGCGCGCCTCGCGCCGCACGACCGGCGGAGCGGACCCGGCGCGGCGCGCAATCGAGCCGCCGCGCTCGCGCGGGGCGACGTGCTCGCGCTCACCGAGGACGACTGCGAGCCGGCACCCGACTGGCTGGCCCGCGCCGCGGCGCGCTTCGATGCCGATCCCGCGCTCGCCGTGCTGGTCGGCCGCACGGTGAAGCCCGGCGGGCGGCCGGTGCACGGGCAGGACGGCGGCGAGCCGCTCTACCTGCCCACCAACCTCTTCGTGCGCCGCGAGCTGTTCGCGCGCACCGGCGGCTACTGCGAGGCGTTCTTCGAGCCGCGCGGCAACGTGTACTTTCGCGAGGATTCCGACTTCGGCTTCGCGCTCGAGGAGGCCGGCGCCCGCATCGCGCGCGAGGACGGCGCGGTGGTGACGCATCCCGAGGAGCACGCGGGGGCGCTGGGCCCGCTGCGCTGGGCGCGGCGTCACATGATGGATCCGCTGCTCGCGCGCCGGCACCCGCGGCGGTTCACCGAGCGCATCGAGGTGCACAGCATCGGGCCGTTTCGGATTCGGCGGCCGGTGGTGCGCGCGTGCTTCGCGTGCGTGATCGCGCTGGTGCTCGCGGCCGCTGCGCTGGCCGCGGGCGCGCCGCGCGCAGCAGCCGCTGCGGGCGCGGTCGCGGGCGTGGCGCTGCTGCCGGTGTGGGCGAAGTGGCGCTTCGCGCCGTGGCGATTGCCGGTGGTGGTGCTGGTGCCGTTCGCGCTGGTGGGCGCCTACGTGGGCGGATGGTTCCGCGCGCGGCGCATCGGCTGAGTTCGCCGGCGCGCCGGGCCCGGTACGCCGCGTCTCCGCGCGCTCAGCGCGCCGCCAGCATCCCCCGCGCCCGCAGCTCCGAAGCGATCCGCTCCGCGATCATCCGGCACATGCGCCCCGAGTAGTGCACCCGGTCCACGTAGCAGGTCCCGGTGTCGCGCTCTGCGATCCCCGCGCACCACACGAAGTCGCGATCCGTCTGCACCGCGCCGCTCGCGCGCGCCGAGTCGAACCACGCGTAGCCCGCGCCCGAGAGCGCGTGCTGGGCGAAACCCTCGCCCGCGAACGCGTGACGGCGGAGGTCGCACGCGTAGGTCGGCACCGGCTGCCAGACGAACAGCGTCCGCACGCCGTACGCCGACGCCGCCGCTCGGATCAGCTTCTGGTTCGCGAGGTAACGCGCCACGGCGGCGGCGATGGTGTCGCGCGCGGCGCTCGCCTCGTTCGCCGAACTCCCGGCGCTCCCTGGCGCGAGGCTCCGCCGCGGAGGCGGCGCGGCGGCCGGCGCCCGGTTCCCGGCGAGCGCGCGCGCCAGGCGCGCCATCGGCGTGCGCCGCAACAGCGCCAACACCAGAGCCCCGCTCCGCACCTTCTCGCGCGGCGGGTCGAGCGCCGCGCGGAAGGCGTCGGTCATCTCGGGATCGCGCCCCGCGTAGTAGAAATCGTTCAGCCCGTCGATGAAGATCGCGACGTCCGGCACCTGGCCGGCGATCAGCAGCTGCTCGAACAGCAGGCGCTCCTGCGTCGAAAAATAGTACGCGCGGCCGAAGTTGTAGACGCTCGCCTCGCGGGCCGCCCCGCCCGCGCCGCGCAGCGCCTCCTGCAGGAACGCCGGGACGGTCTGATCGTCGGCGACGCCGTAGCCGAACGTCGTCGAGCCCCCGAACACGAACACGCTGAAGCGGTCGTGCCGAATCGGCCACGGGCCCTGACCCGGCACCGCGCGGAAGCCCGCGTCGCTCACGTTCACGAAGCGCCCGCGGTAGGCGCCCTCGCGGAACATGGTCCACGGCTCGAACGCGAGCTTCCGATTCCAGATCTCGGCGAGCATGGAATCGCGCGCCGCCTGGGTCATCCCGGGGTAGGCACGATCGAGCGCAGCGCTCGAGTAACGGAGCGCTCCCGCCTTCGGCCGGTGGAAGCTGTCCGCGATGCCGAACACGGCCGCGATCAGCAGGTTGATCACGATCAGCGCGACCAGCGTGTTGAGCAGCTGCAGCGCCACCACGGTGTAGAGCGCGGGGCGTCTCGGGGCCGGCTCCATGTCGCCGCTCAGTGCGCGCTCGCGTCGCGCCACACGCGCAGAAGCGTGAGCAAGATGATTCGCACGTCGAATGCGAGCGACCAGTTGCGGATGTAGTAGAGGTCGTACTCGATGCGCTGGTCGAGCGGCGTGTCGCCGCGCAGGCCGTTCACCTGCGCCCAGCCCGTGATCCCGGACTTCACGTGGTGGCGCAGCATGTAGCGCGGAATCGAGGCGCGAAACTGCTCGACGAACATCGGCCGCTCGGGGCGCGGTCCCACCAGGCTCATCTGCCCGAGGAGCACGTTCCAGAGCTGCGGCAGTTCATCCAGCGAAAGCCGGCGCAGGATCGCGCCGCCGCGCGTACGGCGCGGGTCGCCGGGCCGAGACCAGCCGGGCGTTCCTTCCGCCTCGGCGTCCGGCTGCATGGTGCGGAACTTGAGCATGCGGAATTTGCTCCCGTTCAGCCCCACGCGCTCCTGCTCGTAGAAGATGGGTCCCTTCGAGTCGAGCCGCACCCAGATCGCGATCGCGAGCATCACCGGCGAGAGCAGCACCAGCCCCACCGCGGACAGCGCGAGGTCGAACGCGCGCTTGAGCACGGCGTTCCACCCCAGCCCCGGAGACTCGGTGACGAGCACCACCGGCATGCCGTCGAAGTCCTCGACGCTGGCGTTGAGCGTGAACGCGCGCGCGAGATCGGGTACCAGCCGCACCGCCGCCGTGGAGTCCGCGAGCTGCCGCAGCGCCTCTTCCTCGGCCTCGAACTCCGGGCGGGCCAGCGCGAGGTAGACGATCTCGGCGCCGTAGCGCTCGACCAGCGTCTTCAGCTCGCGCACCGTGCCCAGCACACCGAAGCCGTCGATGGTGCGGCCGAGATCCGCGGCGCTCGCCGCCACCAGGCCGTGCACCTCGAATCCGAAATCGCGATGCGCCGCGATCTTGCGCAGCAGCGCCGCGGCGTGCTCGCCGGTTCCCACCACCAGCACGTGCCGCAGATTCCGCCCGTGGCGGCGCAGCTCGCGCAACGCGACCCGAATCGCGATGCGCGTCGCGCACAGGCCCGCCCACGCGATGCCCGCGAACAGCAGCAGCGCGGAGCGCGCCAGCTCCCCGCGCGTGAAGAACGAGGCGAGCGCGACCACCGCAGTGATGGTGGCCACCCCCTGCGTCATCGCGAAGAATTCGCGGCCGGGGCGCGAGGTGCGCGCCGAGCGGTAGAGCCCGAAGGTACGCAGGATCAGCAGCGCGATCGGCGTGAGCACCGCGCCGAACCACAGGTAGAGCGTGAAGGGCGGCACGCCGAGCGGCGCCGGCCACTCGAGCAGGTGGAAGCGCAGCTCGTAGCTCGCCATCCACGACGCGAAGATCAGGGCGCCGTCGAAGAAGAAGACGCCGGTCGCGAGCAGCTGGCGCTGGCGGGCGAGCATCAGCGCGTGCTACCGCTCCTCGGGCCGGTGTGCCGGGGCGACTTTGCGCGCCGCCGCGATGTGCAGCACGACCCGGTGTGCGCTCTCCAGCCATTCGAGCTTTTCCGGTAGCGGGAGTCTGGCGAGGCGGGATCGCTGGGCGTGCGCGTGGCCCTCCCATCCTGATTCCCACCCGTGTTCCGCATCCGGACGACCGTCGGTCATGACTCGGCTCCTGGCGGTCTCGGCAGCGCCGCGAGCCGTTCGATGTCCTCTCGGTCCTGAGGCCTGCCTGCCTTGCCCTTCATGGCGATCAAGTCCGTCAGGCCCACGAAAGTGGCGACGAGACCCGGCGCCACCTCGAGTTTCTTCGCCCCATCGAATGCGCGATCGAATTCAATGACGGCTTCGAGAAAGAGATCCACTTCGGTGGCGGGGTGGTCGCCACTGAAGACTGAGAACACGGTGAGCCCCTTTTCGCGGGCCCATCTCTCGCGCGTGGCCCCGTTGGCATACTCGGCGAACTCGACAGGCGCCCGCGGACGGTAGCCCAATCCCGAAAGCGCGGCGATCGCCCGCCTCAGGTTGGCCTCTTTCATGTCCAGCACCAGATCGATGTCAGCCGTGAACCGCACGTAGCCGTGCGCGACGACCGCGAGTCCGCCGGCGATGAGGTAGCGAACGCCCGCATCGTTCAGAGCCCTAACGATGGCCTCCACGCTTCTACGTTCCACCTGGCGTGCTCCCTCGGGGCCCGACAACTGATCTCGGCGACTCCTCATGGCTTGTGTGCGTATCCGCAGGAGAGTATCGCCTCCCACCGCCCGGGCTCAAGGGGTACGCCAATTCGGTGGTGCCTCAGGTTCCTGAGGATGGGCGCGCCGCGGGGAGGCGCGGAAAATCGCGGCGAGGCGGGGCGGGCGTCCGCGGTCACACGACGTCGCTGTCGCCCCAGGTGACGTACCAGTTGCGCGAGTCGTAGAGCATCGGCTTGTCGGTCGTATCCGCGAGGGCACGGGCGCCAAAGTAGATCTCCTGGGGCATGAGGCGCCGAGGCGGCGCGATGAAGCCCGCCCCGTCGATCGCGCGGCGGACGATGCTCGACGGGTACATGAGCGCCGTCACCATCTGCGCCCCTTCCCCCGCCATCGAGGTCTCGGCCAGGCTCACCAGGGCCGACGCCACGTCGGGGCGCGACTCCTCGCACACGATGTCCAGCACGAACCCACTCATCATCGAGAAGCGCTCCTCGACCCGCGTGACGAGCGCGCCGACCAGGGTTCCGGCCTCACGCAGCGTCCAGACCCGGTAGACGGAGTCGGGATTCTCGAAGTAGCGCCACTGAAGATAGCGCCGGTCGCGCACGACACAGATCCTCTTGCCGTGGCGCGCGCGTGCCCACAGCTGGTCGGTGTCCGGCGGGAAGGCCTTCACCTCCTCGGCCGACAGCGCGGCGGGAATGCGACGCGGAGGCCTGCGCGCGATCGACCAGACAAACTCGGCGAACGGCGCCGCGATTCGGCCGAGCGCCCCGCGGCGGGAGAGCTGCGCGCGCACCGCGCCGCGCAGCGGCTTGACGAGCAGGGGGAACGGGGCGAGTTCCACCCAACCCAGCTTCTTGAAGAAGGTCGGCGCCGACATGGCGTTCGGAAAACCGAACACTGCGAAAGAGCCCTTCTGGCCCAGCTCCGAATAGAGCTGGTTGGCGAGCCGGGGGAATATCCCGCGGCCACGGAAGGCCTTGTCGGTCGCGGTGTCGAGCGAGAGCGCACCGTGCATGAGCGCGCCGTCCACGTGCACGCGCAGCGGCATCACGGCGTATTGCGCGGCGAGCGTACTTCCGGCGAAGGCGAGCAGAATGGCCTGGTACCCGGCGGGCGTATCCAGGAATTCCCACTTCCAGTGACGCGCGCTCTCAGTGCGGCCCATCGTGCGCCCGAACACGCGCTCGAAGAGATCGATGATCCGCGCCTCGTCCCCGGACCGGTAGTTCCGGATCTCGAGGGGCTGGTCCGCCCCTGCCGCCTGAGGCGCGGCAGCGGCCGCCGCCTCGGTGCCGGGATTCGACACGATCTCCATGGCTAGCCTCCTTCCGTCCGCCCCGCGGGACCTCGATCCAGGCCCAGCACTTCCTTCATGGGAGCAAAGCGGAAATCCCCGAGCAGACGTCGCAGCCGCCCCTCGGTGGACTTCAGATTGAAGTAGTGGGTGGCCGCGATGCGCCGCGGTAACGGAATGCGCGGGTGCTCAGGATCTACTTCCCACGGGTGGATGTAAAATACCACGGGTCTTCCTTCCCGGTTGATGGAGCGCAGCGCGGTCCGGGTCAGCGCGTACGGGAACATGCGGAAGTAGGCGCCGCCCGCCACCGGCAGATTGCGGCCCAACACGCGCCACGTGGAGATCGGAAACTCGATCAGGCCGTCAACCCCTTCCCTCACCGGATGCGGCCAGCGCGGCGCGTCCTCGATGCCATACCGGTAATTGAGCACCGGGAAGATGCTCGAATCGTAGTGCAGGCCCTCCTCGCCCAGGATGTCGAGCGCCCAGAGCGAGCGCCGGGTTATCGAGAAGAACGGCGCCCGGTGCCCGACGATGCGCTGGCCGGTGAGGGTCTCGAGCAGTCGGATCGAGCGCACCAACTCGTCGCGAAACGTCTCCGGGGTCATCTCGTAAACCAGCGTGTGCGACCAACCGTGAGTGGCGATCTCGTGGCCGGCCGAGGCGATCTCCCGAACCAGTTCGGGGTGCCGCTCGGCCACGGCGCCCAGGATGAAGAACGTCGCGTGGACGTTGCACTCCGCGAACAGCGCGAGCAGGCGACGCCCCGAGGCCGGCAGGCGGTCCTCGTATCCTGCCCAGCGGGTATAGGGAATCTCGAGACCCTGATACCAGTCCTCGAAGTCCACCGTGAGCGCGTTGACGAGCGGCGGCGCGCCGCGCGGATTTCTGCTTTGGAGCATGGCGACGTGGACCTTAGTCAAGGACGAGCCGGAGGGGAAGCGCCCGGCCCCGACTGCACCCGGGCCACGTCGCGCATTCGCTGCGTCCGATGCCTTGCCAGATATTGAAACCATGCGGCATTATTCGCGGGAGTCGTGCTCGCGGGCGTTCCTCCTTGCAGGGCGTCACGCGAGGCGGGTTTCGGAGGGCTCCCCAATCGTGCGACGACAGATCAATACGCCGGCGAAAGTTCTGGACCGGTGGTCAGGCTACGTGCTCGGACGCGCCCTCGGCGGCATCGCCCGCGGCCTGGGACGATTCGGCCGATCCCGTCTCGAGAATCCGCCGCGGCAGATCCTCCTGAGCAAATTCTGCTGCATGGGCGATGCCGTCCTGGTCCTCCCGTCGCTGCGGGCGCTCAAGGAGACGTTTCCAACGACGCACGTGACGATGCTGTGCACGCCGCGCACCCTGCCCATCTTCGAGGGGAATGAATATCTCGATGAGATCATGCTCTTCCGGCTCACGGGTGAGAATCGGTTCGGCAAGTTCGTCACGTCGGCGCTGCCTGCTCTGCTCGAGACGCTGCAGAAGTTGAGGGCGAGATCGTTCGACGCCGTGATCGATTTCGACAACTACTACAACTGGACGACCTTTCTCGGGTTCGCGGCGGGGATCCGCACCCGGGTCGGGTTCGACCCGCCCCGACAGGGGCGCCGCTTCCTGCTCACCAATCCCGTTCGCTTCGAGGGCGCCCGACACATGGTCGAGTTCTACCTCGATCTCGTCCGCGCGATCGGCGCCGACACCGTCCACAAGTCGCCGTCGATCGTCGTTCCATTCGCGGCGCAGTCCTGGGCACGCGATTTTCTGGCAAAGTCCGGGCACCTCCCCGGAGAGCGACCTCTGGTGGCTCTGTCCCCGGGGCGGAGCGCGGCGTGGCATTTCGTCCGCTGGCCCGAGGACAACTTCGTCGCCGCGGGCAGGGCGCTGTACGAGAGATGCGGCGCCCGCCTGCTGCTGATCGGGGGCGATGCCGAGGTGCCCATCGCCGACCGCATGATGGCCGCGCTGGCCGCACACCGGATTCCGGCCATCAATAGCGTCGGGAAGCTGGAACTCGCTCAGAGCGAGGCGCTCCTTCAGCAAGCGGACCTGGTGATCTGCAACGACAGTGGACCGATGCACGTCGCCGCGGCGGTCGGGACGCCCACGCTGGCCGTGTTCGGCCCCGCCGACCACCGGCTCTGGGGACCCTACGGTCCGGAGCACCGCGTCGTGCGTCTCGATCTGGACTGCAGCCCGTGCGTCATCATGGGGAAGCTGGGCAAATGCCCCAGGCAACTCCTGGAGTGTTTGCAGGTGCCCGTGAATGTGGTGATCAAGGCGGCCGACGAGATGCTCGAGCACCGCCGTGCGAGCGCCGTCGCCCCGCTTCACTGAGGCTTCGCGGGGCTACCCTCGCCCCTCGGCCGGGCCACATTGCGAAATACGGTCAGGTACTCACGCGCGGTCCGCGCATAGCGAAACTCGGCGGCGCGCGCGCGGCCGGCGTCCGCCATGGTCCGGCGCAGCGATGTATCCCCCGCCAACTCGCGGATCGCTGCGGCCCACTCCGAGTCCTCACGCGGCGCGACGAAGCGGGCCGCATCTGCGCCGAGCTCGCGCAGGACCGGAACATCCGCCGCGAGCACGGGGCTGCCGGCTGCCTGTGCCTCGAGCAGAGGAAAACCGAAGCCCTCGGCAAGGGAAGGAAAGAGCGTGATGGTGGCGTTTCGGTAGAGCCACCAGAGCTCGGGCTCCGTCACACGCCCGAGCGCGGTGACCCGGCTGGCCCCGTGTTGCCGCGCGAGCACGGCGAGCCCGCGGTATCGCGGATCCTCGGGACCCGCTCCCACGAGATCGAGCGGAGGATTCGGCCCGAAGCGCTTCCAGGCGCGCGCCAGCGTTTCCAGGTTCTTGTGCGGCTTGTTGATCCCGACGACCAGCGCGAATGCGCGTTCCGGCAATCCTCGCGGGCGGGCTCCCGCCACGGGCGCGGGAGCCACGACGCCGGGATGCACGGTGTGGACTTTCGACTCCGCGATGCCGGCGCGCCGGACGATCTGCCTCCGACTCGCCTCGCTGCTCGTCATCACGGCGTCCGCGCGCTTCGTTCCGAGCAGCGCGACCCGGTAGAGGAGCCGGCCGCGCGCATACGAAGCCTCCGGGAGCTCCAGCGGCAAGACGTCGTGGAGAGTGAGCACGCGTGCACACCCCGCGCCCCACGGCGACAGGTAGAACGGGCTGAAGTAGAGGGCCGGTCTGATCCGACGGAGCAGTCGCCCGGTCCAGAAGGGGGTCGTGGCTCCGATGGCAGGAGCGCCGGTCTCGATCCAATCCACGCGTGAGTGACGCGGCAAGGGGTCGAAGTCGAAGCGCGAATTCACGAGCCCCGGATTCCAAATGACGGCGTATCGCTCGCCCCCGGGGAGTTCGAGCAGCGCCTGCAGGAGGCGGAACGCGTGCGTCCCCACTCCCGGGAAATGATCCGAGGCGTATCGAAGGTCGTAGGCGATTGTGAGGGTCGGGCCGAGGTCCGCGCCCGGGGCAATAACCGAGGTCACGAGACAAACCTAGGGGCCGGGACGTGCACTGTCCAGCCGGCGGCGGACACCGTGGCGCCGAATTCGCTCACTCGCTTCCGTCACGCACACGCCGAATCCTCCTCCGATCCCCGCGCATGGTAGCCTGTGGAATGCGGCGCAGCCCCTCGGCATGGTCGGGGCCATGCAGGGGCCGCGCCCTTCGCATGCCGACGACTCAGCGTTCCGCGCGAGCGGGATCGCAACGTCGCGCCCCGACCTCTCGAACCTGGACCGGAGATTGAGCAAGGACATCGACGTGGCCGCGGTGATGATCGCCTGGAACAGCATGGACTGGCTGCCGGGTGCGCTCGAGTCGCTCGAGCAGCAGAACCATCCTCTGGCATCGATCACGATCGTGGACAACGCCTCCACCGATGGAGTGGCCGAATTCGTGGCGAGCCGGCACCCACGGGCGACGGTGCTCCGCAATCAGGAGAATCTCGGGTTCGCGGCCGCGGTCAACCAGGGCATTCGCGCCAGCACCGCGGAGTGGGTGCTGGTGCTGAACCCTGACCTGACGCTGGAGCGCGACCACGTTTCGCAGTTGCTGCTGGCGGCGACGGAGCGCCCGGACGCGGGGATGCTCGGCGGATTGCTCCGCCGACCCGACGGACAGGTGGACTCCGCCGGCCTCGAACTGCACCGCTACCTGCTGCGGCCGCTCGACCGCACGGTTTCACCCGCGAGGGCCGGTTCACAGCCGGAGGTCGTCTTCGGAATCTGCGCGGCCGCGGCGCTCTATCGTCGCGCCATGCTCGAGGACACCGCGTATCACGGTGAGTACTTCGACACCGCGTTCTTCGCCTATTACGAGGACGTCGATCTCGCGTGGCGCGCGTGCCACCGGGGCTGGAAGGCGTACTTCGTGCCGTCGGCGCGAGGCATGCACGTGCGGGGAGCCTCCGAGGGCGAGCGCTCTCACGCGGGGCAAGTCCGTTCCCAGCGCAACCGCTACCTGGCGCTCTACAAGAATCTGCCCGCGCGCCGCCTTCTCTTGGATCTGTTGCCGATTCTCGGTATCGAGGCCGCGCGCATGGTTCGCCACGCAGGCACGCAGTCCGCGGGACTGGTGGCAGCGCTGCGCCTCGCACATTCTCGTCACGAGTGGCGCGCCCACATCCAGCAGACCGCGAGGCCAGACAGGGAATGGTATCTGAAGGCGTAGAGATCGCTGCCGTGGTCGTGCACTGGAACTCGCTGGGCAGCCTGCCCGCCTGTCTGGGCGCGCTGTACGGGACCCCCGGCATCCACTCGGTGGTCGTGGACAACGCCTCACCCGACGGCGGCCGCACCGAAGTCGAGCGTCAATTCCCCGGCATCCGGTGGCTCGCGATGGAGCGCAACATGGGCTTCGGCGCGGGCGTCAACGCCGGCGCGCGGGCGGTGGGAAGCCGCTGGGTGCTCGCACTCAACCCGGATGTCGTGGTGGAAGGCGCGACCCTCAAGGCGATGGCCGCGTGGGGGGAAACGAATGACGCAGCCGCCGTGGGGCCGCTCCTGCGTCGATCGGACGGTCGCCTCGAGCGATCGTGGGAAACGCGAGACTCGGCACTCGCCGATTTCGAGCGCATTCTCTCGTACCGCATGCATCGCGCGCCCCGCGCGCCACGGCGGCCGGTCGAGGTGGCGTGGTCCACCGGCGCGTGCCTGCTCGTGCGCAGAGACGCGTTCGACGCGGTACGCGGTTTCGACGAGGCCTTCTTCCTTTACTTCGAGGACACCGACCTGTGCCGCCGCCTGCGTGCGCGCGGTGGCCGGGTGTTCGTTCATCCGGGATTCGCGGCGCGGCACGAGCGTGGGGCCTCGGCGCGCGGGCGCGAGGTCTACGCGCAGGCCGCGTACCGTAGCAGCGAATTGCGCTACTTCGCGCGCTACCGCCCGGCCTGGGAACTCGCTCTCGCGCGCCGCAGGGCCGCAACTCAGGCGGCCCACTGGGAGGAACCGGGACGCGGAGTCGCGGATCACGAGGCGGCCAGCATCTTGCGCGCGGCGCTGTCGGAGGTTGAGCGACGTCCCTGAGATCGCCCCGCGGACGCTGCCACGGCGCCGAATCGCGCACGGTCCGAGCCTCATGAGTTGCCGCGTCTGGCCCTTCCCGATAGTGTCAGCATCCCATGCAGTCTTCTCCCCCGCTGCCTGCCCGCCGGTCCGCCTGGTCGCGGCTCGAGATCGTGGCCCCCGCTCTTGCCGTGTCGGTCCTGTTGCTGCTCATCGGCATGGGCTGGGTCATGCATCCGCTCGTGCTGCTCGTCCTGGGCCCGCTGCTGCTCGTGGCCTGCGCGTTCGTGCTCCGCACGTCCCCGATTCTGCTCTACTGGCTGGTTCCGGCGAGTATGGTCCTGGACTTCAAACGCGCCGTTCAAGCCTACGACATCCTGGTCCTCCTCCTCGCAAGCGCCACTCTACTCGCCGCGTACTCGAAGACGCGGCTGGCGGACGTTCGTCTGCAGCCGATCGAGTGGCGCGCCCTGCTCCTCATGGCGATCTTCTTCACCGCGTTTCTGGGTCCGGTCGACGCGACGCGATTCCAGCACGCGCTCAAGCTCTACTCGATGGGCTTTCTGGCATTCGAGACCGCACGCTGGGCGGTACCGCGCTTGGGGCGGGCGGGTCTCGCCTGGGGCCCCGCGATCTTCTGCGGCATCACATCGCTCGAACTCTTCGGTCGCCTGCGCGCCAGCGGCATTCCTTCGTTCAAGAGCGTCGTGCTTCGCACCTACATCACGGATCTGTCCTGGGGAAGTTCGAACTACGTCGCCGCGGCGCTCGTGGTTTGCCTGCCGGTGCTGATGTTCCTGCTGCGAAGTCTGCCCCGCGGCAGCACCCGGCGCTGGTTGGTGACCGCGGTCGTGGCCGGCACGCTGGGCTCCCTGCTGATCACTTCATCACGGGGCGGGTTCGTGCTCGCGGCCGGCTACTTCTTGCTTGAAGGTGTCCGGGTGCGACGCGCCGGTTGGATCGGCATCGCGGGGGCAATCGCGGCAGTCTTGGTGCTCGCCCTGAGCCCGCTCGGGCAGGGGTTGGTCGCGCGTTTCACCAACGAGCAGAGCTCGGCCAGCGTCCTCGCCCGAATCGCAATTTGGGCGAATGCCTTCGAACGCGGAATGGAACACCTGCCGTTCGGAGTTGGGGCGGGCCAGGGAATCCTTCAGCAGGACCGACTCGCGCTGATCGACCCCCACAACTTCATGCTCACGCTATTCTCCGAGACCGGCCCGCTCGGGCTCATGGCGTGGCTGTGGATCCTGGCCGCCCTGTGGAGCGCCGCGCGACGTCTCCGCAAGCAGCCTTCCACGCGGCTCGCCGGGAATTCATTGCGCGCGACGTTCCTCGTGGCGATCCTGAACTCGCTCTTCGAGCCCACGTTCCCCGGTTACCTCTATGTGGTGTTGTTCTGGTGGATCGCCGGATCGTTGCACGGCGTGGGGCCGCCTGCGGACCTCCCGCACCGCGCGGCGCGGGCCGCAACGGCGTCCGAAATGGTGCCCGCGCGACCCTGATCGATTCCTAGGCCGCGGTCCGCCTGGTCAGCTCCCGCAGCGCGGCCGGCCGTTCGCTCCAGAGCACGCTCACGAGGCCCGCGAGCGCCGCGGCGGCGGCCGCCCACGGCAACCGAAGCGGCCGTGCGCGACGTTCGGCGGGCACCGCGGGATCGAGCACCGTCACCGTGGGGGTGTCCATAGTCTCGCGCAGGCGAGCGTCCTCGAGCTGCGCGTTGAGCAGGAGATAGACCTGCTGGTAAAGGCGTACATCGCGCGCTTGCCGCCCCAGCTCGGTTTCGAGGCCAGGCATGTTGCCGATCTGGTTCTTCAGCTGCTCGAGCTCGGTGCGGGTTTGAACCACGAGCTCGTTCGTCGGAGTCAGGTAGGATCGCAGCACCTCGAGTTGCACCTCGAGCGCGATCTTGCGGGCCATGAGGTCGGCCAGCGGCTTGAGGCTCTGAGCATCCGGGTCGAGCGGCACCAGCATATGGTGCTTTTCCTGGTACGCGCCCAATTGCGACTCGGCCAAGCGGGACAACGAGTCGGTCTCGGCAACCCGCCGCTCGAGAAAGATGCGGGTGCGCTTCGCCTGAAAGTTGCGGCGCTCGACGTTGAATCGGTCGAGTTCCTCGACCAGCGCGTTCGCCACCTGCGCGGCGCGCTCGCGCGAGCGGTCCTCCACCGAAACCGAAATCGTTCCGTCGGGCGCAAGCACCGTCCGGGTGTGGTTTCGGAACTCCTTGAGCGTCTTCTCCATCGAGTTCGTGTGGTAGACACCCGTCAGGTCGAAGCGGCGGATGACGGCTTCCTGCACGCTCCGGCTCATGAGGATCGCCCGATAAAGGTCGGCCGGCGTGTAGTAGTTCGAGAGTCCACCGAGCGAAGGCATGCGCGAGAGGAAGCGCTGCACCGACAGGCCCGTACCCATCTGCTCCGTCTCTTCGGGCGGCAACAGCACGGCGGCCGATCGGTACCATGGGGGCATGATGAAGGTCACCCCGTAGATCACGGAACCGGCAAGCAGCGCGTTGAGTGCGTGCCTGCGCCAGCGCGCGGCCAGGCGGCGGATCAGTCCATCGAAGTCGAGTGCGAACTCGCCCATGTACTCCTCTCATCCGGGAGATGCAAGCGGGCCGGTCAGGTTAGGGGTTTGGTGCCAAAGGGTCAATGCGCGACCGGGTCATCAGCGTGCGCGATGCCGAGCGGCGCTTCGATCGCGCCAGTCAGCACCATGTCCATTTTCCCCACGACCTGGTCCCATTGGTGCACCGACGCCGCCACGAGCCCGGCCGCCGCGAGACGCTCGCGCAACGGCTGGTCCAACAGCATTCGCGCGAGCGCGTCCCCCAGTGCCACCGGATCCTGCTGCGGCGCGGTGAGCGCGGTCACGTCACCCTGCACGTGGTCGTTCGGGGTCGTCACCACCGCCGTACCGCAGGCGATCGCCTCGAGCGGCGGATAAGGTGCTCCGCCCCAATACACCGCCGCGATCAGCACATCGAGGCTCCGGTACCAGTCGGTCAGCTCGCGATCGTTAGCGGGCGCGACGTCGATGCGCGGGTCGCTCTCGTACCCCAGGGGGACGTTGCCGAACGCGACCGAAAAGTCGAGCGCGATGCCGCGCGCGCGCACCTGCCGCACCGCCTCGAAGCAGTCCGCCGTCCCCTTCCATGGTCCGAAGCGGCCAATCGTCCCGACCCGCGGCCGCCCCCCGGGAGGACGCCGGCCGCGGGCGTGGTAAAGCGCGGGATCGAGACCGGGCGGCACGATCGGCACGCGCCCCGCCGCCGCGCCATGCACCGCGCGCGCCACCGTCGGAGCGTTCGCGATGTGGAAGAGCGGATAGTGGTAAGTCCGCTTCGCCCGCCAGTGGTAGACGATGCGCTGGGGCGTGTGCGGGTAGAAGTCGGGTTCGTAGGCCTGGATGTAGTAGAACTTTCGTGCGCGCACGCGTGCCCGGTGCACGGGCAGTGCGGTCATGTTGTGGTTCGCGAGCACGACATCGGCTTCGGGGAAGCGCTCGATCCCGGCTCGCAGGCGGCGCTGCTTGGGCAAGTCTAGGATCAGGTTGCGCCCCCACGGCAACGGCCCGAGCTTGACGATTTCGGCGCTGGTCGGGAACGCCGGTTCGGACTCCTCGTCGAAGGCGAGAAACACGACGCGATGCCCTCGCCGCCTGAGCCCGCTCGCGATCTCGCACAGCACCCGCACGCCGCCGTGTTTCCCAGCGAGCGTCCATGCGGGGATCACGATGAACATGCGTCCCTACTGCCGCGGAACGAGCAGGGCCCCCGCCTCCCCGCGCGTCACTTCCGCACCACGAAATAAATCGTCGCGACTTGCGAGGCCGCCGCAAGCAGAACGCCCAGCTCCTGCCACACCGACCGATCGGGTCGCTCGGGCACCCAGATCAGGTCGCCCGGCGCGAGTGCCGGCACGTCGCGGGCACGCAGGGTCTGACCGGTGACCGCGCGGGTCACCAGCACCCTGCCGGGCGCAGCCCGCTGCCCATAGCCACCGGCGAGCCGAACGTAGCTGTTCACTGAGCGCCGGGGGTCGTATGCGACGATGCCGGGCCTCCTCACCTCCCCGTCCACGCGCACCGAGGAGAGAATCTGTTCGACGCGTACGACGTCCCCGCCGAGCATGAGGAGATCCAGTTCGGGAGACTCCTGCACACGCCGCCAGTCGATGCGGAAGTCCTCGTGGCGTGCGGAGAGCCGGGTCTGCAGCTTCGCGTATTCGGCATCGCTCATCTCGCCGCGAGAGAGCCTGAGCAGGCGATCGAGTTCGGGGTCGGACTCGTGCCCTGCAAGGCTGGGACGATAGACGCGAATCGCGGACAGATCGGCCCGGGGGAGAAACCCGCCCGCCGCGCTCACCAGATCCGAGAGCCGGGTCTTCCCGCTCACCAGCGGATAGGTTCCCGGGCGCGCCAACTCCCCGATGGCCGTGGCCTGCTCGAGCGCGTGGAAGCGTGGCGTGTAATAGACGTAAACGTGGTCGCCGTCGAACAGCGGCGGGTTGAACTCACCTCGAGCGAACTGCGTGAGCGAGAAGTACAGCGACTCCGCTTCGGTGCTGCTCTTCCAGCGCACGAGCAGGCAGCCCTCAGCCCGCGCCGAGGGCAGGGGCCCTCCGGCAAGCTCGAACAACGTGCTCAGGCTGTCGGCCGGGCCGAGTTCGGTCCCACCTCCACGCCCCACCGCGCCCGCGATTTCGATGTGCGTGATCGCCACCGGCACGGTCACGATGTCACCGTCCCGCAAGGGCGGATTGAATACGTTGTTCCCGGTCCGGTTCCAGCGCTCGAGGTCGGCGACCATGTGCTCGCCCCCCCGCCGCGTGATCCGGATGTTGCGGCGTGAGGCACTCGGCTTCAGCACCGCGTCGGGCAGCACCTCGCTCACCCGACTCACCGCGGGCACATCGGCTGCCCCCGGCTGCGCGACCTCGCCCGTCAGAAACACGCGCATCGTACGCACCCGCGCGAGGCGCAGGTCGAGGTCGACACCGTGGAATTGGGTCGCGAGCCGGCGCGCGAGTTCACGCCGCGCCTCGGTCAGGGTAAGTCCGTCGAGTGACACCGCCCCCGCGCCCGGCACGAACATCATGCCTTCGGGCCCCACCGTGAGCCACAGCGTGCGGGTGACGCTCCCCGAGAAATTGAGCTGGAAGACATCGCCAGGGCCTACGATGTATCGGTCGGGATCCACGGCGCCGGGCAACACCGACGGAAACTGTGTGTCCGGTGTCACGACGCGGGTGGGCGCGCTCTCCGACGGACTCAGCGGATCGGCCGGGGCCATCCCCATCTGCGCGCGCGCGGTCCCGGCGGCTGGCGCGATGAACATGACGAGCGCCGCGAGCCGAGCCACGCCGCCCCTCACGCCCGCACCTCCTTCAGCAGCTTCCGCTGTCCGTACATGCGCTCGTAGTAGGCGCGGAACTCGCCCTGCTTGATCGGGCGCCACCACGATTCGTTCGCCGTGAACCAATCCACCGTCTGTCGGATGCCGTCTTCGAACGCGATCGCGGGCTTCCAGCCGGTGAGCCGCGTGAGCTTGCCCGGATCCACCGCGTAGCGTCGGTCGTGCCCTAAGCGGTCCTCGACGTGGCGGATCAGCGTCGCGGGCTTGCCGAGCAACTTCAGGATGGTGCCGGTGATGGTGAGCACGTCCAGCTCGTGCCCGGCGCCGATGTTGAAGGTCTCGCCTTCGATGCCCTCGCGCTGGAGCAGCTCGATGAGGGCCGAGCAATGGTCGTCCACGTGGAGCCAGTCGCGGCGATTGAGTCCGGTGCCGTACACGGGGAGCGGCTCGCCGTCGATCGCGTTGGTCACGAACAGCGGAACCAGCTTCTCGGGATACTGGCGGGGCCCGTAGTTGTTCGAGCAGCGCGTGACCACGACCGGCAGGCCGTAGGTGGCGAAGTACGCGTAAGCGAGCCGGTCGCCGCCCGCCTTGCTGGCGGCGTATGGGCTCCGCGGCATGAGCGGCCAGCTCTCGTCGGCGTGGCCCTCCATCACCTCGCCGTAGACTTCGTCGGTCGAGACCTGGATGAACCGTTTCACGTTCTGCCGCCGCGCCTCCTCGGCCAGCACGAACACGCCGTAGACATCGGTCTGGATGAAATCGCCGGGGGTCTCGATCGAGCGATCCACGTGCGACTCCGCCGCGAAGTTGAGCACCAGGTCGCACCCCGCCATGGCGCGCGCGACGTGCTCGGGGTTGCGGATGTCGCCGTGCACGAAGGTGAGCGAGCGCTCGGGCACGCCGCTCAGGTTTTCGCGCCGGCCCGCGTAGGTGAGTGCGTCCAGCACCACGACATGGCACGACGGAAATCGCCCGAGCAGCCAGTGGACGAAATTGGAGCCGATGAAGCCAGCGCCGCCGGTCACCAGCACGCGGCTCGAATCGAGCCGCAGTCGCTCAGCCGTCCTTGACGGCTCAGCCATCCTTGCGGCTCCAGTCGTACGGGACCTCGGGGCTGTGCGGCGGCACGCGGAACTCGTCGGGGTCGTCGTAGGTGTAGTGCTCGCTCGGCGTGTTGACCAGGTAGGCGGGCTCGGTGCCGGCGCCCTTCATGCCGTGCAGCACGAGCGGCGGGATCACGAGCAGGATCGGATTCTGCTCGCCCATGAAGAACTCGTTGATCTCGCCGCGCGTGCGGCTGCCCTCGCGATCGTCGTAGAGCACGACCTTGGCCATGCCCTTCACGAACACGAAGTGATCGGTCTGCTTGCGATGGTAGTGCCAGCCTTTCACCACGCCCGGATAGACGACGGAGAGATAGACCTGCCCGAACTTCTGGAAGAACTCGTCGTCGTCGCGCATCATCTCCATGAGGAATCCGCGCTCGTCCGGGATGAGCTTGAGCCTCTTGATCTTCACGCCATCGATCATGTCGCGCTCCCGCGTCGCGCGGCGCGCGGCGCGGCGGCGCGCCCGCGGCCCACGCCCACGTGTCGCATGCCCGCCGCCTCGACCTCCGCCGGATCGTAGAGATTCCGGAGATCGCACAGCACCGGCCGGCGCATCAGGCGCTTGAGCCGGCCCAGGTTCATGTTTCGGAACTCGTTCCACTCGGTGACGATCGCCAGCGCGTCGGCGCCGCGCGCGGCATCGTACGCGTCGGCCGCCATCGTCACGCCGCGCAGCTGCGGGACGGTTCCCGCCTTCGCGCCGGCCACCGGGTCGAAGGCCGTGATCCGGTAACCGCGGCGCTTGAGCCCCGCGATGATCGTGAGCGCCGGCGAATCGCGCAGGTCGTCGGTGTTGGGCTTGAACGCGAGCCCCAGCACGCCGATCTTCGCGCCGCGCCGTCTGCCCACCGCCTGCCCGATCTTCTCGACCATCCGCTGCATCTGCCGCTGGTTGGCCGCGATGGTCGCGTCCACGATGCCGGATTCCACGCCCGCGGCGCGCGCGAACGCCGAGAGCGCGTGCGTGTCCTTGGGGAAACACGAGCCGCCGTAGCCGGGGCCGGCGTGCAGGAACTTGCTGCCGATGCGCCGATCCATCCCGAGCCCCTTCGCGACCGACTGCACGTCGGCCCCGAGCGCCTCGCACAGGTTCGCGATCTCGTTGATGAAGGAGATCTTGGTCGCGAGGAAGCAGTTCGAGGCGTACTTGATGAGCTCCGCAGTCTCGAGCGAGGTCACCACCATCGGCGTCTCGATCAGGAACAGCGGATCGTGAATCTTGCGCAGGATCGCGGCCGCCTTCTTCGATTCGGCGCCGATCACCACGCGGTCGGGGCGCATGAAGGTCTCGATGGCCGAGCCCTCGCGCAGGAACTCGGGGTTCGATGCGACGTCGAATTCCGCACCCCGCGGCGCGTGCGAGCGGATGAAGCGATGGAGATCGCGGGCGGTGCCCACCGGCGCGGTGCTCTTCTGCACCACCAGCTTGTAGCCGTCGAGGTGCTTCGCGACCGTTTTCGCCACGGCGTAGATGGCGGAGGTGTCCGCGCTGCCGTCGGCGCGCGGAGGCGTACCGACGGTGATGAAGACCACCTTCGAGCCCTGCAGGGCCTCGGGCAGGTCGCTCGCGAATCGCAGGCGCTGCTCGCTCACGTTGCGACGCACCAGGTCGGCGAGGCCCGGCTCGTAGAACGGGAGGTCGAGCGCGTTCAGCCGTTCGATCTTGGCGGCGTCGCTGTCCACGCACACGACGCGGTTGCCGAAATCGGCGAGGCAGGCGCCGGTCACGAGGCCTACGTAGCCGGTGCCGACCACGGTGATCGAATACAAGCGGGCGATTCCTCCACGTCGGAGCGTACGAGGCCGGAGTGACGCCGCCGGACTCGCAGCAAGCGGGGCAAGCGAGACAGGTTAGTGGTTTGGCGCGATGCGGTCAACGTCGCGGCGCGCGAGCGTCCGCGAGCAGGGCATCGAGCGTGCCATCGAGCGGGGTCGAGGCTCGCCAGCCGCACTCGGCCTCGATCCGCGACGGGTCGCCGACCAGAAAGGGCACGTCGGCGGGGCGCGAGCGGGCCGGATCGACCTCGATCCGGATCGGGAGCCGGGCGCGCGCGATGAGGGATTCCACCATCGCCGAGAGCAGCACCCCTTCCCCGCGGCACACGTTGTACGCCTCCCCCGCGCGCCCGCGCTCGAGCAGCGCGACGTATGCTCCCGCCACGTCGCGCACGTCGGTGATGTCGCGCGTCACCGCGAGGTTCCCCACGCGCAGCAGCGGGGGTGCGGCCCCCGCCTCGATCGCCGCGATCTGCTGCGCGAACGAGGGCAGCGCGAAGCGCGGCGATTGCCCCGGCCCCGCGTGCGCGAAGGAGCGCGTGCGCACCACGTCGAGCCCGTACTCGCGGTGTGCGATTTCCGCGAACGCGTCGGCCGCCGCCTTCGACAACCCGTAAGGGCTCACCGGCCGGAACGGCGCGGTCTCGGGAACGCGCGAACCCTCAGGCTGCGGGCCGTAGGACTCGCCGGTTCCCACCACGATCACGCGCGCGCGGGGCGCACCGGCGCGAACCGCCTCCAGCACGTTCCAGGTCCCCAGCGCGTTGGTCTGGAAGGTCATGACCGGGTCCTCGAACGAGAGTGCGGCACTACTCTGCCCCGCCAGGTGCACGACGGCTTCGGGTTTCGCGGCCGTGATCGCGGCGGCGATGGACCCCGGATCGCGCACGTCGGCCGGGTGCCAGCCCGCGAACGTCGATCCGGATGGCGCGGCGCCGAGTGCGGCGCCGTGCACGCGTGCGCCGTGCGCCACGAGGGCCGCCGCGAGGTGCGGACCCACGAAGCCGTTCGCGCCGATGACGAGGACGCTGCGCCCCTTCAGGTAACGTCTCTCACCACTCGCGCCGGGCATCCCATCACCACCTTCCCGGCGGGCACGTCGCGCGTCACGACCGCACCCGCAGCCACCACCGCGCGCTCCCCGACCTCGACGCCGGGCAGGAGCACGGCGCCCAGACCGATCGAGCAACGACGCCGCAGGATGGGCCCTCGGATGAGTTCCTCGAGGTATTCGCCCTCCCACATCCGGTTGTCGTTCGCGGTCGAGACCCCGGCGCTCACGAACACCTCGTCCTCGATCACCATGTTGCCGGTGAGGTGAGTGAGGTCCATGACCTTGCATCCCGCGCCGATCGTCGTGTGGTAATTCACGGTCACCGCGCGGGCAATGAGCGTGCGCTCGCCCACCGCGCACTCTTCGCGCAACGATGCGAGATCGCCGATCAACACTTCGGCAGCGAGCCGCGAGCCACGATAGAGCACCGCGTGGGCGCCGATCACCGCGCCCGGGCCGATCTCGAGCCCGGGAAGAGTCGCGGCGAGCGGCCGGGTCGCGGCGCGCGTCGCCACCGGCGGCCGGCCGAGGACGGCTCCCGGCAGCACGCGGACGCCTTCGCGAAGGATGGTGTCTTCGTACACGATCGCGTGTGCCTCGATCACGCACCCGTCCTCGAGCACCGCGCCCAAATGGATCACGACGCCTGGCCCGAGTTCCACGCGCCCGATCCGCGCATCCGGGTGGATGCAGCGGCCGTGCGCATCGGGCCGCAGGGCGCCGGGCCCGATCTCCGAGCGCTCGGGGTTCACCAATAGCGCTCCCGGTGGGTCCGGTAATAGTCCACCGTCGCGCGCACCCCGTCGGCGAGGGTCGTCGTCGGCCGCCAACCCACCAGCCGGCCGATCTTCGCGATGTCGCTGTAGAAATCTCCCGGCTCCTGCGCCTTCCGTTCGGGCGTGAACTCGGTGTAGACGATCTGCGCGCCCTCGACGGTGGAGCAGATCGCCTCGGCGAGATCGCGGAACGTGGCGGGTCGATCGTCGCCGATGTTGATGATCTCGCCTGCGCAGGCGGGCTCCGCCGCACACCGCAGCATGGCGTCCACGCAGTCGTCGATGTAAACGAAGTCCCGACGAATCAGCCCGTCGCCGAACAGGGTGATGGGCTTGCCGTCGAGCGCGAGACGGATGAGCCAGTTCGCGACTCCATAGTGCGAGGACTTCATCTGGGCGCGCGGGCCGTAAATATTGGTGAGCCGGAGCATCACCGCCCGGATGCCGTGCACCTCGTGATACATCTGCAGAATCTTCTCCGAAGTCAGGAGCGAGATCTCGTGCAGGCCCTTGGGGTGGGTGGGCGCGTCCTCCGCGACCGGGAGCCGGATCGCCGCCCCGTACTGGCCACGCGTGCCGCTGCGCACCACCAGCACTCCCGGGTTGACCTTGCGGATCGCCTCGAGCAGCGCCGCCGTTCCCTTGATGTTGATCTCGATGTCGGGATAGGGGTCGGACATGCTCTTGACGTGCGAGACCTGCGCCGCACAGTGAAACACCACGTCCACGCCGTCCACCATGAGGGCCATCAGGTGTTCGTCGCGCACGTCGCAGTAATTGACCCGCACCCGGTCGCGCACCGGCTCGATGTTGAAGAGGTTGCCGCCAAATTCGGAGATCATGGCGTCCGCGATGACGACCTCTGCGCCCGCCTCGGCGAGACGGATCGCGAGCGTCGAGCCCACGAAACCGAGTCCCCCGGTGATCAGCACGCGCCGGCCGCGAAATGCCGAACTGTCGCGCGATGGGTTCACGGTCGTTCCTCATCCTCCCTGCCGTGGGGCGGTACGAACTTGCCGCTCGGGATCCGATCACTCGGCCTCACGACCCGATGCTCGCAATGGGAGCCCACCGGGCCTAAGCCCGCTGAACTGTTGCCGAACGCTGGGTGGATGTCCAGTTCGCGAGTCCGAGTCATGATCGCGACGGGGCCTCTTCACCGCGCGCGAGCAGCAGCGCGCTCAACTCACGGATGCGCACGAAGCGCGTGACGAGCGTCACCGCGAGCGCGAGCCCTCCCGCGACCGCGGCCACCAGCGCGAGGATCGCCCAAGCGAGCGGGCCGCGGGCCGCCGGCAGCGCGCGGTCGAGCGCGAACGACGCCACCGCGCCGACGGCGACGGCCACCACCGGCACGCCGCATGGCTCGAGCAACAGATGCATGGCCGGCCACGATAGCGTCCTCGCCAGCAGCGTGATGAACAGCGTCGCGCCGATGAAGTTCGCGGCGATGATGGCGATCAGCGCGCCCGCGATCCCAAGCTTCGGCATCAGCCACAGACTGAGCGCAAGATGTGTGACCAAAGCCACCGCCGCGAACCACGCCTCGAGATCGGTGCGCGCGATGCCGCGCGCCACGGTGGTGCCCATCCCGGTCGCGATCGCGATGCTTCCGGCGATCGCGATCCCACGCAGCGCGAGCGCGGCGCCGGCGTGCCCGGGCCCCAGCCAGGTCAGATAGAGGCGGTCCGCGCTTCCGAGCAGCACCGCGAGCGTGATCGCACCCGCCGCGAGCACGTAACGATTCGCACGGCGGTACAGTTCTCGCAGCCGTTCCGGGGTCTCGCCCGCGTGGATCGCCGCGGCAGCGGGCAGTACCGCCAGCAGGAGCAGCTGAGGTACGCCGTTCGCGGCGGTCGCGACGCGAAAACCCAATTCGTACGGCGTGACGGCGGCCAGCGCGACGAAGCGCGCGAGGAGGAACTTGTCGAGGTGGGAGTGGATCACGGAGAGCGCATTGCCGATCTGCATCGGCCCCCCGAAACGGATGACCGCGCGCGTGTGACGTAGGGCTTCGCTCGCGCTCCCCCAGTGGAACTCGGGTTCGGCACGCCTTAGGAGCATGAGGCCCAGCGCGAGGCCGAGCGTCCAGCCCAGACCGACATTGACGACCAGGCCGGCGAGGCCCCAGTGCATGGCGAGCACGATGGGAATCCCGATCGCCTGCTGCGCGGTGAGAGTCAGCAGCACCCGGTTCGCGAGGTCGAAGCGCCCGCAGGCCTGGTTGATGGCCATGGTGATGTTGGCGAGGCCCGAAAGCGTGAAGACGCCGGCCCCCGCCACGATCGCGAAGCCCGCCGCACCGCGCACCTCGTCCGGCACGCGCAGCCAGTCCATGATGGGCCCGCGGAAGGCGAGCGTGACCGTGAGCCACACCAGACCGAGCACGACGTACCCGAGGGCGGCGAGCGTCGCGAACGCGCCGCCGCTCGTCAGGTCGCCGCGCTCGCGCGCGGCCGCGACGCGCTGGAGCGTGCCCTGGGCGAGGCCGAAGTCGAGCGCGCCGAAATATCCTGTAAGCGCGAAGAACAGCGACCACACCGCGAATCCGTCGGGCCCGAGGGCGCCGAGAATGGGTGGCGTGAGCACCAGCCACACCACGATCGCCGCGACGCGGCCGGTCGCGGCGTGCATGGTGTTCGCCACCAGCCGCCGGCCGAGACCGGGTGCGGCGCTCATCGGATGCTCGCGGAGCGGCCCCGGCCGGCGCCGCGCGCCGGAACGGCTGGCGCGCTCCGCATGTTCACCGTGCGCGCCAGTGGTCCAGCATGTCGCGCAGGGTTTGTTCGAACGGAATGGTCGGCTGCCAGCCGGTCGCCTTCACGAATTTCGAGTTGTCGCCGAGCAGCACCGGCACGTCGCTCGGGCGCAGGCGCGCCGGATCCTGCCGCACCTCGATCTTCGCGGTCGTCATGCCGAGCAGCAGGTCGAGCACCTCGCGGATGGTCCACGCCCGCCCGCGGCAGATGTTGTAGACCTCTCCCGGCGCGCACTTCTCGAGCGCGAGCCAGTAGGCGCGCACCATGTCGCGCACGTCGGTGAAGTCGCGCTTGGCCTCGAGGTTTCCGACCGACAGCACCGGCGGCCGGCGGCCCTTCTCGATGTCGGCGATCTGCTTCGCGAAGTCGGAGGCCACGAATACCGGGCCCCGCCGCGGGCCCTCGTGGTTGAATCCGCGCGTGCGCACGCTGTCGACCTTCCACGACATCCAGTACTGGTAGCCCAGCATGTCCTGCGCCACCTTGCTCACGGCGTACGGCGACAGGGGCCGCAGCGGGTTCGTCTCCTTGATGGGCACCTCGTCCGGAAACACCATGCCGTACTCCTCGCTCGAGCAGGCGAGCTGGATGCGGCACTTGAGCCCGACGTGCCGCACGCCCTCGAACAGGTTGACCTGCCCGAGGATGTTGGTGCTGAGCGACTCGGTGGGGGCGGTCCATGAGGTGGGCACGAACGATTGAGCTGCGAGATGGAAGATCCAGTCGGGGCGGGTCTTCTCGAGCACGTCGCGCGTGGAGGTGGCGTCGCGCAGGTCACATTCGACCATCGTGATCCGGTCGGAGAAGTGTTCGATGTTCTCGGTGCGGCTGCGCCAGCGCTGGATGCCGAAGAGCTCGCAGTCGCCGCGGGTGAGGATGTAGTCCACGAGATGACTGCCGGCGAATCCGGTGACGCCGGTGACTAGCACGCGTCGCATGAAGAGCCCTCGAGTCCGTTCAGTCTTGCGTGGAGGTGCCGCCCAACATAGGGATTCGGATGGTGCCGGTCAATGGCGCGCGCCGCGTTCCCCGCCGCCTACCGCTTCCTCGGTTTCGTCCGCGCCCGGTGCGGAGCGGGCGGCTTGGTCGGCGGCTCCGCCGCCTGCCACACCGGGCGCCGCGGAAGATCGGGCGCCGCGATCGCGCGCAACGCGAGCGCCCATTCGGCCGCCGGCTCGCCGCTCGCCTTCTCGAGATCGCGGGCGAACGCGCGCGATGCGCGCAGCGCGGCCTCGCGGTACTTCCGCTCGCCGGTGACCGAGGCCAGCTCCGCGAGAAAGCGCGCGGCGCGTGCGTTCTCGCCGGCGTCCCGCCCGCTGCGTTTCACCTTTCCCTGCTTCGGAGAGGCCTGGCTCGCGAACCCGCCCTTCTGGGGATCCTCGTAGCGCGCGAGCAGCATCTCGCCGAGCGTCTTCGCGCGCGCGAGATCGGCCGCGCGCCCCCCGAGATGCGCCGCCAGCACCAGCGCGCGCCCCATCTCGGTCTGATCCTCGAGCTGCGGCGCGCTGCGCAGCTCGCCGAACGGGTCGCGGCGCAGCAGGCCGAAGTCGGGGTTCCAGCTGCTCGTCCACACCCGGTCCAGGCTCTTCAGCGCGAAGTCGCGGACGCGCGGATCGGAGGTGGCGGCTGCCCACGCGAGCCAGGCATGGATCGCGAAGCCGTTCGCCCGCGGCTGCAGATCGCGGTCGCCGCTCTGTCCGGCGACGAAGCCACCGCGCGGGTCCATCAGCACGCGCTCGAAGTAGTCCACCACGCGGGTCGCTACCCCGCGGTCCGCCACGGCCTCGCGGTCCACGGCGCCCCCTCCCGCGTGCCACGCATCGATGAGATTCTCGAGCCGGCGCGCGTTGGGCTCCGTCCACTTCTCGAACGACGAGCTCATGCGATCCGCGTCGCGCGTGCGGCTGAAGAAGCCGCCGCCGGTCGAATCGTAGAGCCCGAGCGTCCAGCGCACGGTCTGTCGCGCGCGCGCGGTCCACCGCGGCTCGCCCCGCTCGCGGCCCAGCGCGAAGGCCAGCTCGACCGCGCTCTCCATCGGGGCCCCGTCGCGGGTCACGAACCCGCCGCGGGCACTGTCCCATCCCGCGGCGACCTGCTCGATCAGGCGGTCGGTGCGCGCGTCGTGCCCGGGGGGCGCCTGAGCGGCGGCCGCGAGGCTCACGAACAGCACCAGCGTGTGCATAGGCGTCCTCCGTGACGGCGCGAGCGGCGCCGCGCGCGGGGCGCGAGGCCCCGCGCACGGCACGAAAACCGGTCGTCAGTGCAGGGCGATCGTGACCAGCGCGATCAGCACACCCATCAGGCTCTCGCCCGCGATGATCCCGGACGCCACCGGCACCGTGTACTGTTCGGCGGCCTTCGCATTCAGCCGCTTGAACCACATCGCCAGACACGAGCCGATGAAGAACGAGATGGTGTTGAACCCGTTGATCGTGAACGCGAGTCCGAGTCCGGTCGCGGACGGGATGTACTTCTTGTGCTTCGGCAGTGCCATCTCGAGCAGCGGGAGCAGGATCCCGATCGTCCCGCCGATCACGAGCCCGTAGCGCGCCGACACCGGCAGCGCCCCGACCCCCTTCGCGAGCAGCTCGGCGACGCCGCGCCACACCAGGGCCGCGGGGGCCGGCCACTTCTCGGTGCCGAGCATGTTCACGTCCGGGATCAGGATGAAATAGACCGGCACCACGATCAGCCCGCCCGCGAGCACCCCGAAGAATTGCGCGAAGAACTGCTGGCGCGGATTGGCCCCGAGCAGGTAGCCGCTCTTGAGATCGGTGAGCAGGTCGCCGGCGTGGCTGGTCGCCCCCGCGCTGATGTTCGCGGTCATGAGGTTGGTGGTGATGTCGCCGGGCTTGATCGCGCCGAAGGTGAGCTGCGTGATCTTGCTCAGCGGCCCGACCGGCGTGATGTCGGTCTCGCCGGTGGCGCGCGCCGCGACCACCACCAGGAAGAACGTCGCGAGCACCGCGATCAGCCCCATCCACCACACGATGTGAAACAGCACGTTGCCGAGGATGATGATCGCGACCCCCAGCACCGCGAACCCGGCCAGGAACCACGAGCCCGGGACCTCGATGCGGTCCATCGGGTCCTCGCCCTCCTTGCGCTTCAGGAAAGCCGCGATGGTGCTGAAGGCCCGCACCACCGTCTTCCAGTTCATGAAGAACAGCAGCAGCCCCGAGGTCACCATCATCGGAACGCCGATCCACAGGCTCCACGACGAGATCTTGCGGAAGCTCGGGGCCTCGATCACGCCGGCCCCGAGAAAATGCGGAGCCAGCACGCAGTAGTTGACGATCGCCCCGAGCAGCATGCTCCACGCCTGCCGGAAGCTGATGATCGCGCCCGCCGCGATGAACAGCAGCGAGCCCTCGAACGACATCGTCACGCGATTGAGGGTGAGCGGCTCGCCCTTGTAGGTGCCGAGCCGGATCCAGCTCGTGCCCCACACCGATTCGATCCGCGGGTAGCGCAGCCACGACAGGTGCTGCTGCCACCATCCCCAGGCCGGCATGATCCAGGCCTTGACCGGCGACCAGCTGGGCACGCCCCTGATGTCGACGACCCTGAGGAATGGAAAGTCGGCGTCACGCATCCAGGTGAGGACGCCGCCCACCAGCCCCGCGATCCCGAGGGAGGCCGCCTGCTTCGACGCCCCATCGCCCTTCGCGTGCAGCGTCCGCATGGTGGTCGCGGCGGCGATCCCGCTCGGGAACGGCAGCTTCTCGACGTTGATCATCTGCCGCTTGGCGGGCACCGCGAGGAACACGCCGAGCCACGAGATGCAGATCATCCACGGGATCAGCCACAGGCATCGCGCCCCGAAGGTCGCGGGCAGCACGGCGGCGTTCAGCATCATGAGCGCCGGGATCGCGTTCACCAGGCCCGCGCTCGTCATCGAGCCGGCCGCCGAGGCGGTGGACTGCATCGCGTTGTTCTCGAGGATGCTGAACGGCGGGAACAGCTTCGGAAACATCCGGTGGAGCGTGGCGAAGATGGAGTAGGCGAGGATGCAGGAGGTGATCGCGACGCCCAGACTCCAGCCCGCCTTGAGCCCGACATAGACGTTGGAGCAGGCCATGACCATGCCGAGCAGCATTCCCATGACGACGGCCCGCACCGTGAGCTGCGGCATGCGGTCGCCTTGATACACGTGTTCGAACCACTCGCGCTCGATCTCTTCCGGAGTCTGCGGGCGATCGGGCGGAGGGATGGTTTCGGTGGCCACGGCGGTCCCCTCGCGTTGTGAGCTTCGGCTGGGAGGTCCTAAGCGAACCGCAGGACGTTGGACGATCCCGCGGGTCGAGCGCAAGCCCTTTTCGTGCGGGCGGGGGACGCGTGCGGCGTTCGGGTCGTGCGGCGGGACGGCGTGACCGCTCGAGCGGCCGCGTTCACGGCCCGGTCAGCTTCACGTTGTCGAGCCAGACCGCGGCACGTCTGCGCAGCGGGCCGGAGGGCGCGCGCACCAGGTACGCGGTGAGCGCCTCGGTCGCGGCTTCGGCCCGACCATGGTTCGGTCCCAGCTCCCACGCCCGGAACCGCGCCTCGGCGATGTGGTAGCGGACCTCGACCTCGAGCGGACCCCCGGTGACGCGTGGCCGGATGCGCTCCCATTCCTCGGCCGCCGCGTCCGCGCGCGATGCCGACTTCATGTTGTCGGCGATCGTGTACAGACGCTGCGCCTTCCAGGCGGCGTGCTGCAGGCTGTCGGGCAGCGCGCGGAACACATCGAGCGAGTCGCTCGCGGTCGACGTGGAAGCGGGCGGCGAAGCGCTCGGGCGGGCGCGCTGCGCCTCGGGACGCACGGCGTTTTCCTCGAGCACCGGGACCGCGCGCATCGTGAGGGCGAGCGGGGGAAGTCCCTCGCCGAACGTGACGATCTGGCGCAGCGGCCTGAATCCGACCGCAATCAGCGACATCACGTGCTCCCCGGGAGGCGCGTCGAGACAGAACCTGCCCCCGCCGTCGCTGGTCGCGCCGATTCCCAGCGTCACCAGCGTCACCGAGGCGAATGGAATGGGACGCGCCGAAGCATCCCGCACGGTGCCGCACACCCGCACCGATGCGGCCTGCTGGTCGCGGACGCGCATCCCGGGCGTCGCGCCTTCGCCGCTCGGAGCGGGGGCGGCGGGCGATGCGAGTCCCTCCTTCGCCCCCGAGGCGTCGCCCGCGAGCGGCTGCGCGAAACGCTGCTTGAGCGCGCGCCGGGTCCCGCCGGTCGCGGACTCCGGCACCGACGCTTCCGGCGCGCGGAACGGGGTGACGACCGGATGCACCGCCTCGTCCTCGCCGGCCGCGTTACGCCGCACCTCGTATGCCCGCGCGGGCTCCGGTGCCGAGACCTTCCCGAGCGCCGACTCGTCCTTGGGCGGCGCCGCGGAGGGAGCGGGCACCGGCGCCGCGGAGCCTCCCTCCGGTGCGGCCAGCTCACGCGTCGCGGGGGTGGTCGCCTTCGATTGCTCGAGCGCATGCTCGACTCCCGTCGCCGGGGCGGGCGCGTTCGCCTGATCGCTCCTCGTGCCGCCGGATAGCGGCGCGGGCGCGACCTGCGACGCGCGGTGCTCGAGCGCGCTCGAGGGCGGGCGGCCCCGGTCACGCGCCGTGATGAGCGCGAAGCCGGCGCCCACCGCGACCACGGCCACCGCACTCGCCAACGCGAGACGGCGGGGCGAGCCCAGCCACGCGGCGAGCCGCTCGGGGAGCAGCCCCGCGGCCACCGGGCGATCGCCGCGCGCGATGCTCGCCTCGATGCGCGCGGCGAGCTGCTCGAAGTGCGCGTCGCCGGGATCGTGCGTCAGCATGCGCCGCAGCGTTCCGTCCTGGCTCTCGAGCGCCGCGAGCGACTGACGGCAATCCGGGCAGGATTCGAGATGGCGCTCCGCCTCGGTATTCACGGCGGGCGCGAGCGCGCCGTCGAGAAACGCGCTCAGCTCGGAGTCGGTCAGGTGCTTCATGAAGTCCCCCCGGTCAGCGCCCGGAATCTCGCGCGCAATTCGGCGCGCGCGCGCGACAATCGCGACATCACGGTGCCCACCGGAACGTTCAACGCGCGTGCGATCTCTTCGTACGGCATGTCCTCGACGACCCGCAGCACCAGCACCGCGCGGTGCTCCTCGGACAGCACCGCGAACGCCTGCTCGAGGCGGCGGTCCCGCTCCGAGGTAGCCGCGACATCGGCTGGATCTTCTCCCGCCGCCCACTGACGTCCGGCCTCGAGCATCGGCTCGAGCGGCGCCTCCGGCCGCCGCCGCCGCACGCGAAGCATCGTGAACGCGCTGTTCACCGCGATGCGGGCCAGCCACGGATAGAGCGGCTCGCCCACCCGAAACCGCGCGAGCGCCCGCCACGCCTTGAGAAACGTCTCCTGCGTGATGTCGTCCGCGTCGGTCGCGTTGCGCAACACTCCGTACGCGACGCGATACACCGCGCGCTGGTAGCCGCGCACGATCTCGGCGAAGGCGGCCTGGCTCCCCCGCTGGGCTTCGAGAACCCGGGCCGCCTCATCGCCGGGATCCGTGAACGGGGTACGCTGTGCGTCCGGTTTCATTCCGCCGCGACCCGTACTCTCCGAGCCATCGGGTGTCAAGTCGCTGACCCGGTTAGGGTTGGAGTTGCGCGGCGGCCGCGTCGCGTTCGGTGCGGGCGGCCGCGAGCGCCGCCCGCGGGTCGGGGGCATCCGTGATGGCGCGACCGAGCACCAGGAGGCTGGAGCCGAGTCGCACCGCCTCCGCGACCGTGGTGACCCGCTGCTGATCGTGCGTCGGCGCGCCGGCCGGACGGATGCCCGGGGTCGCCGCGAAGAATGGCGCCGGATGCACGCGGCGAATCACGGGCAGGTCGGTCGCGGCGCACACGATCCCGGCGGCGCCCGCGCGATCCGCCAGGCCGAGCAACTCGGCCGCGATCGTGTCCACGAACAACGGGCTCGCGAATCCGGGCGGAGCGTTCGAGGCATTCAGGCTGGTGAGCACCGTGACCGCGAGCACGCGGGTCGCGCCGCCACCCTGTGCGGCGCCCTCGACCGCCGCGCGCACCATCTCGAGCCCGCCCATCGCGTGCACGGTGAGCAGATCGGCGCCGAGCTTCGAGACTTCGGCGGCCGCGCCGCGCACCGTGTTGGGAATGTCGTGGAGCTTGAGGTCGAGGAACACCGCGCGCCCGCGCGCCTGCAGCGCGCGCACCGCCTCGGGACCGGCCGACGCGAAGAGCCGGAGTCCGACCTTCGCGAGCTCGGGTCCCGGGCCGATGCGCGCATCCAACTCGAGCGCCCGCTCCAGGCTCTCGACGTCGAAGGCGATCGCGATCGCGCTCATCGCGCGGAGCTCACCCGAGCCACGACGCCGCGGCGGGCCGCCGCCGGCCTCGCCGGCCGGGGTGAGGCGCGCCGGCGAACGGGCGGCGCATCCGCCCTCAGCGCGCCGCGCCACTCGCCGAGTCGCTTCACGCCGCGCGCGATCAGCAGCGCCGTCATCTCGTCGAGCACGTCGAGCGCGGCGCGCGAACGGAGGAACGACGCGGTGCCCACCTGAATCGCGGCGGCGCCCACGGCGATGAACTCGAGCGCATCGCGCCCGCTCGATATCCCGCCGGACCCGATCACGGGAATCCCCACCGCCGCCGCCGCCTCCGCGCAGCGCGCGAGGGCCAGCGGCTTGATGGCGGGCCCCGAGAGTCCGCCGGTCGCGCGGCCGAGACGGGAGCGCATCCGCGCGAGATCCACCGCCATCCCGACGAACGTGTTCACGGCGGTGATCGCGTCCGCCCCGCCCTGCTCGCACGCGATCGCCAGATCGCCGATCGAGGTCACGTCGGGTGAGAGCTTCGCGATCAGCGCCGCGCGCGTGAGCGGGCGCAGCCGCGCGAGCGTGCGCTCGAGGCGCCGGGGCATGGCCCAGTAGCGCGCGCCGCCGCGCGCCACGTTCGGGCACGAAAAATTGATCTCGAAGCCCGCGATCGATGGCTCGGCGCCGAGCGCCTCGAGGATGCGCTCCAGCTCGCGCGGCGTCTCGCCGCCGATCGAAGCAACGATGGTGGCGCGCAACGCCGCGAGTCGCGGAACTTTCTCCAGGCGGAAGCGCTCGAGGCCGACGTTCTCGAGCCCGATCGAATTGAGCATGCCCCCCGCGGTCTCTGCGATGCGCTGCGGCGGATTGCCGGCGCGGGGCTTCAGCGTCACGGTCTTGGTCACGACGCCACCGAGCCGCGCGGGATCGACGAGGTGCGCGGCCTCGTCGCCGTAGCCGAACGTGCCGGAGGCGGTGAGCACCGGATTCGCGAGCCGGAGCGGACCGATCCGCACCGTGAGATCGATGGCGGCGCGCGCCCTCATTCGATGCGCTCCCAGTCGAGCTCCCCCGCCTCGAACACCGGGCCCTCGGTGCAGCACATCGCGTACTCGCGGTTGCCGTAGAGCGAGGCGGTGCCCGAGCTGAACGCGGCGCGCGCACGTGCGCTGCGCGGCAGCGGGCAGCCCCGGCAGATGCCGGTGCCGCAGCCCATCACCGATTCCATCGCGACGTGGGCCTCGGCGCCGTGCCGCGCGGCCCATACTGAGACCGCGTGCAACATCGCGTGCGGCCCGCAGGCGTGGAGCACGAGCGGCGGATCGAACCGCGGCGCGAGCCGCTCGAGCAGGTCGACGACGTGGCCCCTGAATCCGCGGCTGCCGTCGTCGGTGGCGAGATGAAGCCGCCCGCGCGCCCGTGACAGCCTCGCGCGCGCCTCGGCGAGCCCGACCAGCTGGCCGCGGGTGCGCGCTCCGAACAGAAACTCGCAGCGGCGGCCCTCGTGCGCGAGCGCGTCGGCCGCGAACAGCAGCGGTGCGACGCCGCGGCCGCCCGCGATCAGCACCGGAGTTCCCGGCCGCGCGAGCGGGAAGCCGCGGCCGAGCGGGCCCAGGGCCGAGACCCTCGCGCCGCGGCCGAGCGCGGAAAGCGCGCGCGTTCCGACGCCCACCGGCGCGTAGAGGAATCCGAGCGTGCGCGACGCGCGGCGCGAGCTCACGCCGGCGACGCTCATCGGCCGCGGCAGCAGCACCGGCGAGGGCTCCGGCAACAGCAGCTGCACGAACTGCCCGGGAGCGGGCGGCGGGAACTGCGCCGGCACCTCGAGGTCGAGCCAGCGGTGGTCGTGACCGTAGTCGGCGTGACGCGCGATCCGCGCCTCGACCTGCCGCCAGGCGGCGGGACTCGCGATCATCGCGGCCGGCGGGTGGTGTCGGGCGGCGCGATCGCGTGACGCGTCGTGTCGCCCGGCGCGGGCCGGTGAGGCGTCGTGTCGGGCGGCGCGATCGCGTGACGCGTCGTGTCGGGGAACGCCCCGGCGCGTGCGCTGTCGATCGGAGCGGTGATCGGGTTCGCGCCCGCCTGCGAACTGCCCGGCGGCGGGAACATCCCGGAGGGACGCCCCGGACCCAGATGAAGCGAATCGGACGGCGGCGCCAGCAGCCCGCGGGGTTGCGGCCCGAGCAACTGAGGGACGGCCCGCGGCGGCGCCACGACGCGCGCCGTATCGGCGGGCACAATCTTCGGAGGCGGAAGCTTGATGAGCGAGTCGGGCACGGTGCGTCCTGCCTGTTCGAGGTAATCGCGCGCCGCGAGTTGCTCCTCGGTCGCGGGATACTGCCGCACCACCGTCCAGAACAGGCTCTCGGCCGCCGCGGGCTGGGCGAGCTTGCGGCTCAGGAGCCAGCCCTGCGCGTTGATCGCCTTGGCCGCCCAGGGGGTGCCCTTGAACGTGTCGGCGATCTTTCGGTACTGGTCGAGCGCGCGTTCCGGCTTGTTCAACTGGAACAGGTAGAGCTCCGCGAGCAGGAAGCCCGCCTCCGCGCGCTTCTGAAGCGTGTCGCCCTCGGCGTTCCGGTACTGCGCGAGCCGGTCGAGGTCGGCGAGCCGCTGGCTCGCCTGGGTGAAGAACGGGCCGGAGGCCGCCTGATCCTTCACGCGCCCGTACTCGGCGCGCGCGCGATCGAAGTCGTCGGCCACGGTCTCGTACACGAAGCCCACGCGATACTGCGCCTCGGCCGCGAGCGGCGAGCGCGGGTAGTCGCCGACCACGCGGCGAAACGCCGCGAGCGCATCGTCGAGCCGGCCCGCCAGCATGTGCGCGCTCCCCACGCGCAGCGTGAGCCGTCCCCAGTGGTCGGCGCCCGGCCCGGTGGGCGCGACGGCCGGCCGGCCGCCGGTGGTGTCGGGGGGAATCGGCTCGCTCTCGTGCGAGAGCGCGTCCCGCAGCAGCGTGAGCTCGGCTGGAAACTCGCGCGCGGCCTCGAGACAATCCGCTTCGCGCAGCAGGAAGAGCAGGCGCTGCTCGTCGTCGTTCGCGCGCTGCCCCATGACGTGATAGTCGGCGCGCGCGAGATCGTACGCGCCCCCGGCGAAGCGCGCCTCGGCGCGCGCCGTGCGCGCGCGGTCGATGAGATCGCTCTTCGGAAAATGATCCAGCACCTGCCCCGCCGCGTCCGCGGCCTCGGACGGCCGCTCGAGCGACATCAGCGCGCGGGCCCGCTCGAGGTAGGCGTACGGCGCGAGCGCGTGGCGTGGCGCGAGGCGGAGGAACTCGGCGAGCGCGTCCTCGGCTTCGTTGTAACGATGCGCCTGGCGGTAGCCCACTCCCAGGTAGAACAGCGCATCCGGCTTGATCTGGCTGCGGGGAAACCGCGTCGAGAAATCCTGCAGCAGGCTGACCGTCTCGAGCGGATCGTCCTTCCCGAGCAGCGCGCGCGCCCACAGGAGATAGGCGTCGTCCACCAGCTTCGATTTCGGATATTGCGCGATCAGCTTCTTCGAGTAGTCGATCGACTTGTTGTAGTCCCCGGCCGCCGTGGGATTGCCGCCTTCGGTGGGGTAGGGCGCGCCGGCGGTCGCGCGGAAGTAGTACTTCCGCGCGAGATAGAACGTGTTGTAGTACGCGCACGAACCGAGCAGCGTCATGGCGGCGATCGCAAGAACCGCACGGCGCGCGCGCGGGCCGTTCACGCGCACTCGGGAAACCCCACGCGCGGCGCGAGCGGCGCCGGCGCGATGCGCCGCTTCACCATGAGATCGACCACGTCGGCACGCCCCTCGGAAGACTCGAACAGCGCTTCGCGGGGCAGGCCGTGAAACCGCAGGAGCCGCGCGGGATCGCGCGTCCTCCCCGCGAAATCGCAGGGAGGGTAGCACGGGGTTCTCGGCGCTGACGAACGCCGCCTCAGCGCGCCGCCACCACCGCGCCTCGCTGTCCGGCGCCCGCCCCCTCCACCTCGAGCGCGGGATCCAGGTGTGTGATCTCTCCGTCGCACACGGTCGCGAGCACGCGGCCATCGAGCGTCCACCCGGCGAAGGGCGTGCAGCGCCCCTTCGAATGGAACGCCGAGGGGTCCACGTTCCAGCGCGCCTCGGAATCGATCAGCACCAGATCGGCCGGATCGCCGGCCTCGAGCGCGACCTTCGGAAGGCCGAAGAGCCGGCGCGGCGCGTCGGTCCACAACTCGAGCGCGCGCGCTAGCGACAGGTGCCCGGGCCGCACCAGGAACGTGATCGTGAGCGCGAGCGCGGTCTCGAGGCCGACGATGCCGAATGGCGCCTGGTCGAACGGCTGGCGCTTCTCCTCATGGGTATGCGGCGCGTGATCGGTGGTGAAGCAATCGATCACGCCTTCGCGGATCGCGCCGATCACGGCCACGCGGTCCCTCTCGGAGCGCAGCGGCGGGTTCATCTTGGCCGCGGTGTCGTAGTCGCCCACCGCCTCGTCCGTCAGGGTCCAGTAGTGCGGGCAGGTCTCGCCGCTCACCGCGAGCGCGCGCGATTTCGCATCGCGCAGCGCGTCGAGCGAGCCGGCGCACGAGAGGTGGGCGAAGTGCACGCGCCCTCCCGTGAGCGCGGCGAGATCGGCGTCGCGTCGCACCATGACGCTTTCCGCGGCGCCCGGGAAGCCCCGCAGGCCGAGCCGGGTCGCAGTCGCGCCCTCGTTCATGACGCCTTCGCCGCGGAGGGTCAGGTCTTCCTCGTGACACACGATCGGCAGCCCGGCGTGTCGCGCGTATTCGAGCGCGCGCCGCATCACCGCGGCGCTCACGATCGGCCGGCCGTCGTCCGACAACGCGACCGCCCCCGCGCCCTTCAGCGCCAGAAACTCGTTGAGCTGTTCACCCCTCTGTCCGGCCGTCACCGCCGCGATCGGCAGCACCCGGCAGCTCGCGGCGGCCGCGGCGCGCGCGCGCACCCACTCGACCCATCCGACCGAATCCACGACCGGCGACGTGTTGGGCATGCAGGCGACCGCTGTGAAGCCGCCGGCCGCCGCCGCCCGCGTGCCGGTCTCGATCGTCTCCTTCGCGCTCTGCCCGGGCTCGCGCAGGTGAACGTGCAGATCCACGAGTCCCGGCGCGACCGTCGCCCCGCGAGCGTCGAGGGTCCGCGCCGCTTCGCGCGGCACGGATCCCAGCACCACGCCACGCTCGAATGCCAGCTCGAAGCGCTCGCCCGTCCGCCAGTGCCGCGCATTTCGGATCACCGTCGCTCCGCTCATGACGCCTCCGACATGGCGCGCGCGCATCGCGCGAGAACGGCGCAGCGCACCGCCACGCCGTTTTCGACCTGATCGAAAATCACAGAGTGCTGGCCGTCGGCCACATCGGGCGCGATCTCGACGCCCCGGTTCATCGGGCCCGGGTGCATCACCACGCCGCCGGGCGCGAGCAGCGCGACGCGGTCGCGGTGGATGCCCCACACCCGTGCGTACTCGGCGAGCGATGGCAGCAACCCTGATTCCATGCGCTCGCGCTGGAGACGGAGCGCCATCACGGCGTCGGCGCCGCGCAGCGCGTCCTCCACCGTTGGCGCCACCGAGCACCCGAGCGATTCGACTTCGGCGGGCAACAGCGTGGCGGGCCCAGCCAGCACGACCTCGGCACCCAGCGTGACCAGCCCGAAGATCGCGGAGCGCGCGACACGCGAGTGCGCGACGTCGCCAACGATCGCGATGCGCCGGCCCTCGAAGCGCCCGCCCCACGCCTCGCGGAGGGTCATGAGGTCGAGCAGGCCCTGGGTGGGATGCTCGTGCTCGCCGTCGCCGCCGTTGATGACGCCGGCCCCGAGGTGGCGCGCGAGAAACGCGGCGGCGCCCGCCGAGCGATGCCGCACCACGACCAGCTCCACGCGCATCGAGGTGATGACGCGGAGCGTGTCGAGCAGGGTCTCGCCCTTCGACACCGATGAGCCGGCGGTGGTGAACGAGAGGTGAATCGCGCCGAGCCGCTGCTCGGCGAGCTCGAACGAAAACCGCGTGCGCGTCGAGTCCTCGAAGAACGCGTTGCACACGGCGATGCCGCGCAGCTCGTCGCTGACCCAGCGCGGCGTGCGCAGCAGATCGCGATAGCGGGCGGCCTGATCGAGCAGGTCGACGATCTCGTCGCGCGCGAGGCCGTCGAGCCCGAGCAGGTGACGGCGTTGCGGCCCGGCAACAAAAATCCCCGCGCCGTGAGGCGCAGGGGCCTGACCGATCGTGGCGGTGTGGCTCATCCATCCCCCTTTGCCGCCTCTCGGGGCGGCGCTTAAAGGATTTCGCGGACTTCACGAACTCGGGTGCAATCTAGCGGAAGCGGCCGACGACGGCAAGCGGGCCGCCGCCACATGTGGGACGTCAGTGAAAATGACACCCCCTAACGCGTCAGTGATTCTGTCACCCCCATGGACCTCATACTCATGGGCAAACGAGACGCCCGGCGGCTGGGTGTGGTGCAGGCCGCAGTTCAAGGGAAGCTCACCAGCCGAGAAGGAGCGGAAGCGTTGGGTTTGAGCGTGCGGCAGTTCAAGCGGCTGCGGGTGCAGGTGCGACAACGAGGTGCGGCGGGGATCGTGCACGGCAACCGGGGACGACGGTCGCCGCGACGGCTGGGTACCGCGCTGCGCGAGCGGGTGGAAGCGATGCTGACCGGGGTGGTGAAGCTCAACGATCATCACATCGCCGATCTGCTCGGCGAGCAGTCGCACGCGGTGAGTGCGGCCACCGTGCGACGGGTGCGCTGCAGTCTGAAGCTGGCCCCGAAGCGGCGCCGGCGCCCGCCGCAGCATCGGCGCCGGCGCGAACGGGTGGCCCGGCGAGGCGCGCTGGTGCTGATCGACGGCAGTCCGTTTCGATGGTTCGACGAGGCGGGGCCGGCCTGCAGTCTGCTCGGGGCGATCGATGACGCCACCAGCGAGATCCTGGCGCTGAGCTTCCGTCCGACCGAAGATCTGCACGGCTATGCGGTGCTGCTCCGCGAACTGCTCGACGCCCACGGGGTGCCGGTGGCGCTGTACGGCGACCGCAGCGGCGTACTGGTGCGTAACGATGCGCACTGGACGCTCGAGGAGGAGCTGGCCGGGCGGCAGACGCCGCCGCAGTTCGGCCAGATGCTCGAGGAACTGGGCGTGCGCTTCATCGCCGCCACCAGCCCCCAGGCCAAGGGCCGCATCGAACGGCTGTGGGGCACGCTGCAGGATCGACTCGCCAGCGAGCTGCGCCTGCACCGCCACGACACCGTTGCCGCGGCCACCGGCTACCTGCCGGGCTTCATCCGCCGTCACAACCGGCGGCTCGGGCGCATCCCGACGAGCACGGAGTCAGCGTTCCGCTCACCTCCGCGCGATCTCGATCGCCTCATCGCCTGTCGCTATCCCCGCGTCGTCGCCCGCGACAACACCGTCAGCATCCCGGGGCGCTGGGCTCAGGTTCCACCCGGACCCCACCGGCGCTCCTGGCACAAGGCCCGCGTCGAAGTGCGCGAGCTTCTCGACGGTCGCCTGCTGGTGTTGCACTCCACCCACGGCCTGATCGGCGAGCAGCCGGCGCCCGGCTCCGGGTTCATCCTCGAATCCCGCGCCTCACCGCGATCCCAGCGGGCCCGCGCCACAAACGGCTTCGCAGGATCGCGCCCTGGCCCCGATCGTCCAGCTTCACGATCCGCACCTCGTCCCAAATCCAAAGGCATCGGTACTCTCACCAACATCCGCAGGCCGGGGGCCAACCACCCCTGGGATCGCTACACCGGACCCGAACCTCTGCGCCCCAGGGGCAGAGCAAGGGGGTGACAGAATCACTGACGCATTAGGGGGACAGAATCACTGACGTGTGACAGCGGGCCGCCGCCACACCCCGCCTCTACCTCAGGATCGCGATCTTCTTCTCGTGCCGGAATGCCGCCGACGGCGCGATCGCGCGCACGACGTAGATCCCGGAGGGGAGCCGGGAACCGCCCGCACCGCGCGCGTCCCATCTGAGGTCCAGCAACCCCACGGTGGTGGGTCTCGCGCCCGCGAGGAGATCCGCGACCCGCCGCCCCTGGAGATCGAACACGCCGACATCGAGGTCGGGCGGCGTGAAGCCCGCAGCGTCGGCGGGGAGGACGATCGTGAGCGAGAGCGTCCCGTGCTCCTCGAGCGGTACCGGCCACGCCGTGATCCCTGGCCGCGGCGCCGGGAGGCTCACCCGTCCCAGTTCCGCCTCTTCGCCGAGGCCGTTCACCGCGACCAGCACGTAGGTCGCGCCCCGCTCGGTCTCATCCAGCTGCATCGGGCTCGTGGTCACGAGCGCCGGTCCCAGTCGATCGACCTCGCCGGTGCGCGGCGCGATGCGATAGAGCCGGTAACCCGCGAGCCCGGCGCCGCCGGCTTCCGGATCGGTGGACCACGCGATCGTCACGTGGCCGGTGCCGGGTGTCACCGTGAAATCGTGAAGCGTGACGGCGGCACGGATGGCGAGCAGCGAATCGCACGTCACGCTGCCTGGCACCCGAGGATTCGAAGGCGTGAGGCGCACGCGCACCGAATCGCTCGCGGGCCGCGGCACGCGAAACGCGATCGAGTTGGTGTCCGCCCCGCCGGCGGCCTGCGCGAGCAGGCGCCAGTCGCGGCCGGCGTCGGAGGAGAGCCAGACATCCGCGGGCTCGGGGCCGAGCCAGCGCACGCTCTGGCTCCCACCCACGTCCCAGCGCTCGCCGCCCCGCGGCGAGATCACGACGTACCGGCGCGCGTCGTAGAGTGTCACCGCGCCAGCGTCGGGAACGCTTCCGTCGTGGAACGGGGCGCCGATCAGCAGGTCGTCGAATCCGTCGCCGTTCGCATCGCCCACGCCCGCCAGCGCCGCGCCGAATCGATCACCCGCCGCCCGGCCGGTCCACAGGAAGTCCGGGCTCGCGTCGGGAATCAAGCCGCCCAGGTAGACCGCGACGCGCCCGGCGTCGCGCCCCGCGGCCGCGCTGAACGGCGCGCCGATCGCGATGTCGTCGAAGCCGTCGCGATTGAGGTCGCCGGCGCCGCTCAGCGCGATGCCGAAGAACTCGCCGGCCACCGCGCCGCTCGCCGCCAGGTTCGGGGTCGCGCTGAGACGCGCGCCGCCGAAGAATTCGTAAACGCGGCCCGAGGTGGATCCGGCGGCGCCGTTGAACGGCGCGGCGATCAGCACGTCGTCGAACCCATCGCCGTTCACGTCGCCCGCCCCCGCGACCGCCGTGCCGAAGCCGTCGTGCGCGTGCTCGCCGGTGAGCGTCACCGTGGGCGTGAGCACCGGCCCGCCCGCGCCCTCGAACACGTATGCGCGGCCCGCGTCGGAACCGGCCGCGTCGTTGCCCGGGGCGCCGACCACGAAGTCGGAGAGCCGATCGGCGTTCACGTCCCCCACCCCGGCGAGCGCCGCGCCGAATCGATCGCCCGGCTTCATTCCGGACCACGCCGCGTCGGCGATCGCGTCGGGCGCGGACCCGCCGCGGTAGAGGAACACGCGTCCGGCCCCATCGCCCGCCGTGGCATCCAGCGGCGCGCCGACCAGGAGATCGTCGATGCCGTCACCGTTCGCGTCGCCCGCGCACGCGACCGATGCGCCGAAGTGCGCGCCGGAAACTCCGCCCTCGAGCACGAGGCCGGGCGTGGCCCCGGGTTCGGCGCCGCCGAAGAACACGAACGCGCGGCCGGCCTCCGGCCCCATCGCTCCATCGCCTGGCGAGCCCACCACGACGTCGCCGAATCCGTCGTGATTGAAATCTCCGGCGGCCGCGAGGCTCAGACCGAGCGGCGCCGCCGGCGCCGGCACTTCGAGCACGAGCGGCGCGAGCGGCGCGGGACCTCCGAACATCAGCCGCACGCGGTCCGGACCGGCGCCCGATCCCGGGTCGCGACGCGATCCCGAGAGCCAATCGGGGAATCCATCGCCGTTCACGTCGCCGGCGGCCGCGATGGCGAGGCCGACCCCCTCTCCCGCGAATGTCCCGCTCGCGACGGATCGGGCGACCGTGACCGCCCTTCCCTGCGGCACCGGAAACGCGATGCGGAAGTCGCGCCCGCTGGTGTCCGATGTGATGCGGACCGGCGGCGCCCCGCTCAGGCTCACGCGAACGCGGGCCACGCCGGTGGCCACGGCGGGCGTCAGAATCGCCAGCGCATTCTGCGCCGCGCCGCCGGCGCCGGTCGCGAGCGCGATCCACGACGCGCCCCCATCGAGCGAGATCGCGACATCCGCCCGCGAGTCGCCGGACCAGCGGATGGTGTCCGGCTCGCCGGCCATCCAGGTCTCACCCCCGACCGGGGCCACGAGCGTCGGATGTTTCATCGCGTACACGTAGGCCTGCCCCGCGTTCGAGGCCCCGGTGTCGCTCTGCTTGGCTCCCACGATCAGATCGGGAAGGCCGTCCCCGTCGTAGTCCCCGGCCGACGCGACCGCGATCCCGAAATTGTCGCCGGCGCGCGCGCCGCTGAGGACGACGTCCGCGATCGTATCCATCTGCGGGCGGCCGTAGTAAACGTACGCGCGCCCGGCGTCGAGCCCCGCGGCGTCGTTGCGGTAGGCGCCGATGATGATGTCGTCGAACCCGTCCGCGTTGAGGTCGCCGGCCGAGGCCACCGCTGCGCCGAACTCGTCGGCGAAGCCCTTTCCCGTGAACACCGCGTCGGGCGTGCCGTGCAGGCTGCGACCGCCGAGGTAAAGGAACGCGGCGCCCGCGTCCTGCGTCGCGGTGTCGTTGAATTGCGCTCCGACGAGCAGGTCGTCGAATCCATCCCCGTTGACGTCGCCGGCGGATGCGAGGGACCCTCCGAAACGGTCGCTCTTCAGGCCGGTGAGCACGAGGGCGGCGGCGGAGTTGGGTTGCGGCCCGCCCAGGAACACGTAGACCGAGCCCGGAGTGTTGGAGCTGATCTCGGGGTCGGCCACGGCGACGTCGGCGTAGCCATCGCCGTTCATGTCGCCCGCCGCGGCGACCACGGTGCCGAAGTTGTTGGCGAAGCCGGAGGGAGCCATCGCCCAGTCGGCGATCGCATCGGGCTGCGGGCCCCCGAAGTAGCAGAGGGCAGTCGGGGGATCCGGGCTCACGGTCTGGTTGCTGATCACGATGTCGTCGTAGCCGTCACCGTTCACGTCCCCGACGCCCGCGACCGTGGTGCCGACCCTGAAGCGTGTCTGGCTGCCGCCGATCTTCAGATCGGCAACCGAATCCGGATCCTCCCCTCCGAAATAGACGAACGCGGTCCCGAAGGCGATCCCCGCGCTGCCGCCGTAGTCCGGCGCGCCGATGATCACGTCGTCGAAGCCATCGCCGTTCATGTCACCCGCGGACGCGACGGCGGTTCCGAAGTGAGCGCCGATCGAGTTGCTGATGAAGGTCACGTCGGGGCGATCGTCCGCGTTCGGCCCGCCGAAGAACAGATAGGCACGCCCCACGTCCGAGATCGTCGGCGAGTCGAAGCTCGGCGCGCCCACGATGACGTCGTCGTACCCGTCGCCGTTGAAGTCCCCGGCCGACGCTACCGTGACGCCGAAATTCGCCCCGATCGCTGCGATGAACGGCGCGATGACGGTGCGCATCGGCAACGGTGAGTACGGCGGAGGCGTGAGGTTGTAGAACGGCGCATCGCTCACGTCGTACGACCCGGCCTCGAGCGGCAGGCCGTGCGCGCTCACCCGCACGCGCATCTGGAGCGAGACCGTGGCCGGCGCGGTCACGGACATGGAATTGTCGGGGGCGCCGCCGACATCGGACGCGATCGTGCTCCAGGTGACGCCGTCGTCGAACGAGAGCGCGATGTCGGCACGCGTGGATCCGCGCCAGTGGACGGTCGCGGGCCGGCCCGCATCCCACAGCTCCCCGCCGTTGGGGCTCACCAGTTCGAAGCGCACGAGCCGCAGCCTGCCGACGCTGGTCACCGACGAAAGCGCCGAGATCGGGAGACCGCTCGCGCTGACGCGGACGGTCGCGGACGCGGTGGTGAGCGCGGGCACGATGACCCGGAGCACATTGAGGCGGCTGCCCCCCACCCCGCTCGCGAGCGGCGTCCAGCTGAGTCCGCCGTCCACCGAGATCGCGACATCCGCGCGCAGCGCGCCGTACCAGCTGACGGTATCGGCCGCCCCCACCAGCCAGGTCTCGCCGTCGCGGGGCCGATCGAGCGTGTAGGCCGCGATCTGAAATGGCCCGTCGCTCACGTCTGCGAACTTGCCGGTGGGGGCATGCCCGGTGATGCTCGCGCGGATGAGCGCGGCCGCGCACACCGTGTCGGGGACGGTCTGGACGATGGACGTGGTCGAGGCGGGAACGCTCGAGGCGAGCGTGCGCCAGCTGGCCCCGCCGTCGAGCGAGAGCGCGACGTCGGTGAGATTCTGCCCGCGCCATCCGATCCACATCGAGTCCCCGCCGTGAAGGATCTCGCCTCCATTCGGGCTCGCGACCTGGATGAGGTCGGCCACCACGACGTAGACCCGTCCATTCGGGTCCCAGGTGCCGGGGCGCCCCCCATAGCCGACCAGCAACTCTTGCACGCCATCCCCGTCGAGGTCACCGGCCGCGGCGAGCGCCATCGGAATGGGAAAATTGGACTCGGGCGGGATGAACACGAGGTCCGGGTTGTTCTCCACAGGATTGCCGCCGAGGTAGACCATGGCCCGCCAGTAGTCGCCGGTGGCGATGTCGTTGAGCCCGTCGCCGTTCATGTCCAGACCCCCGACGGCGGCACGCCCGCCGCCGAACCACTGGCCGATGGCCAGATCCTCCCCGGGGTGTCCGTAGTAGAGGTACGTGCTGTTCGCCACCACCTCGGTCGCGATGACGTCGTCGATCCCGTCGCCATTCACGTCGCCCACGCTGCCCGTCACGGTGCCGAGCTGCCCGTAGAAGTTGAAGCCGAACGATTGGAGATCGGCGTAGCTGTCGAGCAGGGGCCCGCCGAGGTAGATGGAGATGTGCCCCCCCTGGGTGGCGAACACCGTCGCCATCGGCTCGCCCACGATGAAGTCGGGATACCCGTCGTGATTGAAGTCCCCCGCGGAACCCACCGCGAATCCGAACTTCCCTCCCGGGAAGCCCCCGTGCAGCTCGAGATCCGCGATGCTGTCGGGTTGGGGTCCACCGAAGTAGACGTAGACCTGCCCGTAGTCGGTCTGGCCCGAATCGGTCGGCGCGCCAACCAGCACGTCGTCGAATCCGTCGGCGTTGATGTCGCCAACCCCCGCCACCGACCATCCGAAGCTCGTGGTCGGGCGGGTGGGGTTCAGCACCAGATCTGGAATCGAGTCCGCCGCCGGGCCGCCGAAGTAAATGCGCGCCCGTCCGGTGAGGCGCCCGTCGGTCCACTCCGCCGGTGATCCGACGATGAGATCCTGAAACCCATCGCCATTGAAATCCCCGGCCCACGCGACCGACTGGCCGAATGATGAAGCCGGGCCGCCGCTCTCGAAGCGGAGATCGGGGAGCGAATCCATCCCGGCCCCGCCGCGGAACAGCAGCACCCGACCGTCGCCGCTTCCGGCGGGGAAACCCGGCGCGCCGACCGCCACGTCTGGGAGACCATCGCCATCGAAATCGCGGCCGCCCGCGACCGATGCCCCGAACAGGTCGCCGGTCTGCGCGCCTTCGAGGGTCAGTTGCACATGCGAGGGGAGCTGTGCCCGGGAGGGCGCCGCGACCAGGGCGAGCGCGACCACCAGCGCCGCGAGCGCGCGTGGAGCGGGAGGTAGGTGCGGGGCCCGGGCCGAAGCGCGCATCGTCACTACCTCAGGAGCAGGATTCGAGCACCTGCCGACGCGTTCCCATTCAGCAGGCGTGCGAAATAAATTCCAGCCGGCATCGCCCGCCCCCGCGTGTCACGCCCGTCCCAGATCATGCGCCCTTCCCGGCCGGTGACCGCGGTGTAAGACAGCAGCCGGCCCGAGAGATCGTAAATGTGAATGCTCTGCTCGAGCGATGGGCTCGCGCCGCTCTGCCAGAAGATCTCGACCGGCGCGTGAGCCGGCGTCGCTCCCGGCGCGAGTGCCAGTCCGCGATTCGGCGCGATCGGGCTCGCGAGCTTCTCGATCACGTTGGAGATCCGCGAGCGGTTGCCGGCGCCATCGACCGCGGCCAGCGCGAAGTGGTAGACCACTCCGCGCTCGAGCCCGGTCACCCGCGCAGATTCCTCGCCACCGGCCTCGTGCGTCGCCGCCACCTCGAGCCGAACCGGCGCATCATCGAAATTCGTCGCGTCGATCGGCGCCGGGCCGCCGCGGATGAGGTAGCGCGCGGGCATTCCTTGATTGCCGTCGTCGCCGGTCGCGGTCCACGCCAGCGTCACGCTGGTGTTGCCGCTCGCGACCACGGACAGATCGGCGATCGCGGCGGGGGCCACGCGCGTGGTGGTCATCGAGAATGGGTTCGACAGCGGGCTCGCGTTTCCTGCCGCGTCCACGCTGCGGAGCGCAAAGTAGTATCGCGTGCCCTCCTCCAACCCGTTCACCCGCACGCTGTCGGCGTGGCCCGTCGCGCCGGGGAACGGAAGCCCGCCCACGCGAATCGCGCTCGTGAAGGTGCTCTCATCGATCGGGGCCGTCGCGTACCGGATGTCGTAGCGGCTCACCCGCCCGCCGAGCCCGGGATCGAGGGGCGCGCTCCACGCGAGCGCGACGCTGGTGTCGGTCGCCGCGCCCCCATCCAGATCGAGAACGGCGAGCGGGGCCAGGTCGTCGATCACCCCGAGCGGCGGCGCGTAGAGGCGGCTGCCGGTCCGCGCGTAGTTGCCGCGCGAGGTGGGCCACTGCTGAGCCCCCGCGCCGAACGTGCCGATCCCCGCGTCGTACACGAACAACACCAAGTCGGCGCCGGCTCCCGCCACGATCTCGGTGGCGCCGTCGCCGTCCACGTCGTCGATGGCGAGATCCACCCCCGGCTGGCCGGCCTTCGGAAATCCACGCAGATCCTTGGCGCTCGCGTTCATTCCGATCAGCTGCGCGCCGCTCGATTTTCGCACGCACATCGCGATGCCGGGCCCGCCCCCCGGAACGAGCGCACCCACCACCGGCGCGCCGAACACGGGCGAGCCGAGTGCCCGTGGCCACCCGCGCGATGTGAGCGGAAGGCCCGAGCCGTCGAGTACCACCAGCTGCTCTGGCGATGTGCGCGCGAGCAGGATCTCGTCGCGGCCGTCGCCATCGATGTCCGCCAGCGCCGGGGAACCGAACTGCGTTCCGGACACGGCGACATCGAGCCGCTGCACCGCCAGGGAATTGTACGCGGTGAGCCGATCGCCCGCCGCCATGAGGATCGAGGCGGAGGTGTCGGCGCCGAGCCGGGTGACGACCGGCGGCGTCGGAAGAAATTGTATCTGCACCGGCCAGTTCGGCAGCTCGTTCCCGTCACCGGTCAGGACGTGCAGGCTGCCCCAGAAATTCGCGGCCACGATCTCGGCCCCGGGGAGACCATCGATATCGGAGAGCGCGATCAGATTGCTCTCGCCGCTTCCGCCGATGCGGCGCGGAAATCCCGGGAGCCGCGTGCCGTCGCGATGCCACGCGTACACGTTGCCGTCCACTCCACCCCAGATCACGTCGAACACGCCGTCACCATCCACGTCGCCAAGCACCGGCTCGAGGGTGGCCACGTGGCTGGTTCGCGTGGCGGTGACCGGCCATCCGGCGAGCGCCCGTCCCGCCGCGTCGAATCCGAAGATGCGAGCATCGTCCACCGCGACGAACACGCCCGGCCCGCGCCCGTCGCCGAGATCGGCCGCGCTCACGCCCCCCACCGGGGGCGACGGGAGCGCCACCTCGTTCAGCGTCGCGCCGGTCAAGCCGTCGAGGAAGAGCAGGCGGCTGTCGGCCGATGCGATCACGATGCGCCGCGCGCCCGACGAGGCGGGCAGGATGACCGCCGCGCCGACTGTGCGTGCGGACGAGGGCAACGCGAGCGAGGTCGGGGGATCGGCGAGCGCCCGATAGGCGTTGATCCGCCCGGTGCCCCAACCGGTGACGCCCGGATTCGCCGACGTCATGTCGTCAGTGGTGTCCATCAGTCGCATCTTGAGCGCGAAGGGGCTGAGCGGCGGCAGGCCGTGCGCGCGCCGATTCGCCTGCACCAGCGCGGCGACGCCCGCCGCGACCGGCGCGGCGAACGACGTGCCGTTCGCGCCCGTGGTGTAGCCGGGCTGGCGGGCGCCGAGACTGTCGGTGCCGACGCGCTGGAGCCTCGTCGTCGCGAGATTGGAGCCGGGCGCGCAGAGGTCGACGAACGCGCCCTTGTTAGAGAACAACGCGAGCTTGTCGTTCGGGTCGGTGGCGCCGACCGACAGCGCGTCGCCGCGGTCGCTCAGGTAATGTTGGCCGTCCCCGTTGTTGCCAGCGGCCGCGACCACGAGCACGCCCGCCGCGGTCGCCGCGTCGACGGCCGCGACCAGATCGGGCTGCGCCACGGATGTGAACGAGCAGTTGATGAGGCTCGCTCCCATCCGCGTCGCGTAGCGGATCGCCTTCGCGGCGAGGCTCAAGTCCACGAGGGCGCCGGTGTTCAGCGGCGCCGTCCAGCCCACGCGCAGCGCCATGAGCCGCACCTTCCACGCCGTCCCCGCCACGCCGATTCGGTTGTTCGTCAGCGCCCCGACGACCCCCGACACCAGCGTCCCGTGCCCGAAGTGATCGTTCGGATCGTTGTCCTCGTCCCGCCAGTCTTCGCCGGGTTCCACGTTGGCTGCGCTTCCGAGGTTGACGAAATCCCATCCCCACGCGTCGTCCACGAACCCGTTGCCGTCGTCGTCGACGCCCGGCGTTCCGCCCGCCTCCGCCCAGTTCGTCCACAGCTGCCCGCGCAGCCCCGGCTCGCTGCCGCTCAGGTCCGGGTGGTATGGAATCACCCCGGTATCCACGATCGCCACGATCACGTTCGTGTCCCCGGTCGTGATCGACCACGCTTCCGGCGCGTGGATGTCGCGCCGGTTCGCCGGCTGGTAGAAATAGTTCGCGGCGCTCCACAGCGAATCGTCCGGCATCACCGTTGATACCGGCATCACCGCGATCGGATCGGCACTCGCCACCTCCGAGAGCCCATGGAGCGAGGCCAGCGTAGCTTCGCGATCCGCGCCGGCCGCCAGGTGCAGGATCCAGAACGCCGTGAAGTCGATCGCGCGCGAGCCCGGCGCGGGCGGCACCTCGCCCCGGAATTCGGGCTCGAAGCGCGCGCCGTACCGCGACGCCACCCGATCGAGCGCCGGCACCCCGATCCGCTCGAGCGGTGGCGCGCCCGCCGCGAGGCCGCGCGCGCCCGCGGTCTGCGTGGCGCGCGCCGCGATCGCCGCGGCCGACGGCGAGAGCCTCACGACCAGACGGTCGGGAACGGTCGTGGGCTCCGGCGCGAGGGACGCGTCGAGGGTCTCGGTCGGGTTCGCGATCTCGGCACGGACGGGCGAATACGATACGCCCGCGAGCACGAGCAGAGCGGACAGGACGGCGACCGGGCCGGAATTCATCCGAAGAATCATCTCACGATCACGATCTTCCGTTCAGCGTGAAACCGGAGCGACGGCACCGAGGCGCGCACGAAGTACATCCCCGGCACGAGCGGTGAGCGGCGCGGGCTGGTCGCGTCCCAGCGCCAGCTCACCACGCCGAGATCGGTGGGCGTCGCCCCCTCCAGCAGATCCGCCATCTTCCTGCCCTGCACGTCGTAAACGCCGACCGAAAGGTCGGCGGGGGCGTTCCCGCCGGGGCTGGCCGGGAGCGCGAGCGCGAGGGTGAGGCTCCCACCGATCGGGAGCGGAATCGGCCACGCCGAGATGCCGGCCGCGGGCGCCGGAAGTCGCGAACGCCCGAGCTCGCTCTCCTCGCCGAGACCGTTGACCGCGACCAGCACGTAGGTCGCGCCGCGCTCGGTTTCTGCGGCCTGCGCGCGGTTCGCGGTGATCAACGGCGCGCCGATGCGATCCACCGTCGCGCCGTCGCGCCCGATTCGGTAGAGGCGATAGCCGGCGAGGCCGGATGCCCCCGCCGCCGGATCCGTCGACCACGCGAGCGCGACGCCCTGCGGCCCCGGAGTCACGGAAAAATCGAGCAGCGCGATGGTCGCGCGGATCGAGATCAACGAGTCGCTCAGGGCCGCGCCCGGGACCGCCGCGTTCGCCGGAGCGATGCGCACCCGCAGGGAGTCGCCGGCGGCGCGCGGCACGCGGATCGCGATCGCGTTGCTGTCGGCTCCGCCCACGGCGTGCGCGACCATGCGCCAGCTCGCACCATCGTCGCTTCCCAGCCAGACGTCGGCGGGCTCGGCGCCCAGCCAGCGAATGGTCTGCGAACCGCCCACATCCCAGCGCTCCGCGGAGCGCTGGCTCAGGAGCACGTAGCGGTGGGCGTCGTAGACGAGCGTCGCGCCCGCGTCCGTCGCGCCGCGGTCCGCGAACGGAGCGCCGACGATCGCGTCGTCGAATCCGTCGCCGCCGAGATCGCCGGGACCGCCGATGCTCCAGCCGAGGCGGTCGCCGGGCCGGGCCCCGCTCCACGTGAGATCCGCGCGCGTCCCGGGCACCAGCGCGCCAAGATGCACATCGACCCGGCCCGCGTCCGCGCCCCCCGCCCCGCTGAATGGCGCGCCGACCGCGAAATCGGCGAACCCGTCACGGTTGAGATCTCCGAGTCCCGCGAGGGCGAGCCCGAAGAATTCACCACGCCCCGCACCGGTCAGGACCAGATCGGCGCCGTAGTTGAGCCTGACCCCGCCATCGAAGAGGTAGACCCGGCCGCTCTCGGCACCGCGCGCGCCACTGAACGGCGCGCCCACCAGCACGTCCTCGAGGCCATCGCCGTTCACGTCGCCCGCGATCGCCACCGTGGTGCCGAACTGATCGGAGGCCGACTCACCGGTCAGCACCAGTCCAGGGTTGTTCGAGGGCTCCGATGCTCCCGTGAACACGTAGGCCCGCCCGGCGTCGATCGCGGGCGTGTCGTTGCCCGGCGCGCCAACGACGAAGTCGGAGAATCGATCGCCGTTCAGATCGCCGCCGCCCGCGAGCGATGCGCCGAAGTGGTCGCCGGGCCTGACGCCAGACCAATCGAGGTCCTCATTCGCATCGGGGGTCGGTCCGCCCTCGAAGAGATACACCCGGCCGGCCCCTGCGCCGTTCGCGTCGTCGAACGGAGCACCCACGATCAGGTCGTCGTATCCATCACCGTTCAAGTCGCCCGCTCGCGACACCGACGCGCCGAATTGCGCGCCCGCCGAGGGGCCCACCAGCGTGAGATCCGGCGCGCCGTCGGGCTCCGGCCCGCCGAAGAATACGAAGGCCCGCCCGGCCTCCGCGCCACCCGCCGCGTCGCCGGGCGAGCCGACGATCACGTCCGCGAAGCCATCGTGGTTGATGTCGCCCGCCGCCGCGAGGCTGATTCCGAGCGGGGCGCCGGCGGCCGGCACGTCGAGCCACACGGGCGCGCGGGGCGCGGGGCCGCCGAACATGACGCGCGCGCGGTCGGGAACCGCGCCGGGAGAGTCCCCGCCCCGCGAGCCCACCAGGTAGTCGGGGAAGCCATCACGATTCACGTCGCCGGCCCGCGCCGACGCGAGCCCGACCTCCTCGCCCGCGCTGGATCCGCGCGCGCCGTCGCGCGCGAGCACCACGGCACGCCCGTGAATCACGGGTGTCGCGATGCGGAAATCTCCGGCGCTCTGGCCCGAGAGCATGCGCAGCGCCGGCTGCCCGGCCGGGCTCACCCGCACGCGGGCGGCGAGGGTCGCGGCGTGGGGCGTCACGATCGGGAGCGCGTTGACCTCGGCGCCGCCCACGCCGTTCGCGAGGGTCGCCCACGTCACGCCGCCGTCGGTCGAGAGCGCGACATCGGCGGGCCCGTCGCCCCGCCACCGGATGGTGTCGGGTTCGTCCGCGATCCAGGTCTCGTCCCCGTTTGGCGCGACGACTCGAAGGTGCTTGACGGCGTACACGTAGGCGCGGCCGCTATTGAGCGCGCCGGCGTCACTTCCCTGCGCGCCCACGATCAGGTCGGGCAGACCGTCCCCATCGAAATCACCCGCCGCCGCGACCCCGACCCCGTAGTTGTCGTTCGCACGATCGCCGTTCAACACGAGGCCGGGCTTGCCGTCGGCCTGCGGGCGCCCGAAGAAGACGTAGGCGCGTCCCGCTTCGCTCCCCGGGCGATCGTTGCGAAACGCCCCTACGATCACGTCGCCGAATCCATCCAGGTTCACGTCACCCGCCCCGGCAAACGAGTACCCGAACTCGTCTCCCGCCGCCTCTCCCCTCAAGATGAGATCGGGGCTGGCGTGCGGACTCGAGCCCCCGAAGTACAGGAAGACGGCGCCGGCATTCGACCCGGCGACGTCGTTGTACCGGCCGCCCACCAGCAGGTCGGCGTGTCCATCGCCGTTCCAGTCGCCGGCCGGCGCGATCCACTCGCCGAATCGGTCGCCCGGCGATCCCCGCAGCGCGAGGTCGGGGCTGCTGTCGCGCCGGGGTCCGCCGAAGTACACGTACACCTGACCCAGGTCGCTCGTGTCGAAGCCCGGCGCTCCGACCGCCACGTCGTCGTACCCGTCACCATTCAAATCGCCGGCGGATGCGACGCACTCTCCGAAATCGATTGCGTCCGCCGGGCCGGCCAATTCCCAATCGGGGTTCGCGTCCAGCTGCGGCCCGCCGAAAAAAACACGCACCGTCTTGGGCTCGGTGCTGGCCAGCGTGTTTCCCACGACGAAGTCGGGGTAGCCGTCGGCGTTCACGTCGCCGGCGCTCGAGACCGAACGCCCCATGGCCACGCGAGACGCGGTGCCGTTGACCCACAGGTCCGGCAGCGGGTCGGGCGTCGCGCCTCCGAAGAACACGATCGCCCGGCCGAAGAACTGCCCGGTATGCACGGCGTAGTTGGGCGCGCCGACGATCACGTCGTCGTAGCCGTCGCCATTCAGGTCGCCGGCGGCGGCGACCGAGACTCCGAGTGATGCGCCGCTGATGTAGGTCTGGAGCACGAGCGGGGGAGTATTTCCGGCGGCGGGACCGCCGAAGAAGATCCTCGCCTCGCCCACGTCGATGCCCGATGCGAGATCGTACTTCGGCGCTCCGACGATGACGTCGCCATAGCCGTCGCGGTTGAAGTCGCCCGCCGAGGAGACGCTGAACCCGAAGGACGCTCCGGGACCCGAGTGGATGGGCGAGATCAGGGTGCGCATCGAGACCGTCGTGCCGGGCAGCGGCTCGAGCACGTGGAAGCTCCCGTCGCTCGCGTCGAAGGATCCGGGCCGCGCCGGCTCACCGGTCGCGCTCACACGCACGCGGGCGTTCGAGGCGCTCAACTGCGGCACCGCGATCGACTCCGCGTTCTCGCCGGCGCCGCCGACGTTGGTCACGAGCGTGGTCCAGGTAACGCCGTCATCGAACGAGATGGCGATGTCCGCGCGCGTGGCGCCCCGCCAGCGCACGGTGTCCCGCTCTCCCCCGATCCACATCTCCCCACCGTTCGGCGCAACGAGCCGGTAGCGCACGATGCGAAACCGGCTCTCGCTCGAGTCCGAGGCGAACGGAGAGGGCGGAAGTTGCTCGGCACGAACGCGTACCCGCGCGCTGTCGGTGGGGGCCGCTGACGCCACGACCGCGAGCGCGTTGTCGCCGCTTCCCCCGGCGCCATGCGCGAGCGTCGTCCAGCTGCGGCCGTCGTCGGCCGAGAGGCTCACCTCGGCCGGAAGGCGCCCGTGCCATCGCACCGTCTCGGTCGCGCCCATCACCCATGCTTCGCCGCCGTTCGGCGCGGTCAGATCGAAGGCGGCGATCTGGAACGGTTCGCTCACGCTCAGGTTGCGCCTGCTTGCCGGCTGGCCGCTGAGGCTCACGCGCACGCGGGCCTGATCCGCAACGCTGTCCGGCGCGACCAACGTCATCGAGCCCGGAGCGGGTGGGACCGCCTCGGCCAGCGTGCGCCACGTGACGCCTCCGTCCGGCGAGAGCGCGACGTCGACCGGGCCGACGGCCTGCCACGAGATGGTCTGTGGGTCTCCCGCGAACCAGCGCTCGCCCCCGTTCGGCTCGGTCACCTTCACCCGATCCACCTCGACCAGGTACACCCGGCCATTCGCGTTCGCGGTGCCGGGGCGTCCCGGGCACCCGAACAACAGCTCTCCGCCGTCGACGCCGTTGATCCGGCGGGCGCCCGCCGCGGCTACGGTCGAATACCGATCGGGCACCGGGGGAACGAACAACAGGTCGGAGCCCGCATCGAGCGTGCTCCCCCCCAGAAACAGCACCGCTTCCCCGGTGGCGGTGGAGGTGACGACATCCGCGAACCCGTCGTCATCGACGTCGGCGGCCGCGGCCACGATGCGACCGATGGGAAATGCGAAGTCGCGGTTCGTGTCGAACGCGGCGCTTCCCAGATAGAGTTGGGCCTGGTTGTCACCGTACTCCGTGGCGATGAGATCGTCGTACCCGTCGCCGTTCACGTCTCCGGCGCGGGCGACCGAGTAGCCGAGCCCCGCGTACGGGATGGATCCGGTCATGACGTAGTCGGCGGCCGCATCCATGCCCGGCCCGCCTCGATAGATGTACACGCGCCCGCTGCGCAACAGGACTCCGGAAGCGTCGGGCTCACCGACCATGACATCCACGAATCCATCGTGGTTCACGTCACCCGCGCCGCACGACGAGAAGCCGAATTTCCCGTTCGCGAACGAGCCCGTGAGCACCAGGTCGGGGACGGCGTCCGGCACCGCCCCGCCGAAGAAGATGTAGGCGTGACCCATCTGGACGGAATCGGTGGGTGCGCCGACGATCACGTCGTCGTACCCGTCGCCGTTCACGTCGCCGATCCCCGCGACCGAGGTTCCAAACCCTTCACCCGAGCGAAACGGACCGAGTACCAGGTCGGCGATCGAGTCGGGATGGGCGCCGCCGAAGTAGATCCGCGCGCGTCCGGAGGCCGCGGCGAATGGACTCTCCGCCGGGGATCCCACGATCAGATCGTCGATCCCGTCGCCGTTGAAATCACCCGCCCACGCCAGCGACTGTCCAAACGCGGCGCGCGCGGCCCCGGGCACGAGGCGCAGGTCGGCGATCGTGTAGAGCGGCGCTCCCCCGAAATAGAGATAGGCGATTCCGCCGCCGGAGCCGCCGGGCGCGGTGGGCGCGCCCACCACGAGATCGGGCCGGCCGTCGCCGTTGAAATCTCCGCCGGCGGCGATCGCGGCGCCGAAGCGGTCGCCGGTCAGCACGCCGGACAACGCGCGCACGATGCGCCACGGCACGCCGGCCGCGCGGGAGGCGGACGGCGCGGCCAACGCCAGGATTACGGCGAGACTCGCCGCGGTGACGCTCGGACGCATGGCGACCACCGGCCTACGATCCAGGTTATGGGAACGACCGCTCGTCCGCTGGGGGATGGCCCGGTCGCACGCGGCCCCATGACGTTAGGCAGCGGACCGGCGCGGGTCAAGCCCTGCGTGGGTCGTCGAACCGGGTCGTGTTCCCCGTGGCTCCCGCGCTTTCGGGCGCTACGCCCCGCGCGCCGCGGCGCGCGATCGCGGCGCGCTCAGCTCGAACGCGACGTGTCCCGACTCGTGCGCGAGCAATCGCCGCTTGAGATCGAGGCCCCACGCGTAGCCGGTGAGTGTTCCGCCGGCGCCCACCACGCGATGGCATGGCACCACGATCGCCGCGCGGTTCGCGGCGACCGCGGCGCCCACCGCGCGCGCGGTCGCCGCGCCTCCGAGCGCCGTGGCCAGCGTGCCGTAGGTCTCGCGAGCGCCGAAGGGAATCGCGAGCAGCCGCGACCACACGGAGCGCTCGAACTCCGTTCCGTCGAGATCGAGCGCTCCGCCGAATGGCCGCGGGTCGCCCCCCGCGTACGCGAGCAGCCACGCGCACGGCGCCTCCAGCGGCGCGCTCCGCGCGCGGCCCGCGCCGGCCTCGATCGCCGCGCCGGCCGGCGTGACCGAAACCAGACCGCGTTCGCTGGCCGTGAGCGCGAACCGCCCGAGTGATGTGGTCACCGCCGCGCGGATCATCGAACCTCCCCTGCTCATCGCTTGCCTCCCCGATTCGCCGCGCGACGATGCGCGCGGCGTGATGCGAGCGGCGTCGCGCCGTAGCGGCGGCGAAACGCCCGCGCCATCGCGGCCGGGCTTCCGAAGCCGACCGCGTATCCGATCTCGAGCACCGAGTCCTGCGAATGCTGGAGCAGCGACAGGGCGCGCTCCGCGCGGAGGTCCGCCAGCGCCCGCATCGGAGCGCGCCCATCCGCTTCGCGCAGGTGACGCGCCAGGCTCGATGCGCTCATGTGCATCGCGCGCGCGAGCGACTCGGCATTCCATCGATCGTCGAGACGCGAGCGCATGAGCGCCAGCGCGCGATCCGCGATGCGCCGCGCCGCCTCCGCCGTTCCACCCGGGAGCTCGGGGCGGCACCGCTTGCATGGGCGGAAGCCGGCGGCCGCCGCGGCGGTCGCGGTCTTGAAGTACTCGACCCGATCGGGCCGCGGCTTGCGGCAGGTGCATGAGGGCCGGCAGAAGATCCCGGTCGAGCGCACGCCCGCGACGAAACGTCCATCGAATCGCGCGTCGCCGCGCGCGAAGGCCGACCACATCGCCGCGCGGTCGAGCCCCGCCGGCGCGCCGGTCTGCGAAAGGTCCACGGCGGGGCGCGCGCGGGCCGCGGGCGACGCGGCCCCGCGGTGCGGCGTCGAAGCGGCCGAACGAAGCGATCTCATGCTGGGCACTGTAGCTCGGCCGGCCGCGCGTTTCTCGTCGAATCCGGGAAAGTTATCGGGCGGGCGCGGGCGGCACGCGACGAGGCTACTCTTCGATCTCCTTGATCACGACGCTGTCCACGCCGTCGATCTCGGCGAGCTTGACCCCGATCACTTCCCGCTTCGAGGTCGGCACGTTCTTGCCGACGAAGTCGGCGCGAATCGGCAGCTCGCGGTGCCCGCGGTCGATCACCACCGCCAGCTGGATGGAACGCGGGCGCCCGAAGTCGATGAGCGCGTCCATCGCGGCGCGCACCGTGCGGCCGGTGTAGAGCACGTCGTCCACGAGCACCACGACCTTGCCGTTGATGTCCACCGGGATCTCGGTGAGGCCCACCACCGGCTGATGGGCGACCATCGAGAGATCGTCGCGATAGAGGGTGATGTCGAGGCTTCCCTGAGAGGGCGTGACGCCCTCGAACTCCGCGATCTTCTGCGAGAGGCGCGCCGCGATCGGGACGCCGCGGCGCCGGATTCCGACCAGCACCAGATCCTTCACGCCCTTGTTGCGCTCGACGATCTCGTGCGCGATGCGGGTCACGATGCGCCGAAGGCCGTCGGCCTCGACGATCTCGGCTTTTTCGCGGAGGGCCATGATTCCTCGGTCGTATTCGGAATGTTCGACGGAATCCGCGGACGGGCCGACCGGGGGGAGCCGCGCCGCTGCCTGCGATTCTAGCGCGCACCTTAGCCGGATCGGCGGCGAGCCGGCAAGTGCGAGCCCCGGCGCCGCCGCCGCGAATGCCCGCTCTTCGCCTGTCACCGATCGTCCAACCGGGACCGCTCGCCCAGTTCGCGCCCACTTCGCGCTCGCGTACGCTCCCACGCGCGGCTAGAATCGGGCCTCCCACGGCGCAATCCCCAGGCGCCGACTCAGGCGGCGCCGCTCGCGCGGCGGCCCGGCGCTGGAGGCCCGCATGCAGACATCGTTCGCGACCGAGCCTGGCGAGGCGGCCGCGGCCCCCGCTCACGCATTCCGCACCAGGCCTCCGATGCGGCCCGGCCTGCGCTTCCTCGCCGCGCTTGCCGTCTCATCGCTCTTCGCCGCCCCGCCCGGCGCCAGCGCGCTCACCATCAACGTCGAAGTGGACTGGCTCGCATCGGGCACGCACAGCCACCGCCCCAATCCGTGCGAGATCGAAGCGGTCAGGACCGCGTTTGCGCTCCGCGGCCATTCGCTGAACGTCGAGATGGGCAACGAGGTTCCCGAGACCCCCGCGAACAGCATGATCGTGTTCGACACGGGGACGGGGTTCGATGACTTCGCCGGCGGCTGGTACGCGCTCGAATCGGCCTACCGCAATCATCCGCCGGGAACGGGCTGGCACTACTGCATCTTCGTACACCAGTACCAGTCGGGGACGATCACCACGAGCTCGGGCCTCGCCGAGATCGGGGGCGACGAATTCCTGGTGAGTCTCGGGGCGTTCTCCGGAGGAACCGGCACGCCATTCGATCGCGCGGGCACGTTCATGCACGAACTCGGTCACAATCTCGGGCTCAGGCACGGCGGCGGGCAGGACGAGTCCCAGGTCGGCCAGTACAAGCCGAACTACCCGAGCCTCATGGCGTATCGCTATCAGCTGATCGGCGTTCGCAACGGGCTCGTGTGCCAGGGCCTGGCCCTCGCCACGCAGGTTGCGCCATTCACCGAGCTCGACTATTCGGTTGGCGCGGTGCCCGACCTCGACGAGACCAAGCTCAACGAGTGCAACGGGCTGGGCCTGGGGAAGTCGGTGGATTGGAACTGCAACGGATCGATCAGCTCCTGCACGCAGACGGTGGGGAAGGACCTGAGCAGCGGGTACAACTGGTGCACGAACACCGGCTTCAGGACCGCCATCAAGGACTACAACGACTGGGCCCACGTCTCGGACGTGTCCGCCAAACCCCAGCTGCTCGCCACGAACACGGAGGTGATCTCGTGCATCACGGCGGACGAGGCGGCCAGTCCGCTCGCGGGCCCGGGCGGCTGCACGCAGGTCAATCCATGCGATCAGCCGACCCCCACGCTGCTCTCGCTGGTGAGCGCGCTCGCGGAGCCCGACCGCGTTCGGCTCACGTGGCACGCGGCGGAGAGCGGCGGGCTCGAGGCGACGATCTATCGGCGCACGGCGGAGAGTGAATGGATTGCGCTGGGCCTGACCCGTGCGGACGGCAATGGATTTCTGGCCTTCGAAGATCGCACGGCGGGACCTGGGCAGCGCTACGGCTACCGGCTCGGCGTCATGGAGAGCGGCCGCGAGTACGCACTCGGCGAGAGCTGGGTGGACGTGCCGCGCACGCTCGAGCTGATGCTGCAGGGCCTGCGTCCCAATCCGGCGACGGGCCGCGCGGCGGTGTCCTTCACGCTCCCCGGCGCGGGTTCCGCGCGGCTCGAGCTCTTCGATCTGAGCGGAAGGCGGGTGTGGGCTCGCGAAGTCGGGTCGCTCGGCGCGGGAAGCCACGCCGTGCCGCTCGACGAGGGGAGCGCGCTGCCATCCGGCGTGTACGTCGTGCGGCTCACGAGCGGGGGACGCGAGGTGACGAGCAGAGCGGTCGTCGTTCACTAGTATCGATCGACGCTGGGTCAAGGCACGGTGCCTCCCTCGGGAAGGCCCGCACGATTAGACCGTGAGCGGATCGGGCCGGAGGGAGAGCATGAAGCAATCGCCAGGGACACGGCTGTTCCCCGCGGCTCGCGCGGGGCGGTGAGGCGTGGCCTTCGGCGAGCTCGAGGACTCACCCGCGCCGCAACGACCCCGAATCCCCTGGTGGACGAAGCCAATCGGACGGCTCTCGCTCTACAGCTTCACCGTGTCGGCCCTGTCGTTCGCGGCATTCCTGCTGACCTCCCTGTTGTGGCTCATCACGCCGCTGCGGGAGTCTCCCGGCTTCCTGAGATTCCACGCCATCTGCGGGGGCTCCATGTTCGCGGCCGCGGGCCTGCTGTTCGTGACCCTCTTCGTTCTCCACCGCTTCCTGGTCCCGGATCCGGGCACCGAGCTGCGGAGCCTGGATGCGGCTCCGCTCAACGTCGGTCTCACCGCCTTCAACGACGAGGAGGCCATCGGCCCGGCGGTGCGGGACTTCAAGTCCGCTCGGGGGGTGAGGCGCGTGATCGTCGTCGACAACAACTCACGCGACCGCACCCGGCAGGTGGCGGAGGACGCCGGCGCGGATCGCGTCGTCATCGAGACCACTCCGGGCTACGGCGCGTGCTGCCAGCGCGCGTTGGCCGAGGCCGCCGAGGGCGCGGACCTGATCCTGCTATGTGAAGGGGACATGACGTTCCGCGCCGCCGACTTGAAGAAGTTCGTCGCATACCTGGAGAACTGCGACCTGGTGCTCGGCACTCGCTCCACGCAGGAGCTGCGGGATCCCGGCACGCAGATGGACTGGCTCATCAACCCCGCGAACCAGATCGTCGCGAAGCTCATCCAGCTTCGCTTCTGGGGCACCCGGCTGACCGACGTGGGCTGCACCTACCGGGCCATCCGCGTGGACGCCTATCGACGGCTCGCTCCACAGCTCTCGGTTCGCGGCAATCACTTCTCGCCGCACATGATCATCGAGGCGCTGAAGCTCCGGATGCGCGTGATCGAGGTCCCGATCACGTTTCACCGCAGGGTGGGAGTTTCGAAAGGCGTGGGCTCGAGCAAGATCCGCGCGGCGCGCGTCGCACTGCGAATGCTCGGGCTCCTCTACCGCGCCTGAGCCCGGTCCCGCGGGCGGCCCCGTCGCACGATCGCGCGGAGCCGCTCAGTCCTCGACTACGTGGGTCTCGAAGGACCTGCGACACCCGGCCCAGCGCTCGCGGTCGAAGTGGCCGCACTCGTCGAGACAGTCCACCGCCGCGTAGGCCATCGCCAGCGTGTGGTGGGTATTGTCGTGCGCGAACAGTCCCTGCCGTCCCAGCGTGAGCACTCCCGGCAGGCCCGCGAGCCAGCCGTCGATGCGTTCGAAGTGGCGCTCGTAGCCACGCCGGTAGATCGGGTAGGCCTGCGGTAGCCGGCGCGTCGCCACTTCCAGCAGCGGCGCCCCGATCGGGATGCCCAGATCGGAGAGCGCGTCCCGCACGACCTGTCCCAGCTCGGCATCGGGCCGGTTCCACCACGAATCCCCCATCGAACACGGCAGCTCAGCACACAGCACGGTGCGGTCCGCGGGATCGGCGACGGTCGAGTAGTTCCGGGGCTCGGACATTCGCGTGATCGGGACCTCGGTCTCCGGGAAGTAGTGGGCGTCGAATTCGCTGAACCGCCGCTGACCCAGGACGAGGTAGATGAGGATCATGCTGCGGAACTGGATGCCGTTCGCGGCCTCGATCACCTCGGGCGGCGCCGCGGGCCGCAGGCTCCGCGCCAGCGCGGTGACGGGGATCGTGGACCAGACGTGATCCGCGCGGAGACTCCGCACCTGGTCGCCCGCGCGGAATTCCACGCGGCAGCCTCCCTCGGGCAGCAGGTGCACGGCTTCCACGCCGGCGCCGAACTGGAATGTGGCGCCCAGATCGCGGGCCGCACCGAAGTAGCGTTCGGCGATCTCGCCGTAGCCGCCGCGCGGATAGAAGAATCGTCCCGCGCCTTGCGGCTTCAATCCCGGCACGGCCGAGAGGACCTTGCGCGCCAATCCCCCGAGAGAGCCCGCCTTGACCCGGCGCCGTGCCTGGGTCGCCGAGAGTTCCTCCGGGTCGAGGCCCCAGATCTTCCGCGCGTACGGAAAATAGAAGTCGCGGCAGATGGTCCGACCTAGGCCGCGATGGAGCACCGATGCGAAGGACTCCCCCGCGGAATCCGTGGCCCGCGCCGGCAGCGCCTTTCGCACCAGATCGCCGGCCGTGCCCAGCGCGAAGCCGGGCGGCAGTCTCAGCACCAGGTCGAGGGGCTTGAGCGGGAAGTGGATCCAGCGCCCGCGCAGGCGGATCCGCCCGTGGCGCGGCCGATCGAGCAGGTCGTTTCCGAGCAGGCGGCGGATGTCGGAGAGGATCCCCGGATCGCAGGCGGGGTGGAGTCGGTGGCTTCCGAAGTCCACGTTGAGCCCCCCCAGCTCGAAGCTCCCCGCGAGGCCGCCGACGCGCGGGGCGCGCTCGAGCACGGTCGCGGCCGCCTTTCCGGTCACGGCCAGGCGGTACGCCGCTCCGACGCCGGATGGCCCGGCGCCCAGGATGACCACTTCGGCGCGCCCGCTCATGCGATGTACCGCTCGTACCAGATCATGAAATTGAGCAGGCCCCACAGCGCGCGGCCATGATCGTGCCGGCCGTTCAGGTGCTCTGCGACGAGCGAGCCCACCGCCTCGTGGCGGAAGAGACCGGTGGACGCGAGACGCTCGCGGCCCAGGTAGTCGTCCATCGTGCCGCGCAGTTCGCTGCGCAGCCAGCGGGAGTATGGCATCTCGAGACCGACCTTCTTCTTGTCGATGATCTCGCGCGGCAGCAGGCCGGCCATCGCCTTGCGCATGATGTTCTTCTTCCGCAGGCCGGGCAGCTTGATTCGCGCCGGCACCCGTGACAGGTACTCGGTGAGATCGGGATCGGTGAACGGCACGCGCGCCTCGAGCGAGTGCGCCATGCTCATCCGGTCGTTCTTGATCATCAGGTCGTCCGGCAGGAACACGTTGGCGTCGACGTAGAGCAGGCGGTTCAGGGTGTCGCGGGCGCGGCAGCGGTCGAACGGCTCGACGACGTGCCGCTCGGGACTGCCGGGCCCGATGCGCTCGAGCAGCTCGGGGGTATAGAGCCTGAGCTTCTGCGCCTCGGACAGGACGATCCGCCACCACAGATGGGCCTGAGGCGGCGTGAGGTCCTGCCCCCCGAGGAAGCGCTTCATCTTGAACTCCAGGCTCAGCTTCTTGTGCGAGACCGGAAGGGCGTTCACGATCGGGGCGATCAGGCCGCGCCGCACGGCGCGGGGCACCGCGCGGAACCACTGCGAAGCCTTGAACGCCGCGTAGGTCTCGTACCCCGCGAACGCTTCGTCCCCGCCCTCCCCCGACAGCACGACCACGACTTCATCCTTCGCCAGCTGGCAGACGAAGTAGGTCGGGATCGCGGAGCCGTCGGCGTATGGCTCGTCGATGAAGCCGATGTAGGTCGAGAGCAGCTGGCGCACCATGTCGGCCGTCACGACCACTTCGCGCGCGACGGTGCCGAACTGGCGGGCCACCATTCGGGCGTAGGGCAGCTCGTTGAAGCTCGCGTCCTCGAATCCCACCGAGTAAGTGTGGATGGGCTCCGAGGTGTGACGCTTCATGAGGGCCACCAGCGTGCTGGAATCCATCCCGCCGGAGAGCAGCACGCCGACCGGGACGTCGGCGATCAGCTGCCGGCGGACCGCCTCGTCCATCCGCTCGAAGGCGCCACGGACCACGGTCGCCTCATCTAGCGAATCGTCCTCCCCGAACGAGAGGTCGAAGAATCGCTGCGTCTCGACGCGGCCTTCGGTGTCGACGCTCATGCGGTGCGCGGCCTTTACCTCCGCGATGCCATCGAAGGCGGTCTGTTCGCCGGGGATGTAGTCGAAGGTGAGGTAGTCGTGCAGGGCCTGGACGTCCACGCGGCGCGGCACGCGCGGGTCCTGCAGCAGGCACTTGATCTCGGACCCGAACAGCAGGCGTCCGTCCTGCCAGGTGTAGAAGAGCGGCTTCACGCCGAATGGGTCGCGCGCGAGGTGGAGCTGCCGGCGCCGCACGTCCCAGAGCGCGAAGGCGAAGATCCCGTTCAGCTCGCCCAGCATCGCGGGACCCAGCTCCTCATAGAGGTGGAGGAGCACCTCCGTGTCGGTGGCGGATCGAAAGACGTGTCCCTTCTCGATCAGCCGGTGCCGGGCCCTCAGCTCCGCGAAGTTGTAGATCTCGCCGTTGTAGGTGATCCAGAGCGTGCCATTCTCGTTGCTCATCGGTTGGTGGCCGTTCGCCGAGAGATCGATGACGGAGAGCCTGCGGTGCCCGAATCCGACGTACGCATCGGACCAGGTGCCCGAGTCGTCGGGCCCGCGATGCGAGACGGCGGCGGCCATTCGACCGACGAGCTCGCGGTCCTCCGGTGTCAGGGTGCCGCGGGGATCGAAGACGCCTGCGATGCCGCACATGGATCGTCGTGGGTAGCGGTGCCGCCGCCGTCTCTAGCGGGCCGGGGGAAGGTGGCGGCGGCGGGCGAAGACCAGCATGTCCGCGAGGACGCCGAAGAACAGCGTGTTCAGTCCGCCCAGCAGGAACAGCACGCTGGTGCCCGACAGGCGATTGTAGAACCAGTCGATCACGAACTTGGTGCCGCCGATCATCATCAGCGCCAGGGCCATCGGCACGAAGATTCGCAGCGGGCGGAAGTAGGTCATCGTGCGGAGAATCAGGATCAGGAAGCCGAGCGCCTCCTTCGGCTTGAGCTTCGACTTTCCGATCCGCCGCTGATATTCGACCGGGATGAACTTCACGCGGTAGCTGTCGCAGAGACTGGCGAGGGTGATCGTGGTCGTGAAGCTGAACCGCTCCGGCAGGATGTCGAAGTATGCGAGCGGGAGCGCTCGGCGCATGATGCGCATGCCGGAATTGAGATCCGGGATCCGCGTGTCGGTCAGGTAGTCGGCGAGCACGCTGAGCACCCACTTGGCCGGCCTGCGAAGCGGCGCGATGTGCACGGCCCCCCGGCCGCGGGCCCCCACCACCATGTCGGCCTCCGCGATTTCGGCGATGAGGCGCGGTATCTGCTCGGCGGGATAGGTGCCGTCCGCGTCCATGATGCAGATCAGGTCGGCGCGGGCCGCGCGGATCCCGGTCTTGAGCGACGCGCCGTACCCGCGATTCTCCGGATGCTGGATCACGCGCGCGTCGGTGCTTCGCGCCGCCGCGGCGGTGCCATCCTTCGAACCATCATCCACGACGATGATCTCGGCGCCGATGCCGGCAGCCACGAGCACCTGGCCGATGTGACGGACGACCCCCGCCACGCCGTGCTCCTCGTTGTAGGCGGGGATCACGACGCTGAGGTCCGGGAGATCTCCCGGGACCCCGCGCTCCGGCCGCGGCAGCTGCGCCGATTCCTCGACTCCCGTCCCCGGCTGCATCGTCATGCCCTCCCCTGGTTCCGCGCGCCTTCCGCGAGCGCGCTCTCCGCCGGCCCTCTTCGCAGACGCGTCCACAGCCAGACGGCGCCGGCCGCCGCGCAGACCGAGACCACCGGCATCAGCTGGAGCGTGAATCGCGCCGACACGAGGATCGAGCAGTACATGAGATAGAGATAGCCCGCGTAGGCGAGCGGCAGCCACCGGGCAGGATCACGGCCGAACGTGGCCGTGATGCCCAGGATCGCGAACGCAATCAGGACCAGATTCAGCGCCACGACGACCTCCATGCGCCGGATGGAGAGCGTCCAGAAGTACTTGAGGTTCATCGCCATCTTGCGGAGCGCCCCGCCCGGATCCTCGCGCAGGCGCTCGGCCGCGAGCTGCGCGAGATACGCGTCCTCTTCGCGCCGAAAGGTCATCGTCTGGCTCAGGTGGAAGCGCTCGGACGCGACGGTGCCGCGCACGAAACCGTGCTCGCGCAGCGTCGCGATCGCAACACTGTCCGCCTCGTTGTCCACCGCCGTCAGGTTGTCGTTGGGGTGGCGCTTGAAGTGATCGGCGGTCACCCAGCCCTTGAACGCCTGGAATCCGATTCCCCAGTTGACCGGGATCAGGGTGTGGAAGCGCAGCGCGTTGCGCAGCGTCCATGGCATCACGATCGCGGCGGCGGCGCACGCCACCAGGAGGGCGCCGCGCAGGCGCGCGAGTCGCGCCCCGGCGCTCCCGAACAGAGCGAGCACCACGAGCACCGGCGGGAACAGCAGGCTGACCGAATTGCAGAGCGTGGCGAGGCCCAGCAGGGCGCCGGCGAGCAACGCGCTCCCCGCGCTCCGCCGCTTCCCGAAGCTGGCGAGCCCGAGCGCGACCAGCGTGAGCATCAGCGTGAGCAGGGTTTCGGAGAGCACGTATTGAGACCACCACAGGTGGGTGGGATGAAAGGTCATGAGGAGCCCCGCGAGCAGTCCGACCGCGCGCCCGAAGAGCCGCCACCCGAGCAGCATCACGAGCGCGCAGGTGAGCGCTCCGAGCAGCGCGTGGGCGATCAGCACCACTCCGGTCCGGGGCCCGAAGAGGCGGTACAGGCTCGCGAGAAACAGCGGATAGAGCGGGGCCCGGGCCGCCGTCGGCCCCCCATCGTCGGGCAGCGCGAATCCGTGGCCGGCCTCCAGCTCCAGCGCGATCAGGTGATACCCGTCGAAGGGCATCCCGGGCGCGCTCTGGAATCCCCGAACGATGCGCGGCGCCAGCGGCAACGCCACGAACAGAAAGAGCAGGCGGACCGCCAGCGCCGTCACGAAGACGAGAAGGAACGCGCTTCGGATCGAGAACCGCGCGCGGCCGGTCATGGGTTGCTGGGGGGAGAGAGTTACGGGAATGCCTCTTCGTCGTGGGTGGAGACGAGCGGAGCGGATGGGCGGACAATACGGACGCCAAGTGTATCCCGCTCGTGAGGCGGGCGACAAGGACTCGCGCGGTCCGCGTGCTAGACTTTCGGTGTGCCGACCGCCTGCCCCGTCTGCGGGAGCGACCGCTCGAAGGTGCTCTACCCCTCGACCGTGACCCGCACCCACACCTCGTCCTCGGAGTTCTACGTCCCGACCTACAGCCACGCCGGGATGCACCGGGAGATCTCCCGCTGCGAGGCCTGCGGATTTCGCTTCGTCTCGGACCGCATCCCCGATGACGAGCTGTCGCGGGCCTACGTGGACATGGCGGACCCCTCCTACCTTCGCGAGATCGTGGTCTATCAGAAGGCCGCGGAGCGCATCCTCGAGCGTCTCGAGCCGTTCCGCTCGGAGGGGCCGCGCCTCCTCGAGATCGGCTGCGGCGCTGGATTTTTTCTCGAGGAGGCGCAGCGTCGCGGCTGGGACGTGCACGGCATCGAGCTGTCACGCTGGATGGTGGAGCGGGCCAGCGAGCGCGTCGCCGGCGACCGGGTGCTCCAGGGGAGTTACGACTCGGAGCTGTTCCGCGATTCGTCCTTCGACGTCGTCGTGGCCGTGGACGTCATCGAGCACGTCACCGATCCCGGGCACCTGTTGCGGGACGTCGCCGCCCGGCTGCGTCCCGGGGGCATCGTCTACCTCGTGACCCCGGACTCCGGATCGCTCCCCGCCCGCATGCTGGGCGAGCGCTGGTGGTACGTTCAGGTTCCGCACCTCTCCTACTTCAGCCGTCCGTCCATGTCCCGCCTCCTCGAGCGAACGGGCTTCGTCGCAACCTGGATCGGCAGCTACCCGCGCTTCGTGACCTCCGAGGTCGTGCGCAATCGCCTCGAGTACCTGCGGCCCGGGCCGCGGCGCGCCGCGGCGTTCGTCCTCGCACCGCTGCTCGCGCGGCCGTGGACCCTGAGGCTCGACCTCGGAGACCAGCTCGCGGCGGTGGCCCGCCGGGCGTGAGCGCGACCGGCCGGCGCCGCGGCGCGTGTCGCCGGGGTTCGGACCCGTTCCCGCGGTGACGCGCCGCCGCGGTCGAAGGTAGGATTGAAACCTGCGTGAGATCTCGTTCAGGATGCGCGACCGATCCCTCCCGGCCGGCTCACGCGCGAATCTCAGGCCGGGCACCATCGGTCGAAATCAACCGCACGAGGCGAGAGCCGCTCGATGATCAACAACCGAAACGTCATGGTGGTTCTGCCCGCCCACAACGCGGCCGCGACCCTGCAGCGGACGATCGCCGAGATCCCCATGAGCGTCGTCGATCAGCTGTTGCTGGTGGACGACGCCTCGCAGGACAACACCGCTGAAGTGGCGCGGCAGCAGGGCATCCCTTACATCGTCCACCCCAGGAACCGGGGGTACGGCGGCAACCAGAAGACCTGCTATGCGGAGGCCCTGCGCCGCGGCGCGGAGATCGTCATCATGCTCCACCCGGACTACCAGTACACGCCGCGGCTGATCGGCGCGATGGCGTGGCTGGTGGGATCCGGCGAGTTCGACGTGGTGCTGGGCTCGCGCATCCTGGGCACCACCGGCGCCGTGAAGGGCGGGATGCCGCTCTACAAGTACGTCGCGAACCGCTTCCTCACGCTGGCGGAGAACATCCTGCTCGGGACCAAGCTCTCCGAATATCACACCGGCTACCGCGCCTTCAGCCGCGAGGTGTTGGAGACCCTGCCGCTCGAAGAGAATTCCGAAGACTTCGTCTTCGACAACCAGATGCTGGTGCAGGCGGTGGCGTTCGGATTCCGGATCGGGGAGATCAGCTGTCCGACGAAATATTTCCCGGAGGCCTCGAGCATCAACTTCCGTCGCTCGGTGATCTATGGGCTGGGCGTGATGGCGACCGCCGTGTCGTATCGGCTGCATCGCTGGGGGCTGCGGCACTCCGCACTGTTCGAGCCGGAAGGACGCCGGCTGCCCACCGCCGGCGCCGCGCGCCCCGTCACCCGGAGGGAACGGTAGGCGGGCTCGCGCCCGCGATCACGCTCCCCGGCGCACCGCGAAGCGATCCGGCGTCGCCTTGAATATGGCGAGCGTCGAATCCGAGGTGAAGAAGTATGGACGCCCGCCGAAGTCGAAACGCGGCGAGCGCCTGTCCGGGCGGAAGCGCCCCGCGCTCACCGGATCCGTGACGACGCCGCAGTATTGGAGCGGCCTCCTCACGAATCGTTCCTTCGCGTCGTGGCTCGAGAAGAAGTACACCTCGTGGTTCACGCAGGCGCGAAACGTGGAATCGAGCGTTGCCATCCGGCCGCGGCGCACCGGGCACGGCAGCTCGATGTGGAGCCCCGCGAGGTATTTTCCCGGGTCTTGCACGAAGACCCCTGGGCAGCCGCTTCAGCAGAAACCGACCGGCAGCCCGTTCACGTAGACCGGGCGCACCTTCGGGTTGAGCTTCGCGCCCCGCACCGCGCAGCGATCGTTGAGCGACACCAGCGAGTCCGGGTACTTGAGCCGCGGGTGCCCGGGATCGGCGGTGGGCACGTAGCGCTGGGCCCCGCTCGAGGCCGCGAGGCCGGCGGCGGCGAGCACCAGCGCGATGGCGATGACACGCGACGGCTTCATGCGCTCTTCTCCCCCTCGACGACCACCTTCGAAAGATCCCAGCCGCGCAGGAACAGCTCGCGCACCTCGGCGAGCAGCTTGAGCCGGCTGACGCGCGTCGGCAGATCGTCCACGTTCACCATCACGTGATCGAAGAAGCCGTGAATCGCGGATTCCATCGCGAGCAGCGCGGGCAGGATCTCGGCGTAGGCGCGACGCTCCCACAACGGTTCGGTGCGCGCGCGGGCCGAATCCAGCGCCGCCAGCAGCATGCGCTCCGCGGGCTCGATCACGCGCGCGCGATCCAGCGAAGCCGGCAGCGATTCGGTCGCCTTGGCCAGGATGTTCGCGACGCGCTTGAACAGCACGACCAGCGGCTCGAAGCGGGCGTCGGCGCGGAATCCGGCGAGCGTGCGCGCCCGTTCCAGGCAGTCGCATGGGTCGATCCAGCCCGGACGCGCGCGCGCCGCGCCGTCCGTCACGATGCGTGCCTCGAGCGCTGCGTCGCGCGCGTCGTACGGGACGCCCCGCTCGTCGAGCGCCGCCTCGACCCGGCCGCGCCAGAATTCGCCAAGCTTCTTCACGATCTCGGCCTGCGACAGGTTCGGATCGGCGGCGAAGAACGCGCGGGTGCTCTCCATGGTCGCGTCCCGCAGATCCAGGTGGCGCTCCTGCTCGATGAGGATGCGCACCGCGCCGTTGGCCGCACGCCGCACGCCGTAGGGATCCTCGCTCCCGCTCGGCACCTTGCCGCCCACGAACGCGCCCGCCACGTGGTCGAGCTTGTCGGCGAGCGCGAGGATCACGCCGGCGGCCGTCGCGGGCGGCGCGTCGGCGGGGCCCCGCGGACGGTGGTGCTCGGAGATCGCGGCCGCGACCGGCTCGGGCTCGCCCGCCCGGCGCGCGTAGTGCCCGCCCATCACGCCCTCGAGGCTCGCGTACTCCTTGCCGCTCCCGATCATCTCGGAGAGCAGATCGGTCTTGCACAACAGCGCGGCGCGGCGCGCGTGCGCGGCCGCGCCGGGCTCGAGCCGGGCCGCGATCCAGTCACACAGCGATTCGAGCCGCCGGGCCTTCTCGCGCAGGCTGCCGAGGCCCTCCATCCACACCACGCCCGCGAGCGCGTCGACGCGATGCGCCGGCGGCAGCTTGAGATCCGAGTTCCAGTAGAAGCGCGCGTCATCGAGACGCGCGATGAGCACGTCCTCGGCGCCCTTGCGCACGGTGTCGATGCCATGCGCCTCGCCGTTGCGCACCGCGATGAACGCCGGCAGCAACCGGCCCGCCGCGTTCTCGACCGCGAAGAAGCGCTGGTGCTCGCGGAGCGCGGTGACGATCACCTCACGCGGCAGGTCGAGGAAGCCCGTGTCGAACGCGCCGGCGAACGCGGTCGGCCACTCGACCAGGAAGTTGTTGATCTCGAACAGCTCGGGATCCGCAACGACGCGCCCGCCGGCGGCGCGCGCGAGCGCCTCGACCTGTGAGCGCATCCGGGCGCCGCGCTCGCGCTGGCCGGCGATCACGTGTCGCGACGCCAGCGCCTCCGCATAGCGCGAAGCGTTCGGGATCTCGACCGGCCCGGGCGCGAGGAAACGATGGCCCTGAGAAACCCGGCCCGCCTCGAGCGCGAACGCGCTGACCGGAATCACGTCGTCGCCCAGCAGCGCCACCATCCAGCGCACCGGCCGCGCGAACCGCGTTTCGTCATCGAGCCAGCGCATGGTCTTGGGGAACGTGAGCCGTTGGGCGAGCGCCGCGAGCGGCGCGCCCAGCACCTCGCGCGCGGGCTTGCCGGTGTGGTGGACGGTGACCGCCACGTATTCGCCCTTCGGCGTCGCGACCCTGCGCACCGCCGAAAGCTCGGCGCCCTTCCCCGCGCAGAATCCCAGGAGCGCCTTCGTGGGCTTCCCCTCCGCGTCCCACGCGACGCGTGAGGCCGGCCCCATCGCCTCCTCGCTCGCGTCGGCCTGGCGTTCGGCGACACCGCGAGCCGTGATCGCGAGGCGCCGCGGCGTCGCCAGCTTCTCGATTTCCCCGCTCTCGAGCCGCAGCTCGGCCAGCATCGCGCGCGCGCCCCGCTCGAGCTGCTCCAGCGCGGGCGGGACGTAGCCGGCCGGCAGCTCCTCGACGCCGATCTCGAACAATAGGTCGCGGCTCACGCCTTCGCTCCCCGCGGCGCGCTCGACGCTCCCGCGTTCGCCGGCGCCGCGTTGTCCTCGGCCGGCTTCACCCACCTCGCGCGCTGCGCCTCGTCCTTGATGAGCGGGAATCCCAGCGCCGCGCGCTGCTTCAGGTACGCGGTGGCGCTCCTGCGCGCGAGCTTGCGCACGCGGCCGATGTAGCCCACCCGCTCGCTCACCGAGATCGCACCGCGCGCATCGAGCAGGTTGAACAGGTGCGAGCACTTGATGACGCAATCGTAGCCCGGCGCGACCAGATCGAGCTCGAGCAGCCGCAGCGCCTCTGCCTCCCAGCGCTTGAACATGTCGAACAGGCCATCGACGTCGGCCAGCTCGAAGTTGTAGCGCGACCACTCGCGCTCGTTCTGGAGCCAGAGCTCGCCCCACGTCACGCCCGGCGCCCACGCGAGGTCCTGCACGCGATCCTTCCCCTGCAGCATCATGCCGATGCGATCGAGCCCGTAGGTGAGCTCGGCCGAGACGATCGCCACCTCGATCCCGCCGCACTGCTGGAAGTATGTGAACTGCGAGATCTCGGTGCCGTCCATCAGCACCTGCCATCCGAGCCCGGCCGCGCCCAGCGTCGGCGATTCCCAGTCGTCCTCGACCAGTCGCAGGTCGTGCTCGAGCGGGTCGATGCCGATCGCGCGCAGGCTGTCGAAGTACTGCTCGACCACGTCGGCCGGCGCGGGCTTCAGCAGCACCTGGTACTGGTAGAACTGCTGGAAGCGATGCGGGTTCTCGCCGTAGCGGCCGTCCTTGGGACGGCGCGACGGCTCGACGAACGCGACCCGCCACGGCTCGGGCCCGAGCGAGCGCAGGAAGGTGGCGGGGTTGAACGTCCCCGCGCCGACCTCGGACGGATAGGGCTGCTGGATCACGCACCCGCGCGCGGCCCAGTACTGTTGGAGCGCGAGGATCATGTCCTGCAGCGATCGCTTCGGGCTCAGTTCGGGCACGGCGTGTCCTCCTTCGCCTTCTCCTCGGGCAGCGAGCGCAGCATCTCGAGCGAGCGCAGTCCCTGGAATCGGGTGAAGTGGTAGCGCAGGAACGTCTCGACCACGCGCAGGATCTCGCTCGCGCGCTTCACCTCGAGATACTGGCCCGCCTCGCCCACCGGCCGCGACAGCATCAGCGAGAGCCCGGCCAGCGCGTCGGCCGAGAGCGCGACCGCGCCCGATTCGCCCGGCGCGCAACGATCGCACAGCATGCCGCCGCGCGCCGGCGAGAACAACCGCCGTTGCGAGAGCGCGCCGCCGCAGTTCGCGCACGCGTCGAAGCGCGGGCGGTAGCCGAGCAGGCTCGCGACCTGCAGCTCGAACGCGATGGTGAGCGCGGGCAGCGTGGCCTCCGGCGCGCGGGTCACCGCCTCGAGCATCGCGCGCAGCAGGTCGAACAGCTCGGCGTGCGGCTCCTCGCCCCACACCAGGCGGTCGATCAGCTCGAGCGCTGCCTCGGCGTGCGCGAGCCGCGGGAGGTCGGCGAGCCGGCTGCCGGTGGGATCCAGGGTGTCGGCCTGCGAGAGCAGGTGCAGGTCGCGGTCCGGCTTGAAGTAGAAGTGATAGCGCGCGCGGGAGAGCGGCTCGAGCGCGTAGCCGAACCGGCTCGGCGTCTTGCGCGCGCCCTTCGCCACCAGCTTGAGGGTGCCCATGTCGCGCATGTACACGACCGCGATGCGGCTGGTGTCGCCGAGCGCGTAGGTCTTGAGCACGATGCCTTCGCTCTGCGTCAGGCCCATGCGCTCATTCCCTGGGCTGCGGGGCGCCGGGCTGCACGACCCCTCCCGAGACGATCAGCTTGAGCCCGTCCTCGATCGGCCAGTCGAGGTAGATGATCGAGGCGCGCGGCACGTAGTGGACGAACCCCGATGCGGGATTCGGCGTGTGCGGAACGAACACCACCTCGATGTCCTGCGCGAGGGCCTTGCGCACGTCGGCGCCCGGCCGTCCGGTGATGAACCCCACGCGCCACATCCCGGGGTGCGGCCACGGCACCAGCACCACCTGCCGGAACGCCTGCTCCTTCTGGCTGATCAGCGCCTCGCCGAGCGACTTGGTCGAGCCGTAGAGAATGCCGACGCCCGGGATCCGCATCAGCAGCTTGTCCCAGATCCGCGTGAGCGGGCCCGATCCGATCCACGAAGCGATCAACCCCACGATCACGAGCAGCAGCAGGGTCGCGACCAGGCCGAGCCCTGGGATGCGGTGGTACTCGAACGCCGGGAAACGCAGGTAGCGGCCCAGGATGTTGTCCACCCAGTTGAGCAGACGGTAGAACACCCAGAGCGTCACAGCTGAGGGCGCGAGCACCAGCAACCCGGTGAGGAGATAGTTGCGCAGCCGGCCGATCAGGCCGGGGCCGCGAACCTTGGGAACGTCGAGGGGCGCCATGCGCGGGTGGGTCTCCGTGACGGTGAGAGGGAATCGCCGCGGAGAATGTAGCGCGGATCAGCCCCCGCGGTCACGCGGCGGCGGCCGGTTCCGCGCGGGGGTCTCGCGCCGGAGCGCGTGATTCAGTGCATCGAGAATCGAATCGGGACGATGACCCAGACCGCGACCGGCTCGTTATCCGAGGTCGCCGGCTTGAACTTCCATCTGCGAACCGCGTCGGCTGCCGCATCGTCCAGGCCCGGGACGGACCACTCCACGCGTGTGGATTTCACCGACCCATCCTTCTCCACCCGCGCGAGGATCTGGACCGTGCCCTGGATCCGGCGGCGCTGAGCGCCGGGTGGGTAGACGGGCGGCGCCTTGTAGATGGCCTCTGGGAGTTCCTCGACGGTCGCGGCCGCGCCGGGACTCGCCTTCGGAGCGTCGGGCGGGGCATCGGGCAGCCGCGCCGCACGGAGCGCGGCGTCGGCCGGGAGCGCCGCCTTCACGAGATCGAAGATCGAATCCGCGCGGCTCGCGAACCGGATGCAACCGCCGGAGCCCCGGTCGAACAGGAACTGCGCGCAGCGCTCGCGGAACAAGAGCAGGAGCTGCAGGGTGTCGTCACCGCGCGTGATCGTCACCAGCGTCGCGACCTGCGCGGTGTCCACGCAGGGCCAGCAGGCCGGGCATCCGCCATATCGGGAGTAGTTCTCCTCGATCATCAGCGCAGCGGTGAGCCGGCGGCGCCAGCCCGGGTCCGCCGCGGCGCTGCTCGCGGGTCGCGAGGAGCGAATGACCCTGCGCTCGTCGGTCGGCTCCACGGATCCGGAACGCCGCGGGACGAGGCGGGCGACCGTTACGCGGTCCGCCCGATCCATGAACGCGCGCACCGCTTCGAAGTCCGGGGGCGCGGCCCACTGGGCGAACGCCGGCGCTGCCGTCAGCGCGAGGAAGCACAGCGCGCCCGCCGGCGTGATCGAATGACGTGGCATCGATCGTTCCCCCCTTCGCGCGACGATCGTGACCGGCGCGGGGCGCCCTCAGACGCGGACGCCGCGGGCCAGGAGCCGCTCCATCACGCGGACATTCCCGCGTCCCGCGCGCATCGCGCGCTCCTCGCGCGCGCGCATCCGCCTCCGGTCGAGCGCCCGATGATGATCGAGCCCGGCCAGGTGGAGCGCGCCGTGAACGGCGAGTCGCGCCAGCTCGGAGCCGCGCGTCACGCGGAAACGCTTCGCCTGCTGCTCGACCCGCTCGAGCGAGATCACGATGTCGCCGTCGATCGCGTCGCCGGCCCGCTCGTGGTAGGCGAACGACAGCACGTCGGTCGCGCGGTCGATGCCGCGCCAGGTGCGGTTCAGCTCGCGCAGCAGCGCGTCGTCGGCGAGCGAGACCGCGATCTCTCCCGCGCGCCCGCCCTCCTGCTCGATGGTCCCGCGCACCAGCGCCTTGAGGGGCGCGGCCAGCCGCGCGAGGCTACCGGGCGTCTTTACCGAGATCGGCATCGGCCCGCGGGCGCTTGGTGGGATCCACGGGATACGGCGCGCGCACGTGGAAGATCGCGGTGAGCACCGGGATGAACGCTTCGCGGATGCGCGCGAGGTCCTGCATGGTGAGCCCGCAATCGTCGAGCTGCCCCTGCTGCACGCGCTCCTCGATGATGCGCGTCACGAGGCCGCGAATACGGCTGGGCGTGGGCTCGGCCAGCGCGCGCGAGGCGCCCTCGACGCCGTCGGCGAGCATGAGGATCGCGGTCTCGCGCGAACGCGGCCGCGGTCCCGGGTAGCAGAACTCTTCGCGGCGCGCGCTGGGATCGGACTCCAGCGCCTTGTGGTAGAAGAACGCCATCACCATGGTGCCGTGGTGCTCGGGGATCGCGGCCTGCACCGCGCGCGGCAGGCGCTGGCGTCGCGCCATCTCGAGGCCCTCGCTGATGTGCGACTTCACCACCAGCGTGCTCATGCTGGGGGCGAGCTTCTCGTGACGGCTGCGCGAGGCGGCGGGCTCGTTCTCTGCGTAATATTCGGGCTTCGAGAGCTTGCCGATGTCGTGGTAGTAGGCCGAGACCCGCGCGAGCAGCGAATTGGCGCCGATCGCCTCGGTCGCGGCCTCTGCGAGGCTGCCCACCACCATGCTGTGGTGGTAGGTGCCGGGCGCCTCGAGCTGGAGGCGCTTGAGCAGCGGGCGGTTGAGGTCGGAGAGCTCGAGCAGCGTGATGTCGGACGTCAGTCCGAACAGGTGCTCGACCGGAGGCAGCAGCAGGAACGCGACCGAGACCGCGATGAAGCTGTTGAGCCCGCCCCACATCGCGTCCTGCAGCAGGGCGGTGGGCGCCGTCGCGCGCGCGAGATCCCACGCGAGGATCGCGGCCAGGTTCGCCATCGCGATGGTGAGCGAGGCGCGCGCGAAGTGCCAGCGATGGCGCAGGCGCGACACCGAGTACACGGCGGTGACGCCGCCCATCGCGGCCACCGCGACGAACGGCGCGCGCAGCTCGCCCACCACGGTCACCGCCACCGCGAGCGTGAGCGTGAACACCAGCGCCGGGCGCTTCTCGAGCAGCGAGGCCACCACCAGCGGCGCGAGCGCGAGCGGGACCGTGAACTCGGAGAGCCCGAACACGCCGACCATCAGCTCGGTGAGCCCCATGACGATCGCGGTGAGGAGCGTGAACATCGCGAGCATGGCGTTGTCGCGGAACACGCCGGGCAGCTCCATGCGCAGGTAGGTCGCGAACACCGCGATGAAGAGCAGCATGAGCAGCATGCGTGCGACCGGCGGGTAGAGGAACTCGGTGCGGCCGCGGCGCGCCTCCTCGAGGTTGCGCAGCGAGCGCAGCTTGAGCAGCACCTCGCTCGTGACCCGCTGGTTCGCGTCCATCAGCAGCTCGTCCTTCTGCACCATGCCGAGCGTCGCGGGCACCGCGCCCTGCGCCTGCACGCGCCGCCACTCGGTCTCGGCGCGGTCGTAGAGCACGTTGGGCTGGACGAACGGGTCCGCCAGCTCCTGCACCAGCTTCACCCCCGCGGGGTCCCCGGGGAACGCCGCGCGCGCGCGGCGCTCGACGACCAGCAGCGCCTCGCGGCGGTCGTAGAACAGGCTCACCGCACGCGATGATTCGCCCTCGCCCTCCCGCAGGTTAACGCTCGAGTAGCCGAGCAGCAGGTCGTTGCGCTTCTCGGGCACGACCCCCGCGTCGTACAGCTCGTGCAACCAGCCCCCGAGCGATTCGAGCGCGCGCCTCGCGCGGCCCGGGGCCGCGAGCGCGGCAGCGCCTTCGTCGGAGAGCGGAACCCCCAGCGCGCGCAGGCGCGTCACCCGATCGGCGGGGCGCAGCGAGGGATCGAGCACGGCGACCAGCGCCTTCTCCTGGAACGCCGCGAAGCGATTCAGCATGTCGCCTGAGGCGCGCGCGTCCACCATGAACACCGGCGGCACGGCCCCCGCGACCTGCTGTTGCTCCCGCCGCAGCGTCGCCTCGTCCTTCTCGACGCGGAAGTCGTAGGGCGCGACCAGCCGCTCGCGTGCGATGTCGCCCTCGCGATAGCGGTACTTGTCGGGCGCGGCGTGGCGCCTCGGAAGCACAGCAGCGAGCGCGAGCAGGGCCGCGACCATCAGCACCCGCAGCGCGTAGTAGCCCCACCGCACCGACCGCGCGCGGTCGGGCAGCGCGGGGTGCTGGGCGACGTCCTGTACGCTCATGGAGGTGGGCCCCGATGCCGGAACACGAAGGCGGCGCGCGCCGCTAGATCGATGGACCGCGGTCTACAGGATCGGGTGGAAGCTCTGACGCGTGGCCGTTCTGAGCGTCCGCCGCCGTGGATGGCGCGGCCGAAGGCTGCTGAGCCTCGGGATCGAGCGCGGTGCCAACGCCGTCTTCGACGCCGCCGTTCTGGCGCGCGTGGTAGTCGTCGAACGCGCGAATGATGTCGCGCACCAGGCGATGGCGCACCACGTCCTCGGGATGGAAGTAGATGAACTTGATGTCGGCGACCCCGCCGAGGATGGTCTGGATCCGGACCAGACCCGAGCTCTCCGGCTCCTTGAGGTCGATCTGGGTGACGTCCCCGGTGATCACCGCCCGCGAGTTCACGCCCATGCGCGTCAGGAACATCTTCATCTGCCGCACCGTCGTGTTCTGCGCCTCGTCGAGGATCACGAACGAGCTGTGTAGCGTGCGCCCGCGCATGAAGGCGAGCGGAGCGATCTCGATCACCCCGAGCTCGATGTAGCGGCGCATCTTGTCGTACGACATGAGATCGGCGAGCGCGTCGTACATGGGCCGCAGGTAGGGGTCGACCTTCTCCTGCATGTCGCCCGGCAGGAACCCCAGGCTCTCGCCCGCTTCCACCGCCGGACGCACCAGGATGATGCGGTCCACCTTCTTCGCGCGCAGCGCATGCACCGCCGCCGCGACCGCGAGGTAGGTCTTGCCGGTGCCGGCGGGCCCGATCGCGAACACGACGTCGTGCTCCTCGAGCGCCTTGAGGTAATGCGCCTGGGTCGGCGTGCGCGCGCGCACGCCCTTGCGGTCGAAGTTGTAGCCGGGGGCGCCTTCATACGCTTCCACGAGCCGCGCGCCGTTGTCGCCGTTGCGGCGCGTGAGGCCGAGCGCGGTCGCGACGTCGGCCTCCTCCACCACCTTGCCGCGCTCCGCGAGATCCACCAGATCCTTGAGCGCGCGCGAGGCGGAGGTCACGGCTTCGTCTTCGCCGGAGACCGTGATGGTGCCGTCGCGCAGCGTGAGGCGCACCGGCAGCGTGCGCTCGATCTGACGCAGGTTGGCGTCGTTCTGACCCAGCAGTCCGACCGGCTCGAGATGCTCGATGGGAAACTTGCGAACGATCACGTCATCCACCTCGCGGCCCCGAGAAACACAAAACTCTTGACCGTATTGGCCCCGGGGAGAGCCAGGTCAAGAGTGCCCACTACCGATTCGACGTCGTGCGTTGTGTCCAACCCGATAAGGTCCAGAGGCCTTCTCCCGTTTCGTGACGTCGGTTGCGGGCATCGCGCCCTCGCCAGTCCCAAACGGTGGCGGGACGCTAGCACAGCCGCTCCGCGTGCGCAATCGATCGATGCCTGCCGAACGAGCGCCGTGGCGACGTTATCGGCCGGGTCGGAGCGGCGGTTGAGGGTGGGATGGCGCCGGCGATTCGAGCCTCGCGAGGCGCCGCCGCGCTTCGGCCGCGAGCTCGCCCCCGCCCGCCGCGACCCGCTCCAGCTCCGCGCGCGCGCCGCCCGGCTCGCCGAGCGCTTCGAGAATTCCCGCGCGCTCGAGGCGCAGGATCGCGGGCGGCTCGCCATCTCCCGCCAGCGCGGCCAGCGTGCGGTCAATCGCGGCACGCGCGTCGCCCCACGCGCCGAGCCGGCCCGACGCCGATGTGAACACCAGGCACGCCTCGATGTCGGAGGGAATCACGGCGAGCGCCGCCGCCGCGAGCGAGCGCGCGGCGGGCCAGCGTCCGACCTCCGCAAGATTGACGGCCAGCGGGTCCAGCAGCGTCGCGATCCGGTCCGCGACCATCGGCGCGAGGCTCTTCACCCACGCCGATGGCTCGCCCGACGCGTCGCGCACCGCGCCGCCGCCGCGGCGCTCGCGCGGCAGCAGCAGCGAGTCGGCCTGCGCGCGATAAGAGGGCGGGATGCGCTCCGCCCACCACAGCGGGTCGAGCGCGCCGCGGGCGTCGATCGCCGCGCGCGCTCGGTCGCCGAGATGGTAGATCACGATCTCCGGGCCTTCGACGCCGCGCCCGGGAACGAAGCTCACGGTCCGCTCGGCGGTCGAGTCGAGGAGCGCGTAGAGACGATGCTCGACCTCGAACCGCGCGGGATCGGCCTCGAACCGTCCGCGCACCGCGCCGGTCGTGAGCACGTAGTCGACCCCCGCGAGCAGCCGCGGGTCGTAGAGCATCTGGTTGAGGTCGACGACGTGCGGGAAGATCTCGAGCGTGACAGGCGCGCCGCCCGGAGGCGTCACGGTCGCGACGCAGCGGCCCACCACGGTGAGCGGCCAGTGGACGATGCGATACCAGGGCCGCGCGCGATAACGGCGCTGCGCATCGGGCCCGGCGGCCGCGTAGAGCGCGCCCGCCTCGGTCTCGATCCGCTCCTGCCGCGTGAGGAGCGCCGTGCCGTACGCCTCCTGCAGCATGACCTGATCGTGCGAAAGATGCGCAGCGCACCAGCGTCCCGCCTCGATCTGCGTCGACCGTGCGCCCCCCGCGCCCGCGACGACGCCGCGCGTCAGGGCGAAGATCGCGAGCGCGCCCGCCACGATCGCGAGCGCCGCGGGCCGCAGCGCGGGCGGGGCGCGGCGCGTGAGATCGAGTGCGGCCCACGCCCCGAGCAGCGCCGCGATCGGCACCACCGGGATCAGGTAGCGCTCGACCTCGATGTGCGCGGTCGCGATCGGCACGCCGAATACCAGCAGCGCGAGCCACAGGACCAGCGGCGCGATTCGCTCCGGCCCCCCGCGCCGCACGCGATCGACGACCAGCCCCAGTGAGGCGAGCGCGAGCGCGACGCAGGACCAGCCCAGATCGCGCCCGAGATTGCGCAGATGAAAGAGGAACCCGGGACGGTCGAGATCGCCGAGCTGCCCGCGCGTGGCGAGCCCCGATACGAACGCGAAATCGCGCGCGAACGCCCCGAAGTCGAGCGCCGCGAACGGCGTGGTGATGAGGAACACCGCGAACGCCGCGAGCGCGGCGAGCGCGAGCGGGCCGGCCGCGCGCGCGCCCCGCCGCGACACCATCGCCGCGCCGAGCGGGAGGAGCAGCGCGGCCGCCGGATACTTGGCGCCCGCGGCCAGCCCGATCAGGACGACCGCCGCGATCAGGCGTGCGCGGCCGCCGGCCTCGTGCCAGCGCAGCATCCGTTCCAGCGCCGCGAGCGCGAGCGCGGTCATCACGGTGTCCGAGAAGATCGAGCGCGCGGCGACGATCATGCCCGGCGCGCACACCACCATCAGCGCGGCGAGCAGGCCGGCGCCCCGCGTGATGCGCTCGCCGATGCGCGCGACGCTCACGACCGTCACCGCGTCCGCCGCGATCGAGACCAGCCGGCCGAGCGTCACCATCGGGGTGGGATCGGTGCGCACGGCGAGCAGGTAGTCCGCGGGCCCCGGGAACGCGCCGAGCGCGTGGCCCACGGCGTAGTGCAGCTTCTGAAGCGCGAACTGGAGGTAGAGCGTGAGCGATGGGTAATGGAAGAGGTGCGGGTTCCAGTCCGTCGGCCGGCCGCCGAAGCCCCACATCGTCAGCGCCTGCCGGAACGGGATCGCTTCCTCGAGGAACTCGGGCAGGCCGTGGCGGAGATGCCACACCCTGAGGATCACGGCGAGCGCGACGAGCGCCGTGATCCACGGGCCGTCTCCCGGCCGCGACCGGCTCCCGCGCGCCTCCATGCTCAGCCGCTCTCCTCCAACTCCACCAGCGCGACGCCGCCTTCCACCATCTCGCCGGCGCGCGCCGCGACCGCCCGCACGCGGCCGTCGCGCGGCGCGCGCAGCACGTGCTCCATCTTCATCGCCTCGAGGGCGAGCAGCGGCTGGCCGCGCTTCACGGCATCGCCGGGCGCGACCATCACGCGCGTGACCACGCCCGGCATCGGCGACTCGAGCCCGCCGTGGTGCGGGCGCGCGCCGCGGCGCCCCTCGGGCTCGCGCTCGAGCACGAAGTCCATCGCGCCCAGCCGCACGAAGCGCAGCTTGCCGGCGACCGTCACCTCGGCGAGCGTGACGCCGTGCGCGCCCGTCAGCCGCAGCGTGCCGCCCTCGAGCGCCTCGACCCCGAGCTCGAGCGAAGCTTCATCGACACGCACGCGCACCCGCCCCTCGCCCTCGCGCGCGATCTCGACCACGCGCACGCGGTCGCCGTCACGGTACGCGAAGCGTGCGCTCAATCGAGCCCCGGCAGGCGCCAGCGTAGACCTGAGCGAAACGCGGAGGACGCCTCGCGCGCCTCCCCCCGCGCGCCGCCGCCCGGCGCCTCGCCCGGGACCGACGCCGCCGCGATGAACCCTCCAGCTTCGGCGATCGCGGCGGCCGCGAGCGCGAGATCGGGCGCCGGCGCGGAGGCGAGCGCGGCGAAGCCGGCGAGGAACTCGCGCTCGATCCACTCGGTGTCGGCCGTGGCGCTTTCCACTTCGCGCGCGCGCGTCAGCGCACGGAGGAACGGCAGATTGGTCACGACGCCGTGCACCATCGAGCCGTCGAGCGCGAGCCGCAGGCGCGAGAGCGCGGTCGCTCGATCCGGGCCGACCGCGGCGATCTTTCCGAGGATGGGGTCGTAGTGCACGGGCACCGAGTCGCCGCTCTCGATCCCGGCATCCACGCGCACGAACGGCGCGCGCGGCCAGCGCACCTGCTTCGCGACTCCCGCCTGCGGCAGGAAGTTGCGAGCGGCGTCCTCCGCGTACACGCGCGCCTCGATCGCGTGCCCGCGAAGCGCGACGTCCGCCTGTGCGAACGGCAGCCGGCCGGTCGCCGCGATCTCGAGCTGCGCGCGCACCAGGTCCACCCCCGTGACCAGCTCGGTGACCGGATGCTCGACCTGAAGCCGCGTGTTCATCTCGAGGAAGTAGAACGCGCCGTCCTGCGCGAGCAGGAACTCGATCGTGCCCGCGCCGCGATAGCGCGCGGTCCGGGCGAGCTCCACCGCCGCGCGGGTGAGGCGCTCGCGCAGCGCGTCGTTCACTGCGGGTGACGGGCACTCTTCCATCACCTTCTGGTGGCGCCGCTGCAGCGAGCAATCGCGCTCGAACAGATGAATCGCGTGGCCCTGCCCGTCGCCCAGCACCTGCACCTCGACGTGACGCACGCGCTCGAGCCGCTTCTCGACGTACACCGCGCCGTCGCCGAACGCCGAGAGCGCGAGCCGGCGCGCGCTCTCGATCGCCTCGCCCAGCGCCGGCTCGTCGCCCACCACCTGCATGCCCTTGCCGCCGCCGCCGAGCGCGGCCTTCACGATCACGGGGTAGCCCATCGCGCGCGCCGCGCGCGTGAGCGCCGCGGCGTCGTCGCCCTCGGCGCCGGGCACCACCTTGACCCCCGCCTTTGCCGCGAGCGCGCGCGCCGCGCGCTTGTCTCCCATCGCGCGCACCTGATCGGGCGTCGGCCCGATGAACACGAGCCCCGCCGCCTCGACCGCGGCCGCGAACGACGCGTTCTCGGCCAGGAACCCGTAACCGGGATGAATGGCCTCGGCGCCGGCGCTCTTCGCGGCGGCGATGATGGCGTCGGCGTTCAGGTAGGAGGCTCGCGGCTCGGCCGCGCCGATCAAGCGGACCTCCGGGATCGCCCGCGTGTGCAGCGCGCCGCGGTCGGCCTCGGAACACACCGCGACCGGCGCGATGCTCATCGCGCGCAGCGTGGCGGCGATGCGGCAGGCGATCTCACCGCGGTTCGCGATCAGGACTCTTCGGAACATGGAGCGGGCGCGGGCTCCTCGTGAGCTGCGTGGGGCGCGATCCGGTCGGGTACGTTAGACGATCGGTTCGCCGCGCACCACTTCGGCGCCGCTAGAAATCGCCGAGCGGCGCGGAGCCCGCCCACATCAGGTGCGCGAGGCTGCCCACCTTGAGACCGTCGGTGCGGTCCGCGAAGTAGCGAGCGTTCAGGGCCTCGGATGAGACGTCGTCGGCCGCGGCCAAGCCGAGACCGCGGAGATCGGCGGTCAGCTTGTCGGGCTCGAAGAAGGTTCGCCACGGCTCCCCCACGGCACACACGCGGGCCGCAACCGCTTCGAACACCAGACGCTGAACGACATTGAAGCGAGATGGAGACAGACCGTAGTCGAAGACCACGCCGCCGCCGTTCGCCGTGACCTCGGCGATGTACTTCAGTGTGGCCATTACAGCATCGCGGGTCAGGTAGGGCGTGACGCCGAGCCACGAGAAGAACGCGGGCTGTCGCCCGTCGAAGCCCGCGCTCGACAGCGCCTCGTCGAGCGATTCTCGTTCGAAATCCACCGGGGCGAACCGAAGCTCCGCCGGGATCGCGATGCCCGCCTCCTCGAGCCGCTGACGCTTCCACGCCTGGGCCGAGGGGTGATCGACCTCCCACACGAGGAGCGGGTGCGAAGAATCGGGATCGCGGTATGCGGAGGTGTCGAGCCCCGCGCCGAGCACGATGTATTGACGGCCGCCGCCCCAGCGGAAGCGCGCGAGTTGATCTTCCGCGAAGCGGCTGCGGGCTGCGAGGAACGCGCGGAGATACCGCGAGAACGGACCCCTTTCATGGCGCTTCGGATCGGCTCGCAGCGCGTCCGCGCTCTTCGAGCCGATGATTCGAATCGCCAGAGGGTCGACGAGGACCGGCGGGTCGTCGAGGAGCTGATGCGCGGCGCGGCGCACGGCGACGCGGTGTGCGGTGGCGCTGGGCCGCGCCGGGATCATGTGCGCCCGGGAGTCATGGCGCCTCGACGGTGGCCGCCGCGACGCAGGATCATCCGCCTCCGACTCGCATGGCCGGCGCCAGCCCCAAGCTCTGGAGAATGATCGTGATGACGAAGGCTCCGACCAGGCCCGCGAGCACGAGCAGCAGGAGACGTCGATAGGGCACCGCCGCGAGCGCGCTCCCGACCACCATTCCGGCTATGCCGAACTCGATGGTCTGACCCACGAACCAACCGATCATCAGCGCGAGGGGAGCGGTCGAGATGCTCAACAATCCCAGGGTGAGCGCTCCCCACGCCAAGGCGCCGAGCTGAAGTCCGAACGCGCCGCCCGCGCGCCAGCCCTCGACGCCCAGCCGCGCCATCAGCCAGACCAGGAAGAACGCCAGCACGAGAAACGACAGATAGCCGACGGGTATGAGCGCGAAGGCACGCTGGGGCGTCAACAGGAATGGGGACGGCTCCAGATAAAGACGAGCGAGCACCCCCGCGTGCAGGAGGAAGTCCACCCCGATCATCGCGAGCCAGGCCAGCAGGGTGAGCTTGATGAATGTGCCCGACGCGAGGATTCGTCCGCTGCCTTGCATGCGTCTCCCCGTGCCGGCTTCCGCTCACCCGCCCGTCATCCACTTCGGCTTGCGCTTCTCGAAGAACGCGGCGAGCCCGTCGCGCGCCTCCTCGCCCGATCGCACCTCGGCCAGCGTGCGCGGCAGCGAGCCGCGGTATTCCTCCCACGGCGTGTCGGCCCACAGCTCGAGCAGCGACTTGATGCGCGCCTGCGCGTGCGGCGCGCCGGCCAGCAGCGCGTTCACGCGCTCCTCGATCTTCGCGTCGAGCTCCGCGGCCGGCACGACGTGATGCACCAGCCCCACGCGCAGCGCGTGCGACGCGTCGAAGCGCTCGCCGGTGAGCATCAGCTCGCGCGCTCGCGCGTCGCCGAGCCGGCGCAGCACGTAGGGGCTGATCAGCGCGGGCAGGATCCCGAGCCGCACCTCGCTCAGCGCGAAGCGCGCGTCGTCGGACGCCACCGCGATGTCGCACGCGCACGCGAGGCCGAACCCGCCGCCCAGCACGTTGCCGTGGAGGCGCCCCACCACCGGCTTCGGGAAGTCGGCGATCGCCGCGAACATCCCGCCCAGCTGCCGCGCCTCCTCGTGGTTCTGCTCGAACGTCGCGTTCGCCGCCGCCTTCATCGCGTGGATGTCGGCGCCCGCGCAAAACGACGGCCCGCGCGCGCCCAGCACCACCACCCGCACGCTCGCATCGTGCGACAGCTCGTGAAACGCGCCGGCCAGCGCGGCGCACAATTCGGGCGTGAGCGCGTTGTGCTGCTCGGGACGATTGAGCCACACGCGCGCGATCGGGCGATCGCGCGTCACCTCGAGTGATGCGCTCATCGCACCTCCTGCCAGCTCTCGATCGGGTCGCGCGCCACGCTCGCCCCGCTACATCCGGAACACGCCGAAGCGCGGATCGGGGATGGGCGCCTCGAGCGCGGCGGCGAGCGCCAGCGCGAGCGCGGTGCGCGTCTGCCCGGGGTCGAGGATGCCGTCGTCCCAGATGCGAGCGGTCGAGAAGTAGGGGCTCCCCTCGCGGTCGTAGGCATCGAGCACCGGCTGCTTGAACGCGGTCTCTTCCGCCGGCGTCATCTTCTTCCCAGCGGCCTCGAGCTGCGACTGCTTCACCTGCGCGAGCACCGATGCCGCCTGCTCGCCGCCCATCACGCTGATGCGGCTGTTCGGCCACATGAAGAGGAAGCGGGGGGCGTAGGCGCGCCCGCACATGCCGTAGTTGCCGGCGCCGAAGCTGCCGCCGATCACGAGCGTGAGCTTCGGCACCTGCGCGTTCGCGACCGCGTGCACCATCTTCGCGCCGTCCTTCGCGATTCCGCCGTGCTCGTACTGCTTGCCCACGATGTAGCCGCTCACGTTCTGGAGGAACAGCAGCGGGACGCGGCGCTGCGCGGCCAGCTCGATGAAGTGGGTGGCCTTGAGCGCGCTCTCGCTGAACAGCACGCCCTGGTTCGCGAGGATTCCGACCGGCATGCCCTCGAGGTGCGCGAACCCCGTGACGATGGTCGTGCCGTAGCGCGACTTGAACTCGTGGAAGCGCGAGCCGTCGACCAGGCGCGCGATCAGCTCGCGCACATCGTATGGCGTTCGCAGGTCGCGGGGCAGCAACCCGTAGATTTCCTCCGCGTCGTAGCGCGGCGGCTCGGGGCTCGCGAAATCGATCGCGGCGCGCGCGGGCGGGCCGAGATGCGTGACGATGTCGCGCGCGATCTCGAGCGCGTGCGCGTCGTCGTCCGCCAGGTGGTCGGCGACGCCCGAGATCCGCGTGTGCACGTCGGCGCCGCCCAGCTCCTCGGCGCTCACGACCTCGCCGGTCGCCGCCTTCACCAGCGGCGGGCCGCCGAGGAAGATGGTGCCCTGGTTCTTCACGATGATCGCCTCGTCGCTCATCGCCGGCACGTACGCGCCGCCCGCCGTGCACGAGCCCATCACCACCGCGACCTGTGGGATGCCGAGCGCGGACATGCGTGCCTGGTTGTAGAAGATGCGTCCGAAGTGATCGCGATCGGGGAACACCTCGGCCTGGAGCGGAAGGAACGCGCCGCCCGAGTCCACCAGGTACACGCAGGGCAGCCGGTTCTCGAGCGCGATCTCCTGCGCGCGCACGTGCTTCTTCACCGTCATCGGGAGGTAGGTGCCGCCCTTCACCGTCGCGTCGTTCGCGACCACCATCACGGTGCGCCCGCGCACCAGGCCGATGCCGGTGACGATCCCGCCGCACGGCGCCTCGCCGTCGTAGAGGCCGTGCGCCGCGAGCGGCGAGAGCTCGAGGAAGGCGGTCGATGGGTCGAGCAGGCGCTCGACGCGTTCGCGCACGAACAGCTTGCCGCGCGCGGTGTGACGGGCGACGAGCTCCGGGCCTCCCCCCGTCTTGACCGCGGAGAGGCGCTGCTTGAGCTCGGCCGCGAGCGCGCGGTGGTGCGCGGCGTTCGCCTTGAACTCGTCGCTCGACGTGTCGAGATGCGACTCGATGAGCTCCATGCGGTCCCCTCAAGCCTCTCTGGTTGAACGAGAACGAGCCGGGGACTTATAGCAGACGGGCGGGGGATCGCCAACGAACGCGCGGCGCGCCGCTCACGCCGTCAGCGACCCGTCGAACGTTCAGCCGCGGGACGCGGACTCGGCCTTCATGCGCGCCGCCATCTCGGCCATCTCCTCGCGATTGGGACCGAACAGGCCGGGGGTCCGCCCGCCCGCGAGCCGGCACATCAGCCCGAGCTGGCCGCGATGGTGAAGCTGGTGATGGAACAGCGCGTTCCAGAGGATGTCGCCGATCTTCATCGGCTTGCCGCTGAAGAAGGGCAGGCTGCGCTCGAGATCGTCGGGCTGGAGCTTACGCACGCGCGCCACGGCTTCCGCATGGACCTTCTCGTAACCGGGCGCGAGCGCCTCGATCGCGCGCGGACGCTCGAGCCCCGGAGGCTTCATGCCGGGCGCGAAGGTTCCGGTCTCGATGCCGTGCGTCATGTAGCCTTCGATCTCGGCGAGATGCCAGCTCAGCTCGCCGAGCGAGCGGCCACCCGCATCGGGCCGGAAGTCGTACTGCCCGGGCGGCAGGGCGCGCAGCAGCTTCAGCGTGTTCTGTGCCTCCTGATCCCACACGGAGACGAAGACGTCGATCGGGTTGCGTGGCATGGCGAACCTCCGGTTCGATATGGGTGACGCGGCAGCGGCGGGAGCCTACCTCAAGGGCCGGCGCCGCGAGCTAACGGGTCGGCTGCGCGACCCCGCGCGGCAACGTGGTCCAGCCGAATGCGGCAGCGCCCTCGATCGCCATGATCGCCCCGATCACCACGCCGTAGGCTTCCCACTCGCCGGTCGTCCGCCAATGGGCCTCGGTCTGGATCGCCCACGCGACGCCCGCGATCGTGAGCACGATCGCGGCCGCCCGCAGCATGGCCCGCCGCGGCCCGCGCCGCGGATCGTCCGGCCCGCGCGCCAGCTCGAGGATCAGCGCGCTGCCGTACGCGATGAGCGCGATGCCGCTCGCGCCCCAGAACATCGCCCCGGGAAACTGATGGCGGGTCCAGAACAGCCAGCACGCGAACAGGAGGTTCACGCCGGCCAGCATCAGCAGCATCGAGAACACGGCCGCCACGAAGCCGACGGCGCGCCTGAAGCGTTCGACTCCCATCATCGGGGCTCCCTCATGTTGGATCGCACGCCGAAAGTCTCGCGCACCCGCGTGAGCGTGTCCAGTCCGCGCGCGCGCAACCCCGGCGCGCTCAGGATGAGGACTTGAGCGTGATGTCCCCGTTCACGGTCTCGAGCTTCAGCGGCGATCCGCCCTTGCCGATGGTGCCGCTCACACGATGGCGCCCGATCTTTCCGCGCACCGTCAGGGGGAACGCGCTCTCGATCTCGCCATTCACGGACGACGCCCGGAGCTCCGCCCCGATGTCCGCGGGCAGCGAGAGCGTGATCTCGCCGTTCACGGTGGTGAACTCCAGCGGCTCGGGCCAGGTGCCGGTGCCCAGCGACGCGTCGATCGAGCCGTTCACGGTGGTGGCCGTTCCGTACCCGGTGGTCGAGAAGTGGATCGAGCCGTTGACGCTCTCGGCCTTGATCGGGCCGCGCAGTCCGTCGGCGATGATGCCCCCGTTCACGGTGCGGCCGACGAAGCGGATCCCCGCGGGCACGCGCACGGTGAAGTGGACCTCGACGTCGTTGTTGTGCGTGTGGGAAGACCCGCCGCCCCCGGGCTCGCAGGTGTTGCGATCGCCGCCCGCGTCGGGATACTTCGCGCACACCGTCACGCCGCCCTCGTGCTCGATGACCTCGATCTTCACCTCGTCGGGATCGCTGCGCCGGGCGCGCTTGACCGCGGTCACCTCGACCGTGTTGCCGGAAGCGAGCGTCGCGTCGATGTTGCCGTTCACGCCCTTGATCTCGATGGATTTCCCGCTCGCGAGCGTCCAGCTCGACTGGAAGTCCGGGGTCGCGGTGGACCCGGGGCGATCCGCCCGCCCCGCGCGGGCGGGAGGCGCGGCGAGCAGCAGCACGCAGCTCAGCACCAGCGCTGCGGAGGTGCGAATGCCAGACAGGTTCACGGTCCTCATGGCGTCTCCTCGTCGTCGTCGTCGTCGTGGTTCTTGTCCTTGTCCTTGCGGTCGTGCTTGTCGGACTTCGCATCGTGCTTGTGGTCGGCCTTCGAATCGGAGTCCGCGTCGTCGCGATCCTCGTCGGACGAGTTGAGCCCCGCTTCGCGCAGCCGGGCGATCTCGGGGTCGCCCGCCTTGAGCAGCCGGATCGACCCCTGGAAGGATTCGAGCTCCAGGGTCGCGCCCCCGGCGCCGCTGCCGAGGTTGAACTTGAAGCGCCGGCCGCGCTTCGCTTCGTTGAGCGTCACCGGAAAGCTCGAGTCGAAATCGCCGCTGTAGGTCTTGACCGACACCGCCGCGTTGGGAGCCGCGGGCAGCACCACCACGATGTCCCCGTCGTGCGTCGAGAACCGGTAGCGACCGGCTTCGCGGATGTCGCCAGCGCAGACGATGCTGCCATTCACGGTCGAGGCCTCCGCGTCGCCCGAGTGCAGGTGTTCGAGCCACACATCGCCGTTCACGGTCTCGACGCTCGCCTCGCCATCGTGATCGATGACCCGGACCCCGGCGTTGATCGAGCTCAGCTCGGCGTGGCCGCTCGACCTCTCGAGCACCACGTCGCCCTGCACCGACTGAAGCGAGATGAATCCCTTCCCGCCGGTCACGTGCACCTCGCCGCCCACGGTCTCCACCTTCACGTCGGCGCGCGTGCCTTCCACCTGCACGTCGGTGTCCACCCCTGAAATCTCCAAGGCCATCCAGACCGGGACGGTGATGGTGAAATCCACGGAGGTCGGCACCCCCATCCGCCCGCTCGCCTTGACCGCCAGCTCCGACTCGTCCTCCTCGACCTCGATCCGGGTGCGGCTCGAATGCTCGGCCTCGATGCGCACCGCGTTGCGCGTCCAGGTGGCGACCGAGACGCTCCCACCGAAATCGTTCACCGCGAGCCGCGTGCCGGGGCTCACCGTCAGCGTGGTGTCGGTGTGGGTGCTCAGGGTGAGAATCGCGAAGGCCGTCGCTGCGATGGTCAGCGTCATGCGGAGGGTCTCCTCAGCTCGGGAAGCTCGCGGTGGTCGCCAGGCGCAACAGGTCCACTTTACGGCGCATGGTGCTCGCGAGGTGGTTGTTCAGGTAGAGATCGGTCGGGTCGGCGGCGAGCGCGCGGCGCGCCTGCTCGATCGCGCGATCGATGATGGCCAGGTTTTGTTCGACGACGCGCACCGTCGTGGTGTCGAGCTGCCCGCGGCGTTCGTTCAGCGTGCGCTCAAGGTCGGCGATCGCGGCGTCGTAGCGGGCCACGCCGAAGTCGGCGACGACCGCCGGCGCCTCGGCTCCGGGTCGCGCGGCGGGCGGGGCGGACCGCGCGATCCCTCCGGATCCGCGAGCCGAGCCCGGCGCGGTGGGCAGGCCGCCGCGAAGCGTCATCCACACGGTCCCGGCCGAGAGCGCGATCAATGCCAGCGCGGCGGCCGCGAGCTGCGGAAAGGTGAACGTGAAGCGCCAGCCGGGCACGCGCCACGGAAAGCGCGCGGCGCCGCGATCCGCGATGCGCGCGGCGATGGCGGGCCACAGATCCTCGGGGGGCACCGGCGCATCGAGCGCGCGCGCCCGGCCGGCGACGGCGCGCAGGCCCTCGAGCGTCGTGGTGCATGCGGCGCAGCCCTGCAGGTGCGATTCGAGATCGCGCACCGTCGCGGGATCCAGCTCGCCGTCCACGTATTCGGAGAGACGCTCGCTCCAGCGGTCGGTCATGGCGCTACTCCTGCCTCGCGCCCAGATGGCCGCGCAGCATCATCCGCGCTCGATGGAGCTGGGCCTTGGTGGTGCCGGTCGTGACCTTCATGAACGATGCGATCTCCTCGTGCTTGTAGCCTTCCACGTCGTGCAGGACGAACACCGCGCGCGCGCCCTCCGGGAGCTTCCCGATCGCCCTCTCGAAATCCATCCCCAGGTCGCTCTGTCCGGGCCGCGCGGGGGCGGTCTCGATCGCGGCCGCGTCGTCGATGAACCGGCCGCGCCGCACCCCGAGCCATGCCCGCCGCGAGAGGATCAGATTCACCGCGAGCCGGTGCAACCATGTCGAGAACGCCGCCTCCCCTCGAAACGTCGCGAGCTTGCTCCAGGCCCGCACGAACACGTCCTGCGTGATCTCGGCCGCCTCGTCGCGACTCATCAGGCGCGTCGCAAGGCCGAACACGCGCCCCACGTGGCGCCGGTAGAGCCGCTCGAAGGCACGGTGGTCTCCGGCGACGGCTCGTGAGACGTCGTCGGCGTCCGCGCCCGCCGGAGGCGAAGCAGGAACGTTTCCTGGACTCATCACCCCGGGGCCCGAGAGCTCCATGCGGGGGATGAGACGGTGCGAAGGCTCAAATGGTTGAAATCGAGGGCCATGGCACCCCGAGGCTACCCGCCGGACCGCGCCCGTCCAACCATTCCGCCCCGGAGCGTGTCTGAGAATCGTACGGGCGCGCAACCCGACTGCACCCGCGGCCGTAAGGTGCCGGCAGGACCCACCGGGAACACCCGCTTCCACGAGGATACCCCTCATGAAGACGCCCGAGCATTTCGCCCCGCTCCTTCCCCGCGCCCTCGCAGCTGGCGCGTTCGTTCTCGCCCTTCTGATCGGACTCTTCGCCATCGCGCTCGCGGCCGACGCGATGCTGCTCGCCATGGTGGCCACCGCCGCCGAGGGCCCGTCCGCGACCCCGGAACGCTACACGCTCGAGGGCGGCGATGTCGTCATCTACGACCTCGCCGGAAAGGTGCGGCTCGGGCCCGGCGATGGACATCAGGTCGTGGTGCTGGTTTCGCGCGGAGGACGCGACGCGAGCCAGATGCGCATCGTGACCGGGCCGCTCGCCGGCGCACAGACCCTGCGCGTCATGGTGCCAGGGACCCGGGTCGTCTACCCCGAGCTTGGATATGGCGGCTCGACCAACTTCCGCGTGCGGGGCGACGGCACCTTCGGCAACCGCGATACCAAGTTCTCGTTCGGCACCTACCGCAACGTCACGATCGCGGGCTCCGGCTCCGGCACCGAGGCCTACGCCGATCTGCGCGTCGAGATCCCGCGGGGCCAGCACCTCACGCTCCATCTCGCGGCGGGGACCGCGGAGGCCACGAACGTCGATGGTCGCATCGAGCTGGACGCCGAGGCGGCCGACGTGTCGGCGAGCGGCGCGCGCGGCGATCTCGCGATCGACACGGGCTCCGGCGCGATCGAAGTGACCGGCGCGGAGGCCAGGGTCACGCTCGACACCGGCTCCGGCGACATCCGCGTCTCGAAGATCCACGGCACCCTCAGCATGGACACCGGCTCCGGCCGGATCGAGGGATCCGGCATCGACGTGGACCACCTCAGCGCCGATACCGGCTCAGGCGACATCGAGCTTTCGGGCGTGATCGCGCCGATCCTCGCCATCGACACCGGCAGCGGATCGGTGACGCTCGCGCTCGACGCGGACGTGAGCGAGGTCAGCGTGGACACCGGCTCCGGCAACATCACGCTGCGACTGCCGGAGTCGCTGGGCGCGCGCCTCACGGCCGAGACGTCGAGCGGTGGGATCCGAAGCGAGATTCCATTGCAGCTGACGCGTCACGACGGCGGCTCGTTCGAAGGCACGATCGGTGACGGGCGCGGGCGCATCGCGCTCGAGACCGGATCCGGGAGCGTGCGGCTGCTGGCTCAGAAGTAGCGCGGCGCTTCGATCGGCGCTCGGAGCGGATGCGCGGACCGGCCGGCGGCTGCTCTCACTCTCCGTGGCGATGCGGCGCGAATCCGGGGATGAGCCCGACCGGAGGCGGATCGTCGAACACCACGCGCCGCTCGTGCCGGCGCGATCGCCGATAGCTGTGGCCGGCGGGGTCGCGATCGATGAAGCCCTCGTCCACCAGCTCGCGGCGCAGCGAAGCTCGATCGATCTCGAGAAAACGTCCGGGCCCGAGCAGGAAGTCGGCGATCCGCGCATTCGCGTCGATCTCGCTCAAACGGTCGTCCGCCGCGAAGCGTTCCGCGATCGCGTGAAGCACGATCCAGCGATCGCGCTGGCGCCGCGGGAGGGTGCGCGTGAGTCCGCCGCGCGCGAGCAGCGCGCGAATGCGTCGCGCGTACTCGTCTCCGCCGATGCGCAGCGGCGCCGGCTCTCGCGGGGTCAACATTCCTCGGCCCTCGCGATGCGAGGCGGCGCGGCCCCCGCGACGCCGCCCGGCTGCGAGGCGCGCGCCCGCGCGAGATCCTCGATCAGTCCCACCGCGAGCGCGGTCCAGCCGGTCTGGTGGGAGGCGCCGAGCCCGCGCCCGCTGTCGCCGTCGAAGTACTCGTGGAACAGCACGAGGTCGCGCCAGGCGGGCTCGGCGGCGTGGCGCGCCTCGCCCAGGCTTATGCGGTGGCCCGTGGCATCTGGCAGGAACAGGCTCGAGATGCGCCGCGCCAGCTCGCCAGCGACCTCCGCGAGATTCATCAGCGTTCCGGAGCCGGTCGGACACTCCACCCGCAGCCGGTCGCCATAGAAGTGGTGGTAACGCTCGAGCGCCTCGATCAACAGGTAGTTGAGCGGGAGCCATACCGGGCCGCGCCAGTTCGAATTCCCGCCGAAGATCCCGCTGCGGGACTCGCCGGGCTCGTAGTCCACGCGGTACTCGACGCCGTCCGCCGCGAACACGAACGGGCGCTCGCGATGGACGCGCGACAACGAACGCACGCCACCCGGCGAGAGAAACTCGCTCTCGTCCAGGACGTAGCGCAGCACGCGCTCGAGGCGCTCGCGCGATGGGATCGCGAGCAGCCGGCGCGCGTGCCCGTCGTTCCGCTGCGTGTCCATGTATGCGATGTGGCGGGCGAGGTCGCCGCGATTCTCGAGGAACCACCTCAGGCGCTTCGAGAACCCCGGCAGCTTCGCGATCACGGCCTCGTCGAGGTTCTCGACGGCGAACAGGGGGATGATCCCCACCATCGATCGGATCCGGAGCGGAATGCTGGCGCCGTCGACGTGGAGCTGGTCGTAGTAGAAACCGTCGGCGTCGTCCCACAGCCCGCACCCTCCGAGCGCGTTCATCGCGTCGGCGATCGCCACGAAGTGCTCGAAGAACTTGCTCGCGACATCCTCGTAGGCCGGATCCTCGTCGGCCAACTCGAGCGCGATGGACAGCATCGTCGAGCAGTAGAATGCCATCCACGCGGTGCCGTCGGCCTGCTCGAGGTGGCCGCCGGTCGGGAGCGGCTTCGAGCGGTCGAACACGCCGATGTTGTCGAGGCCGAGGAAGCCGCCCGAGAACAGGTTGTTGTCCTCGAGATCCTTGCGATTCACCCACCACGTGAAATTGATGAGGAGCTTCTGGAACACGCGCTCGAGGAACAGGCGGTCGCGCTTTCCGCGAGGGCCGGTCATCTTGTAGACGCGCCAGCAGGCCCACGCGTGGACCGGAGGATTCACGTCGGAGAGCGCCCACTCGTACGCTGGAATCTGCCCGTTGGGGTGCATGTACCACTCGCGCAGGAACAGCACGAGCTGATCCTTCGCGAAGGACGGATCGATCGCGGCGAACGGGATCATGTGAAAGGCCAGGTCCCACGCCGCGTACCACGGGTACTCCCACTTGTCCGGCATCGAGATCACGTCGCGATTGTGGAGGTGCGGCCAGCCGTGATTGCGCCCGAGGCGCCGCTCCGGCGGCGGCGGGGGCTGTGCCGGGTCCCCTTCGAGCCAGTCGCGCACCACGTAGTTGTAGTACTGCTTCGACCACAGGAGCCCGGCGTAGCCCTGGCGCACCACCGCGCGTTCCTCGGCGGTGGCCGCGCCCGGAAGGCGGGCGTCGAAGAATTCGTCGGCCTCCGCGCGGCGCCGCTCGAACAGCTCGTCGAAGCCGTGGCCCATGGCGGAGGCGACCGGCTCGCCCGCGGGTCCGAGCCGCAGCCGCACGCTGAAACGATCGCCGGCCGGGATCTCGACGTGGTAGTACGCGGCGGCGCGGGTGCCCACGCGCGCCGGGTTCACCGCCGCCGACCGCCCGCGCACGACGTAGTCGTGAAACGCGTCCTTCGCGAACGGCGCGGCGTGCGGGTCGTCGAACAGGCGGCGGCCGTTGGTCTCGTTCTCGGTGAAGAGCAGCGCCGCCGGGCGCCCGAAGGGGCCGAGGCCCACCGCCAGCCGCAGCGCGCCGAGCGTCGCGTGCTCGGCGAGCAGCGCGTTCTCCGGTCCGCGCGAGATCCGCGGGCGCTGCCAGTAGCCCTCGCCGCTGCGACCCCAGCTCCAGGTGTTGCGAAACCAGAGCGTGGGCAGCAGGTGGATGTCCGCGGCTTCCGGGCCGCGGTTCTCGATCGTGATGCGGATCAGCACGTCGTCTGGCGAGGCCTTGGCGTACTCCGCGGTCACGTCGAAGTAGCGGTTGCCGTCGAACACGCCGGTGTCGGATAGCTCGAACTCGGGCGACGAGTTTCCGCGGGCGCGGTTCTCGTCGATGAGCCGCTGATACGGAAACTCCGCGTGCGGGTACTTGTAGAGCGCCTTCATGTAGGAGTGCGTCGGCGTCGAGTCCAGGTAGTAGTAGCACTCCTTCACGTCCTCGCCGTGATTCCCCTCCGGCCCGCTCAGACCGAACAGCCGCTCCTTGAGAATCGGATCGCGGCCGTTCCACAGCGCCAGCGCGAAGCACAGCCGGCACTCCCGGTCGGTGATGCCGAGCAGGCCGTCCTCGCCCCAACGGTAGGCGCGGCTGCGCGCGTGGTCGTGCGGAAGGTAGGCCCAGCTGTTGCCGTCGGCCGAGTAGTCCTCGCGCACCGTGCCCCACTGGCGCTCGGAGAGGTACGGGCCCCAGCGTTTCCAGTTCTGCTCGCGACGCTCGTCTTCCGCGAGCCTCGCGAGCTCGGCGCCGGACATTGGCGGATCCTCGGGAACGGGTCATGCGCTCGGCCGTCGCGTCCATCGCGCGGGCCTCGCGTCGTCGCACGAAGCGCACATTTGACCACCACGGCCGCGCCCTGTCTATCGCGAGACAAGCCGCGTGGATTCCGGTTATGCTGGGGCATTCGCGAAGTGCCACGCCGGACCCGAAGGGAACCCCCGCCCTTGCGCTTCCTGCCGCTCGCCCCGGTTTGCCTCGTGCTGCTCGCGGCGCCGCTCGCCGCGGGGGAGGTATTTCACGGCAGCGCCCACGCGCTCCGGGCTTCGCCCCGCCGGGTGCCGCACGGTCCGGTCGTGGACGGCGCGCTCGACGATGCCGTCTGGGCCGAGGCCGCGGTGCTCGATTCGTTCACGCACTGGAACCCGGTCGAGGGCGTCCCCGACACGCTCGGCACCGAGTGCCTCCTGCTCTACGACGACCTCAACCTGTACGTGGGATTCCGTTGCCGGGAGGATCCGAGCGGGCTGCGCGCGCCGCTCGTCACGCGCGACGATCTGAACGACGACTTCGCCGGCATCGACCTGGACACCTACAACGATCGCTGGAAGTCGTATCTCTTCGGGTGCGATCCGAACGGCATCCAGATGGACGGCGTGTATCAGGAAGGGGGCGGCGATCCCGACACGAACCCCGACTTTCTCTACGTCTCGAAGGCGCGCCGCACCGCGGCCGGCTACGAGATCGAGATGGCGATCCCGTTCAAGACGCTGCGATTCCCGTCGCGCGATCCGCTCACATTCGGCTTCAACGCCTGGCGAAACGTGGGGCGCACCGGCGAGCTCATGTTCTGGGCGCCGCTCACGCGGAACATCAGCAGCCTGCACGCGCAGTACGGCTGGCTCGAGGGTCTCGCCGGCGTGCGTCCGGGCCGCAGCCTGCAGATCACGCCGACCTGGACCGGCTCGCGGCTGGGCGATCGCGATGCAGGCGGCAGGCTGGCCGATCGGGCCAGGTCGCGCGCCGGCGGCAGCCTCGCGCTGGGCCTCGCGAGCAACCTGACCGCGGATCTCGCCGTGACGCCCGACTTCAGCCAGGTCGAGGCGGACGCCGGCGTGGTGGACATCAATCAGCGCTTCGCCATCTACTTTCCCGAGAAGCGGCCATTCTTTCTCGAGGGCAGCGAGATCTGGAACACGCCGCTCGATCTGGTCTACACGCGCCGCATCGCCGATCCGCTGTACGGCATGAAGCTCAGCGGGAAGGTGGGGCGCACCACGATCGGCGTGCTGCACGCGCTGGACCGGAGCGCGGGCGACAGCGTGGAGACCCTACCCCAGGGACTCAACCCGTATCGCGATCACGACGCGCTCTACGACCTGGTGCGCGTGAGGCGCGAGGTGCTGAAGAACTCCAGCGTCGGCCTGCTGCTGGGCGACCGCGAGCAGCAGGAGACCTACAACCGCGGGATCGGCGCGGACGGGCGCTTCACGTTCGCCGAGAAGTACAGCCTCGCGCTCCAGCACGTGCGGAGCTGGTCGCGCGAACGCGATCTGCGCGGCGCGGTCGCCGGGCTCGATCCGGCGCAGCGCGGCGACCTCGACACGACCCTGCTCGATCTCGAGGGCCGGATCCGGCAGGGCAACGCGAGCCGGCTCTCGCTCGCGCGCGGCTCGAAGGGGCTCGACACCGGCACCAACCTCACGGACATCTCGAGACACTTCGCCGCCGACATGGGTTTCATCCAGCGCACGAATCAGATCGACGCCCAGACGTTCTTCAACCCGCACTTCTACTCGAACGGCCGCTCGTGGTTCACCGAGGTCACGCCCGCGGCGTTCTACGAGCGCACCTGGGAGCACGGGGACGATCGCTGGGCGGGCCGGCTCGCGGATGAGACCCTGAACCTGGGCGTCAACCTCGACCTGCCGCTCAACACCTGGCTGAAGACCTGGGCCCAGCACGGATTCACGCGATTCGACGGACGCGAGTTCCCGCACCAGCGCAGGTGGGGCCTGGACGCGGGATCCAGCCGGTATCAGGCCGTGGGCGGCGAGATCTCGATGAGCGCGGGCGACGCGGTGGTGTTCGACGAGACCGTGCCGGGGCGGGGGCGCGACCTCTCGTCGCGACTCAACCTGCGCTTCAGCCGGCGCCTCGACGCGGAGCTCGACTTCAACGGCAGCATCGTCGAGCGCCGCGAGACCGGCACGCGCTTCGCCGACGTCGCGATCTCGCGGGTCCGCATGAGCTTCCTGTTCGACAAGGAGCTGTCGCTGCGCTGGATCAGCGAGTACCGCTCCGAGCGCGACTACGACGCCCTGGGCGATGGGACCGAGGGCAAGCGCGCCCTGTCGCTCGATCTGCTGGGACGCTACTTCGTACGGCCGGGAACCGCGGTGTACGTGGGCTACGGCGCGCGGATCGAAGGCGCCGAGGCCCGGGGGATGATCCCGCACACGCGCAACGCGTTCGTGAAGCTCAGCTACCTCTGGCAGGAGTGAGACTCGCGGCGCGCGGATTGCCCGCGGAGGCCGCGAGCGGCGCGCGGATGCGCCCGCGGAGGCCGCGAGCGGCGCGCGGATGCGCCCGCGGAGACCGCGCGCCGCCCGCGTAGTCGCGGCGACCGCTACTCGGCGGGCTTCTCCCCCGTGTACTTCACGAAGATCGCGCGGATGCGATTCTGCTCGTGCACCGTGGTGGTCGATCCGCCCGAGGTCGTCGTGTACTCCTTCCCCTTCTTGCCCTTGTGCTCGGTCGTGGTCTCGTTGTAGTCCGTGGACTCGCCGGTCTTGATCCGCTCGAGCCCCAGGATGATGACCGCGTCCGCGCCCTTCTCGCGCGCCTTCTCCACGATCTTGTCCTGGACTTTGTGCGTGCTGAGGAACGATTCGGAGGTGGCGACCAGCTCGCCGATCTGGCGGTACGGGCGGCCGACGTTGCTCTCCGAGTAGAAGAGCGCCACGTCCTGCGTGCGGGGATACGATTCGCCGACGTAGTCGAGATGGGCGCAGCCGGCGGCGAGGGCAAGGAGCGCGAACAGCAGCAACGTGCGTTTCATCGGGCGGCCTCCGAGAAGGAAATGAAACCGGGGAGGCCGAAAACCTAGCACACTATCTCCGTGCGCCCCGCACGGTCGATCGGCGCGAGGCATCGTGTTCGAGAAGCTCAGCGACCTGTGCGGCTGTGAGCATGTTGCGCTGTTTCTAGCGGGCTCGCCGGCGAGGTGCGCCGCTTCGTTCGAGGGCAGCACCCCAACTCGCGAGAAAGCTCGTGATGAAGGAATGCTCCCGAGCGGACTCTACCGCCAGCGGGGCAAGCGCCATGGCCACCGCGAGGGCGACGTGATAACCCTCGGAGCGCGAGGCCGCGGCCCGGCGAAACGCGGGATGCGCCTCGTTCACCCAGACCGTGGATTCGACGAGGCGTGCGAGCTCGGGATCGTCGGCGCGTGCGTCGAACTGAATGCTGAGCCCGTAGTGAGCGGGACGCTTCGCGCGCTGCGGGCCGGGGAGCGTCACACCGGGTGCGGCCTCCTGAGGCGACACAGCGGCCGCGGCATCATGCTCCGAGCCCAGGGCCGCGGCCTGCGTGCTCGATCGCGAATCACGGTTCGCATCCGCCACCGCATCCGCCGGCGCTTCGTGCTCGGACGCGCCGACGATGGAAGAGGCCAGAACCGCCCGCGCATCCGAAGCCGCTCCGGGACCTCCGATCGGGAGCCTCCGCTGCCCCCCCGCACGCCGCTCGACCAGGGAGGCGAGCAACGGAAAGTCATCGGCGAGATCCACGAGCACGCTCTCGAGATCGCGCTCCAACGGGCGAGCCACGCGCCGGCGCGCATGTTCAGCCTGCTCGCGCGAGTCGCCCCAGGCCGCGAGTTGCTGCGAGACGGCTTCCTGGATTGCCTTGCGGTATGCGAGGTAGATCGCCCCGCGCGGACCGGTGCGGATGAAATCGCCCTTGTTGAGCGTGAGACATTCCGCGAGCGCTGGCACCTCGATGGTGCCGCCGATCGATTCCGGCGTGGATGGCGTCACTCCCAGCCAGTCCCAACCGCGCTTGATCACCTTGCCCAGCGTGCTGATCGCGATCCCACGTCGTTCCTCGCCGAGGCCCCGGGCCTCGCGCACGATGTAGCCGAGCGCGGAAGGCTTGCGCTTGCGCGCGAGGCGGATCTCGAGCGGAGCTTGCTCTCCGGATGGCGTGGCCTCACGAGTCAGAGCCCGGCCGTTGATCTCGAAGCGAATTTCGTGCGGATAATGCGGAGCGAGAATCGGGCGAAATCCGGGATCGAGCAGCGGCTCGAAGTGGCGGCGCAGTGTGCCCTCGATGTACCCCGGATCGAGCAGCGGCGCGAGCGCGTTGCGCAGGCGGAGCCGGACGGCGGTGCCGCGATCGTTCACTAGGCCGGGCGGCGGAATCCATTTCCACGGCGCCTTGTGTCGTGAGGCCATGTGCCAGAGGGTCGCGATATGGGACGACGCGCGGCGCGTCTCGGTCACCACGTCCTCGCACACGAGCAGCCCGAGCTTGATCCCGACGCCGGCGAACCCAATGCCCTCGCCGCGGGTCTTGCCGCTGGCGGCCACGTCGTGATACCGGGCGAGTTCGCGACGCTGCATGCCGGAGCCGTCGTCCAGCGCGGTCAGCGTCGCGGTCGCCGCATCGGCGGTGAAAACGATGTGCCTCGCGCCGGAGTCGAGGGAGTTGGCGACGATCTCGGTGAGAATGGTCTCATCAAGCGAGCCCGGGTAGGCGTCGCGCAGATCTTCGAGGAGGTGCAGTAGGTCGACGCGGGTCTCACCCATGGGGATCCTCGCGGACTCCTGGCGGACCTGAGGAGTCGGGCCCGGCTTTGCGAAGGCAGTCACGGTAAAACGTCAAAATGTCCGGGCGCTCGAGCGCCCTCGCGAGCTGCTCGACCAGCGGATCGAGGTAGCCCCGATCCAGCGAGCGGGCCTGGCGCAGAATGACACCCTCGACATCTTCACGGTCTCGCGGCCTCTCCGAGCTCAGCTTGAGAAGGATCAGGTCTTCCGCGGTGCAAAAGCGGATGGCCCTTCCGCCCACGTCGACCCGGACCGCGCGCTCGATCGCCCGCGTCACGAGCGGATGAAATTCGGGGATCAGGTCGATCGGAACGCCTTCTCTAGTTCTCAGCAGCACGATTCCGTTTTTGCGTGCGAACTCAAGCGGGTCCGGTGAGCGGGACTGGAACCGGGCGGTCGCCATCCTGATGAATTCGGGAAATGAAGCCTCCCCCACGCCGACGGAAACATCGAGATCCTGCGTGAGGCGAGGCCGTCCCCAATGGAGGTTCGCGAAGCCGCCGATGACCATGTAAGGAATCCCATGCTCGTCCAGAAATTCCGCGACCTGAACGAGCGCCGCTTCGAGATCATTCACTTGAGCAAGCTCAGACGGCCAAGGATTTGGCATGTCCTGCGGATTTGCTGAACGTGCCCTTCGTCGATGGAGCCCTTCCCCCATTCAGGATCGTGTGTTCGGGCCAACTGCCAGGCCTCCCACATCCAAGCGAGTACACGGCCGTAATCAGCGTCCGTGTGCTGCGCCTCATGCGCCTCCCATGACGAGAAGCGTTTCCACGAGCTCCGCGAGAATCGCAGAGGCCACCTAAGGAGCAGATCGTCGCGAGCCGCGGAGTCGATTTGCTCGTGGCCATGCTTCCAGTTGGCGCCGAAGATCCGCGAGTCCCGCTTGAGCTCCCAGAGATCCCACGGTTCTCCATCCGTCTCGACGAGCCACACACGATCGGGAATCGCGTCCTGGAGTCGTTCCAGCTCTGCCACCAGTGCGCTCGCGACTGCCGACGCGTTGGCGAGCTGGATGTCGTTGGACTCGAGCACCAGAATGGTCGTTGCCCCCGCGCGAGACATGCTCTCGAGCTTCGGCAGCTTCGCCTCAAGGGCCTGCCGAATCCTGAGCCTCCGGCGCCCCTCGAGGTCATCGGGAACGAAATCGCTGAAGGACAGTGTTCCGTCCGAGTGAGCGCCCCGGGCGGGCCACCGAAACAGGGCAACTTTGAATGGCACTCCGTCCGGCCGTTCCCGGACGAAATGACGCGGAGCCGTCTCGGGCGAGCCCATCTCAAGCCCGCCGGCTCGGGCTCGCACCCAGTCGACGAGGGCTTTCAGGCTTTTCGGATTCGGCCTGAACCCTCGCACTGCCCCCACTTCGAACGAGAGCGTGTAATGGCCCGGCCGTGGAAGCTGGCCCCGGAGTTCGGCCACAAGTGCTTCCACCCACTCCTGGGTTTGATGGTAGTGCTCAATCTGGCCGGGGAAGCTCTCAATCCTTGTGAGCTCGAGGGCAAAGTGGGTGGACGAAGATTCGAACACGAGATCGACGGCAGGATTGCTCCGATCGGCCTCATCGGCCCAATGCAGATTAGAGAACGTGAGCCCATCGCGCTGCTGAATGGTCTCGAGCACCGCAAGGCACACTCGCTTCTCATGATTCAGAGGCGCTGCCATGTCGTCGCCTTTCACCCTAGAACCTCGGCCCCTAAGTCGGAAGTGCGCAGCGCCCGGAGACGGCTATTGTTGTTGGCGGGACGTTTGTGTACTTCCTCGCCCTTTGACCCTCGAATTCAACTTTGAGCTCCGTAGGTGATGAAAGAGAAAGATCCAATTTTCTGATGAATGCAACAGTGCCCGTTACTCTCAGCAGGTAACACCCAAATAGCCGCGAGACCTCGAGAAACAACTCGGGCTCGTTCCTCAGGTCCTGGAAGAATCGCGGGAACGGGGACCCGAGCACCTTCACCGGAGCATTGATCCCTCGAATAAAAAGCTCCAACGTCTGGCTATTCAATTCAACCGCGCTCTCAAACTTTACTTTGGGAGCCAATTCCCCAAGCAAGATGCGCCGAGCCCGGAGTTCAGCAAGTTGGTCCACCGTGAATTGACCGAACCCCATCTCAAGAACGCCGGCGCCATAATCATTATCCACAAGTCTGTCCAGCGAAAGATGCCAACGTGCGGCGCCTCCCTCTCGCTCCTCTGAAATCGACTTCATGACGGCTAGACCAGCGTCAAGATCGAATGCATAGCCCACGTGGTTGTCCTTGGCGGCCTGAAGCTCCCGGAGATACCCGGCACCCAGATCACCTTCAGGGTCAACGACCATCGAGATTGAGTCCGCCGACGAGACCCGAAGGCTCTGAAGAAAGATAGGACCCGATTCCTGCCTTGCGATCATTACCATGGATCCGGGCGGCGTCTTCCTCGACGGCGTTAATGGAGCGGTCGCGGAAGACAATTCTACGCCGTCGGTTCCCTCCACCGCCTGAACAATGCCTCGAACAACAGCATCGATTCCGTCACTCCATTTGGCGGCCCGTCGCCCCGAAAGTAGCAAGGCGCGCCTTTCGACCTCCTCCTTATCGACCTCGAACCAAACGGGCAGGATCACCTTCTTGCCCTCGCGCTCTCTTTCAAACAGCGCATCAAGTTCCTTGTTTGGCCATTCCTTCCCAAAGAACCGTGGAGACAGGATGACCACCCCATAGCGCGACTTGCTCAATCCGGATTCAATCGCGCGACGGACGGAATCCCCGGTCGCCAAGACATCCGCGTCCAGCCACACCGATAATCCCGCTTGAGCAAGGGCGCGCTTCAGTGGCAGAACACACTTGTCCTTGTCTTCGTCTGCATGGCAGATGAATATGTCCCATGGCATATCTAGCACTCACCCTCTTGGCCAAATGCGCGCTTACGACTCGATCCGGATCCCCAGCTCCTTCAGCGTCTGCGGCTCCACCGGCGCCGGCGATCCATCCATCAGGCTCGCCGCGCTCGCGCTCTTCGGGAACGCGATCGTGTCGCGGATGTTGTCGCGTCCCGCCATCAGCATGACGATCCGGTCCAGCCCGAGGCCGATGCCGCCGTGCGGGGGCGACGCGTAACGGTAGGCGTCGATCAGGAAACCGAACTTCTCGTACGCCTGCTCGCGCGTGAAGCCCGCCACCTGCATGACGCGCTCCTGGATGTCGGGACGATGAATGCGGATCGAGCCCGAGCCCAGCTCGTTCCCAGAGAGCACGAGATCGTAGAGCTGCGCGTCGACCTTGCCCGGATCGCTCTCGAGGATCGGGAGGTGCTCGGGGTTCGGCATGGTGAACAGGTGGTGGCGCGCCGCCCAGCCCTTGCGCTCCGAGTCCCACTCGAACAGCGGGAACTCCCGCACCCACACGAACGCCCACTCGCGCTCCCTGCCCTTGACCAGCGGCTCGCCGAGCTGCGTGCGAAGCACGCCCAGCGCCTTGAGCGTCGGCTCCCACGGTCCCGACGTGAACACGACCGCGTCGCCGGGCCGGGCCTTGACCTTCGCCAAGAACTCGTCGAGCTGCTCGCCCGGGAAGATGATCTGCTGCTTCGCGCGCTCCGCGTCGGCCACCTTGAAGAACGAGAGCCCCGCGCCGCCCGCGGCCTTCACCACATCCTCGAACTTTCGCAGCTGCGTCCCCGAGATCTCGGCGCCGCCCGGAATCGTCATGGCCACGCCCACGCCGCCTTCGGCCTTCGCGCCACCGGCGATGACGTTGCGCGGAGAGCGCGCGTGGAGCGCCGTGGTGTCGACCAGCTCGAGTCCGAAGCGCAGGTCCGGCTTGTCGGAGCCGAAGCGGCTCATCGCCTCGCGGAAGGTCATGCGCGGGAAGGGCGTCTTGATCTCCACGCCCAGGCATTCCTTCCACAGGGCGTGGAACAGACCCTCGACCGCCGCGAACACCTCCTCCTCCGTGACGAAGCTCAACTCGAGGTCGATCTGGGTGTGCTCGGGCTGGCGGTCGGCGCGCAGATCCTCGTCGCGCAGGCAGCGCGCGAGCTGGAAGTAACGATCGACCCCGGAGATCATGAGCGTCTGCTTGTAGAGCTGCGGCGATTGCGGGAGCGCGTAGAACTTGCCGGGGTGAACGCGGCTCGGCACGACGTAGTCGCGAGCGCCCTCGGGCGTCGGCTTCACCAGGATCGGGGTCTCGACCTCGAGGAAACTCTGGCTCGAGAGGTACGCGCGCGCCGCCTGCATGACGCGATGGCGCAGCGCCATCACCCGGGCCAGCTCGGGGCGGCGCAGATCGAGGTAGCGGTAGCGCAGGCGCAGGTCTTCGTTCGCGAGGTGCATCTCCTCGTTGACCTGGAACGGCAGCGCGTCGGCCGACGACAGCACCTTCAGCTCGCGCACCTCGAGCTCGACCTCGCCGGTCCCGAGCTCCGGATTGACCGACTCGGGCGGCCGCAACGCCACGGTGCCGCGCACTGCGATCACCCACTCGTTGCCGAGCCGCGCGGCGCGCTCGATCAGCGCGCCCCCCGCGACGTCGGGGCGGAACACCACCTGCGTGAGCCCGTAGCGGTCGCGCAAGTCCACGAACAGCACGCCGCCGTGGTCGCGGGTGCGATGGACCCAGCCCATTAGCGTCGCGGGCCGCGAGGCTTCGGACCGTTGCAGCGCGCCGCAGGTGTGCGAGCGGCGCCAGTCGCCGAGGCCTTCCAAGGTCAACGTGCGCTCCTCGCTCATGGGACTCGTGTTTCCGCGCGCGCGGCATCGAGGCGCTCGCGCAGCGCGCGCTCGAGCCCATCGCGCGCGAGCGTGGTCTGCTCGCCGCGCTCGAGGTCGCGCAGCACCACCTCGCCCCTCGCCCATTCGTCCTCGCCCAGCAGCACCGCGAGGCGCGCGCCGCTCTTTCCCGCGCTCTTCATCTGCGCGTTGAAGCCGCGCGCTTCGAGGTCGCAGTCCACCGTGAACGCGCGCCGCAGCGCGCGCACCAGGAGGAGCGCGGCCGCGCGCGTGCCCTCCATCGCGACCACGTAGACGCCCCCGCCGCCTGAGGCCGGGCCGACTCCACGCTCCTCGACCACCAGCAGCGTGCGGTCGAGCCCGATCGAGAAGCCGACGCCCGGGGTGGCCGGCCCCCCGAGCGACTCGATCAGGCCGTCGTAGCGGCCGCCGCCGCCTAGTGCGCTCTGAGCGCCCAGCGAACGATCGTGCACCTCGAAAGCGGTGCGCGAGTAGTAGTCGAGCCCGCGCACCAGGCCGTGGTCGATCGCGTGGGCGATGCCGAGCGCGGCGAGCCCCGCCAGCACGGCGTCCCAGTGGGCGCGGCTCCCGGCATCGAGCTGATCGATCATGCGCGGCAGCGTCGAGGCGCGCTCCGCGAGCAGCGCGCGGTCGCCATCGTCCTTGCTGTCGAGCACGCGCAGCGGGTTCTCGTCGAGACGGCGCTGCGAGTCGGCGCACAGCTTGTCGCGCACCGGCGCGAGCCACGCGCGCAGCGCGTCTCCGTAAGCGCGGCGCGTCTCGGGCGTGCCGAGGCTGTTCACCGCCACCTCGAGCCCGCGAAACCCCCACGCCTCGAACAGATCCACGAACAGCGCGATGATCTCGACGTCGGCGCCGGGCGCGGCGGTGCCGATCACCTCGGCCCCGATCTGCCAGAACTGGCGGAAGCGGCCCTTCTGCGGGCGGCCGTAACGGAACATCGGGCCCATGTACCAGAGTCGGTGGATGCGTCCCTGGGCCGAGAGATTGTTCTGGAGGTAGGCGCGGCACACGCCGGCCGTGCCCTCCGGGCGCAGGGCGAGGTCGCGGTCCCCCAAGTCCTTGAAGCGGTACATCTCCTTCTGCACGACGTCGCTCGACTCGCCGGAGGTGCGCGCGAACAACTCGAACTCCTCGAAAAGCGGCGTGCGGATCTCGCGGTAACCGTAGCGCTCGAGCACCTCGCGCGCGCGCGCCTCGGCCCACTGCCATCGCGCGAGATCCGCGGGCAGCAGGTCGCGCGTGCCGCGCGGCGCCTGGAACTTCAGACCCATGAGCCTCCCGTCCCGCTAGTCCCTTGCGAACACCAGGTAGACGAGCTGCGCCAGCGCCAGGCCCGCCGTGTCCGCGAGCAGATCGAACGCGTCCGAGGAACGCCCGGGCACGAACGACTGGAAGAATTCGTCACCGGTCCCCACCAGGATTCCGAAACACATCGCGATCAGCGAGGCGAACAGCGGCAGCGGGACTCGCATGGTGGCGCGGATCGCGCGCGCCGCGAGCACGCCCAGCCCGAAGTATTCGGCCAGATGGCAGAGCTTGTCCCCGTTCTCGAAGTGGATCGGCAATTGCAGATTCGATTGGGCGCTGAGCGTGATGATGAGCGTGACGTAGACGAGCAGCGGAAGCCAGTACCGCATGAACAGCTCGAAGAATCCCCGCTCCCGTGGGCGTCGCACGAATCGCACCTCCGCTCCAGACCGGCCACGCCCCGGCGCGACCGCGCCGCACGCCGGGCGGTCGCCCCTCCACCCCCGCCGGGAAAAACGCAGCGCAGAATAGCACGCACGCGGAGCGCCGGGCCAAGCCGCCGCGCCCGATCGCTCGCGCGGGACCGCGCCGGGGCCGCGCGCGGGCGCGACGCCGATGCGCGGCGCCGCCTCCGTGACGCGCGCGATCGCGGACACGACGCGCGCGAGGTGCGCATTGCAGCTTGACGCTCCGCGGGCTGGCCCGTAGATTAACCGCCGCTTTTCTCCGCGCGCGAATGCGCGCGACGAGCGCGCCGCTAGCTCAACTGGCAGAGCAACTGACTCTTAATCAGTAGGTTCTTGGTTCGATTCCAAGGCGGCGCACCAT